>CAYGXU010000009.1:0-54092 GCA_964353875.1 uncultured Anaerolineaceae bacterium | reverse complement strand
AGGGAAGGGAGGGGCATTTGCCCTTGATGTGCGTTTGAGAATCAATCCCGAACCATAAGACGCTTTCTGATCGTTTCTGATCTTCGACCGGTACCAGGAGGATTAATCCCTCACCGCAATGGGTATGGGATTTCATATTTATTAGCGGTGGGTTGCCAATGATGCAGGTCTATTAACACAGGGGGCGGGTACCGCAAAACACAAAACCGTTATTAGCAATTACGTTCAAACGATAGGTAGAAAAAGACTTTTTAAACGCGTCAGATCATCGCCTTGGCGATTTGGGCGCCGATCAATGCGTTGTTGCGTAAAAGGGCAAGATTGGCGCGCAGAGTCGCTCCATCGGTGATCTCGGCCAGGCGGTTGAGGAGAAACGGTGTCAAATCATTGCCCTTGATTCCTTGGGCCTCGGCTTCAGATTCTGCTTGGCTCAGAGCCTGCTCAACAACATCTGCCGGGAGGGCGACCTCTTCCGGACAGGGAACACAGATCAAGAGGCCGTTTAATCCCATCTCCCAGTGGGCGTGCAGGATATTGGCCACATCCGTTACACTGTCCACGCGTGCATTGACGGGTAAATCGCTGCTACGCGAAAAGAAAGCCGGGAACTCCTCCGTTTGCCACCCCAGGACCGGGACAGAAACCGTCTCTAAATATTCCAATGTCCGCGGCAAGTCGAGAATCGACTTCGCTCCTGAGCAGATGACTGCGATTGGAGTTTGTGCCAGTTCCATCAAGTCACTGGATATGTCTCCGCTTTCCCCACGATGGACTCCTCCGATTCCGCCCGTCGCAAATATCTGAATTCCGGCTGCATGGGCGATGACCATCGTCCCGGAGACTGTGGTCCCTCCGGTTCTACGGTTCGCCCTCGCCACGCCAAAATCGCGTCGACTGATCTTGTACACATCCATAGCCAAAGCCAATTGCTCCAATTCTTCCGGAAGAAGGCCCAGACATATCCGTCCGCGTAGCACAGCTGCCATCGCAGGCTCTACACCGACCGAGTGGATGACATGGAGCAGCTTCGCGCTGAGTTCCAAGTTGACAGGTTTTGGTAATCCATGGGTGATGGCGCTCGATTCGAGCGCAAGGATAGGCTGATGAGCTTGCAGGGCATTATAAACGGGTGGCGAAAGCTGCAACCAGGAAGGATGCGAGAAAGTCATGTTGACCTCATTATTTAAGGATTGGTTTTCTGTTCGGTTGGGCGCGTCGGTCGGTTTTCGTTTTCATATTATTTAGGGTGGTCAACATCGCGCCTACAGAAATTGATCATAAAGGAGTTCAAGGGAGAGATCAGGCACGACGGTCCCTTCAGTTTTTAATGTAAGAGAGGCAGCTGACAATCCCAGACGCACGGCTTCATCGAGGGGAACTCCGTTTAATAGCGCAAAAATCACTGCCGCACTGAGCGCGTCGCCCGCCCCGGTAGGATCAAGGATTTCAGTCTGAATTGCAGGCACATGTCCGCTCGCGGAAGCGGTGGCGTAGCCGAGACCAAACTCAGCCATCGTGATGATGGCAATCTCCACCCCTTCGGAGACCAGGTGCTTTGCTGCTTCGATTGCACGGGCTGTATCGGCATGTGGAATGGAAACAGGGCAAAGTACTTCTGCTTCGTTCTCATTGGGCGTTAGAAGCCACAGATCTTTCAAATGCCTACAGAAGAGAGGAGCCAGGTTCATGGTTGTAGGATCGGCCGCGATTGGGACCTTGACCTGTCTTGCCAGACGAATGGCTTGAGAAAGGGTTTTAGGTTGTAGGTTACCATCAACAAAAACTGCCTGGGCTTCCGCGAAGAGCTCCTTCCGTTGCCGTAAATATTCAGGTGTGATGACCTGAATAACACGCATATCGTCAAGGCCCACATGTAAATTGCCACGATCATCCAAAATTGCAAGGTATGTCCCAGTTGGCATGTCAGGGGAGACTAACGAGTGTTCAATTTCGATGCCGGCTTGAATAGCTTGGTCAAGTAGACGATGACCTGCATCGTCGTCCCCGACGGCAGTAATCAACTGGACATCCATCCCCAGACGGGCAAGGTTCTCGGCCACATTTCGGGCTACACCCCCATGAGAGGCGCGCAAGTGAGCTGGGTTGGATGTGCTCAGTTTGAGCTCCTGACAGGCACGTCCAACGATATCCACTCCTGAAGATCCGATGACGAGAATGGGTCCTTCACTGGGTGATTTCATTATTTTGTTCTCGCGCTGAACGGTTCAATTTTAACTGATCTTTTTAAATTGAGGGATGAACTCGAAAATCCAGAAGTGTTCCGCGAAGGGATGGAAACATACTCTCACTTGCGGAAATACTCTTTTCATTTTATTCCATAACTGACAAGAAAGGATGCCTTGTTGGATGAATACAGAAAAAAAGATTGATACAGCCCGGTCCATGGTTGCGAAAGGAAGGCTTTCATGGGAAGCGCTTCCCAGCCTATAACCCTCGATAGGATAAGGAAACGCCATCCAGATTGCGAGTCTGAACAAGCCGCAGAATCCTCTGCAGTAGCCAAAGGTGAGGGTATCCATACTAGAGTGATTTTAACCTAAAGGCGAGCATCAGCCAATCTTCCTTGGGCTTGGGTGGTTGTTAGGGATGCACAAGAAATATCCTGTACCGATTGTATCCGAGGTGCTTTATTTGATTGTAGAGCTGGAAACGAAGGCGTGTGATGACTTGCTTTCAGGGGACAGAAAGGATAATCTAAGGGGTGAATAGTTAATGGAGCGAAGATGAGCCATGCACCCTGAATCTATCACCCGCGAAGAGGAACTTCTACGTGTGCTCGCGTTGCTTGCGCGCGATATTCCCCATACCCAATGGATTGCTTTAGTGGAGCAAAATGGCTTGGTGATGGGCTGTGTCCCTGCCAAACCCGATGTAAATCCGGATGGGATTGCAGGGATTACAGCTGCGGCGGTGATGGTCGCTGAGCGCGTATTAGATGAAGTGATGGGAGGACAATTGCGCTATGTGAATATCGCTGGTTCTACTCGTCAATACTTAATGGTCATGATCAAGCAGGATCGTTATCTATCGATCGGTCTTCCACCCGATGTTCTTGTGCAAGCGACATTTCGACCAATTTTGAAACGGGTCGCGGAATTGCTTGGGATTTTAGATAAACGTTTCCCGCATCCATAAGCAATCTGATAAATTTCTCGGGGGGGATAAGTTCCTTTGGACAATCTCTGAAGTTAATGGTGAGGAGAGGATTAGAGCTAAGGATTCCTGTATCCGGATGGCAGAGGGAAGAGAATTGAGCCCCATCTATCCAGGAAACCATGCCTCGTTTCCTCTCTTCCATTCTATCTGAAATGGCTATTGTCTAAAAAGGGGAGGCAAGAACGATGCAATATCAGTCCTACATCTATGGGAAGAACCATTGGCAGCTCGAACCTGATCTTTAATTTATCCTGGGACGTTACTGGCCGGAGTGGGAACAGCATGGCGATGTTCCTCGTCCCTCGACTCGATCGAGAAGGGAATCTGAATTACCGCGTCCGACGATTCAAACGCAAGAGCGCCACACGTGCAGTTCCTACGGGAGAAGTTGAACTACAAGGGAGTGAAGCTTATTTAATTGGCAAGGCAGAGGAGGGGATTTATTATACGATGGAGACCCTCACCGTCTCACGGCTTGCCAATGCTATCGGTGCCATGGGGCTGTCACGCAAGGCCCATCTGGAGACACTCCAGCGAGTAAAAGCCCGATCCGCCTTCGGAAAGGAACTGCTGCAACATGTCCTCATCCGTCGCGATTTAACAGAGATTGCGGTACGCACAGCAGGTGGGTTGGCGCTGGTCTTCCACGCCGTGGATGCTTTCCAAAAAGCCTGGCACGATCGCCCTCCTTATAGCCCTCAATATCACTACGCCCGTTTCCTCTCCCACCTCGCCAAGAACCGGACTGCGGATCATGCTGCCACGGTTACTCAATTGGCGATGGAATTATTCGGGGGGCTGGGCTTTCTGGATGAATATGCGGTTGCACGCTTGCATCGAGAAGCGCTGATCACACCCATTTGGGAAGGTACGAGCAATATCCAGGCGCTAGAACTGCTGGAAGTCATGGCGAAGAAAGGGGCTCATGAGGCCTTTCTGGATGACATGCTTCCCATCTTGATAGCGGTCAAATCGCCCCAGATTCAATTTGCCCGTGAGATTCTGGAGAAGACAATCGATCAGGTTTCGACTTTACCATTGGAAAGGGCACAATGGCGTGGGAAAGAAACGCTGGCCACCCTGGCGGACGTCGCTCAGGTTGCTTTGCTGGTGGCATTGGCTGAGCATGGAGGTGAACGTTATCTCCAATTAGCAGATCTCTATTGCAGTTATTTTCTGAGGAAAGAAGGTTTTCCTGATTGGGCGTTAGAGCAAGATTGCATTTGGTATCCCGTTTCGGTTTGATCGTGATGTCATAGTTTATGTCGAATGGATTTCTGACGCGTGTGGAAGAGTTGATTCATATCCATCTGGAGTGATGAGCAGTTGTCGGAGAGAAATTCCTATCCACGCAATCAAAACAGTCGAGCAAGCAAAAGTCGGCATGGCTGCGATCGATTTCGGCTCTCTAACATCTAAAGAGATGCAGCGGGCTGATGAGATCCTCGGTCAAATCCGGCAATGATCATTCGTCGAAGTCAATCAGTATTGCGGAAAAAAGAACGATAGAAGGTGTGAGATCAAAAACCGGGAGAGGGTGTATGAAAGTTGCAGATCCATACGTGAGTGTGAAAGATTTTCATAGCGTAATTGATAGGCAATTTTCAGCACGGCGTTTTTATATTCCACTTCCCTGTATTAAGAATGCGCCGCGATAAGTAGTTGTGATAAAAGCCAAGAAACTATCCGGACATCTGACATTAAGCGAAGGCTTCTCTCGGGAAATGGAGTAAAATCCTTTGAGTGCTATTGGGCAGGATGAGAAAGCATCCTGAGGATCGCACGATCCAATCGCGGAGGAAACGATTATTTTATTGAGGAGTGAAGCAGGTGGCATACCCAGAGGATGATCTTGAGCGAATTTTAATATCCAAAGAAGAGATCGAAGAAAGAGTACAAAAACTCGCCCAGCAGATCTCGCAGGATTATGCGGACATCGAATGTCTGAATCTGATAGGAATCTTGAAAGGCGCCTTTATTTTTCTAGCAGATCTGGCGCGGCATCTCACCATCCCCCATCGAGTAGATTTTATGGCGCTTTCAAGTTATGGTGGTTCAGCCGAGAGTACAGGTGAAGTGCGGATTTTGATGGATTTAAGACGCCCCATCGAAGGCGAGCATGTAATGATTATAGAGGACATCGTTGATACCGGATCTACATTGCATTATCTGCATCGTCTGCTCCGAGGGCGTCAGCCAGCCTCGTTGAAGACTTGTGTGCTATTGCGCAAATATCGTAATGCAGTCGATGTCCCCATAGAATACATTGGATTCGAAATCCCCAATGTATGGGTAGTTGGATATGGCCTCGATTATGCTGACACGTATCGAACACTTCCTTATATTGCCGAGTTAAAAAGAGAAATTTATCAAAAGTAATGCGTTCAGAGCACATCCCAAACAGCAGGGGATCTGGCCTCAAGGATTGGTTCAAGAGGAGAAATTCTAAGACCGACGATGAGTGCCAAGATCCGATTCTGCCATTGTCAAATGTCTTCCGTACCTGGTGGCCTTTGGCCGCCAGTTGGATTCTAATGGCATTTGAATTGCCTGCATTGAGCGCAGTTGTCGCGCGTCTGCCCTCTCCTGAAATAAACCTTGCAGCCTGGGGCGGGGTCGTCTTTCCGGTATCCATGCTGATCGAAGCTCCAATCATCATGCTTTTGGCAGTTTCAACGGCATTAAGCAAAGATTGGGGTTCCTATCAGCAGTTAAGACGTTTCATGATGGTCATGGGAGGCTCTCTCACATTGCTGCATTTCTTGATCTCTTTCACGCCCCTTTTTGACCTGATTGTCGTCGGTTTAATTAATCCACCAGCGGAGATTGTAGAACCCGCGCGAATCGGTTTGCGGCTGATGCTTCCCTGGACATGGTCGATTGCTTACCGTCGTTTCAATCAAGGTGTCCTGATCCGTTTTGGACATACCAAAGTCGTTGGCTGGGGGACGCTCGTTCGACTCATCACAGACGGATTGGTCTTGGCTCTTGGATATTGGATTGGGACCATTCCTGGGATTGCGGTAGCGGGTGTGGCCGTTTCCTGCGGTGTGCTGAGTGAAGCGCTATATGCGGGTTTGCGAGTACGACCTGTCCTGGATAACCAGGTGAAACTGGCAACGCCAGTGCCAGATGGGGTGACGGTGCGTTCCTTTCTTGATTATTATTTCCCCTTGGTCATGACTTCTTTGCTGACCATGATGATCCAGCCATTGGGCAGCGCGGCCTTGAGTAGGATGCCAGAGGCTTTGGCTTCCCTTGCAGTTTGGCCAGTCCTTTCCGGATTGGTATTCCTATTACGAAGCCTTGGTGTTGCTTACAACGAAGTCGTGGTGGCGTTGCTGGATAAGCCCAAATCGTATCCGAGCCTGAAACGTTTTACATTCTATTTGGTTTTTCTCACAACGTCCTTCATGATATTGGTTGGCTGCACACCACTTTCAAAAGTATGGTTTGTTTGGATTTCGGCACTCAACCCGAAATTGGCTTCCCTTGGAGCGACTGCGCTTTGGTTCGCTTTGCCCCTGCCGGCTTTAAATGCAGTACAAAGCCTTTTCCAGGGAATCCTGTTGTACTTGCGCCAAACGAGAAGTATTACGATATCGGTTGCTGCATTCCTCCTGGTTGCAGGGGTTGTGCTATGGGTGGGGGTCATGAGGGGAGAGGTGATAGGGCTCTATCTGGGGTGGTCGGCCTTTAGCATTGGAGCCATCGTACAAACCATTTTCCTCTGGCAGTTTAGTCGGAGCGCGCTCTCACGTCTGAGTAAGGACGAGGGCGCTTAGATCGTTCATGGCATAGGTGTGATTCTATCCTTGATTAGCAGGGCATGAAGGTCATCGATAAACCCATGGTTGAAGGGCGATACCCTTCTATACATATTGCACCATAGGCCTGAAGAGCTGATCGCATTCCGCATAAGATCAGATTCATTGCTCTCGCCTGGTTATCACTATGCACATGCGTTGGTTATGCGGAGTTTCCCTTGACCTTCTACACCTTCTCATCTAGACTGGTCTTATGCTCGCGAAGGTCCATTCTTGCGCCATTATCGGGATGGAGGGGGCGATTGTCGAAGTCGAAGTCGATACTTCGCGTGGACTTCCCTCCTTCACGATTGTTGGCCTTCCTGATATCGCGGTTCAAGAAAGCCGAGAACGCGTGCAAGCGGCAGTGAAAAATTCTGGCCTGGTGTTCCCGCGCCAACGAGTGACGGTGAACCTTGCGCCAGCCGCCTTACGGAAGGAAGGCCCCGCCTACGATCTTCCCATTGCGTTAGGCGCATTGGTAGCATCCGGACAGGTCCGCCCCGAGAGCCTGGAAGGTTCATTGGCAGTGGGAGAGCTCTCTCTAGATGGCTCTTTGAGGCATGTGCGTGGGGTGTTGCCGATGACCGCCCTTGCGCGTCAGGAAGGTTTCAGACGAATCCTGGTGCCAAAGGAGGATGCGGCCGAAGCGGTACTCCTCCCCAATATCGAAGTGATTCCGGTCGAATCTCTGACAGCCTTGGTCAATCACCTCTCCGACGTAGTGCCCATCCCCCCCTTCAAAGGTCAGAAATCAGAAGAAGTGATGGAAATGATTCACACGGATTTCAGTGAGATCAAGGGTCAGGAACATGTGAAACGGGCATTAGAGGTGGCGGCAGCCGGGGGGCATAATGTGCTCTTAGTCGGCCCGCCGGGCGCAGGAAAGACATTGCTTGCCAGAGGGTTGCCTTCTATTATGCCGAAGATGACGATCGAAGAGGCTCTGGATGTGACCCGAATCTATTCCGTGGCCGATCAACTGCCTGGGGGCTTACCCTTGCTCCAAAACCGTCCCTTTCGCGGCCCTCATCACACCATCTCTCATGCCGGATTGGTCGGGGGCGGTTCATGGCCCAGACCAGGGGAGATTTCGCTGGCACACCGCGGTGTACTTTTCCTGGACGAACTCCCCGAGTTTGGCATGCGTGTGCTCGAAGTATTACGTCAGCCTTTGGAAGATAAGGTGGTGACCATCAGCCGCGCGCGCGGATCGCATTCCTTTCCAGCCAATTTCATGCTTGTGGGAGCGATGAATCCTTGTCCATGCGGTTATTATGGCGATCCCGTGAAAGAGTGCAGCTGTTCTTCGGCCATGGTCACGCGCTACCAAAAACGGATATCGGGGCCACTACTCGATCGGATTGACATTCATGTTGAAGTGCCCAGAGTGGACTTCGAGAAACTAACCGATGACCGCCTGGGTGAGCCATCAGCCGTGATCCGGAAACGGGTGGAAACAGCTCGCGAACGACAGCGAGAGCGCTTTGCAGGGACGGATTTCACCTGCAATGCAGATATGGGTCCGGGAGAAGTCCGAAAGTATTGCCCTTTAAACGACCAGAGTAGGACGCTGATTCGACAGGCAATGAATCAACTTCAGCTTACTGCACGTGCCTTTCATCGCGTCCTCAAACTGGCTCGGACGATCGCAGATCTAAGTGGTGAGGAGGGCATCTCAACTACCCATTTGGCTGAGGCGCTGCAATATCGTCCCCGACGGTTACTCTAGACCTGCTATGGAGACAGACTCTGCTGGTATACTAGATGGGCAATTGCAGTGACCTTCGGGTATGAATTAATAGGCGGATTTCCTCAAAGATGGCTCCTTCATCTGCAGTGTGGGCATCGTTTGCATAATAGCGAACTGAATGAAGAATCTATTGTACAATTTATGACGTTTCCATCCAGAAAATAAGTATATGCAGGGGTGTATTCCATAGAGTGTTGCATCTTGTACTCCCGTGATGAGAGTTGGGTCACTGCCCCTCCCTCAACACCAAAGGTAGCACGCAACATCAAAATGGAATACACCCGGTACCGAGGGGGTGTCAGCTGGATTGCAGAAAGGTGATGAACCATGCTGGATACAGCTCAAAAAGAAACAAAGAATAAGTTTAGAAAATTCCGCCCTCTGTTTTTTGTCGCTGCTCTCTTTCTTTTACAATTCGTTGTTTTTCTGCTGATAAAAGATCGGTTCCTCCCAGAAAAAATTGCTTTTATGAGCAATCGCGAAGGGAATTATGAATTGTATGTGATGAATCCAGACGGGTCTGATTTAGTGAATCTGACAGGTAACGAAGCACAGGATGGGATGCCAAGTTGGTCGCGAAAGCTGCGATCCATCGCCTTTCTTTCATCCCGTGATACAGAGACGCTCTCGCTCTACAGGATGGATGCGAGCGGAAAGAAGTTAATCGCCTTGGCGGAAGATATGCCCATCATCCCCGTCGCTCCATTTTGGTCGCCGAATGGTGATTGGCTGGCTTTTGACAGTGGTGCTTCCGGTCAATCGGATATCTATCTGGTGGAAATTAGGACAGGCAACGTGCGTAATCTGACCAATGACTTATCAGCCAATCGTTTCTCGGATTGGTCCCCCGATAGCAAATTTGTGCTCTTTACCTCCACTCGCGAAGACCGGCCAGCGCTTTATGTGACTCCAGTGGATGGTTCGCAAACGACTCGGCTAACCGATATCGAATATTCCAGCGCACTGGCTGATTGGTCTCCGGATGGAAAGAAAATCGCATTTACCTCGGAACATGACGGCAATGTGGATATTTATTTGATGGATACGAATGGAGAGAATGTTACCCGTGTTACAACCAGTGAGGGTTTCGATGGATTTCCTGTTTGGTCGCCTGATGGGAAGCAGATCGCATTTGTCTCTTACCGCGATGAAAATGCGGATGTATATGTCATTGACGCCAATGGGGAAAATGAAGTCAATTTAACCAATCACCCTGCGCAGGATGCCCCAGAAGGCGATTTCACGTGGTCACCCGACGGAAAAAGTATCCTCTTCCACTCAGAACGGGATGGCAATGTCGATATTTTCCTGATCAACACCGATGGCAGTGGGCTTACCAATCTTACCAACGATCCTGCTGTCGATTTGGGTTCCGTTTGGATCCAATAGAGCAGAGGCAAACCAGATCGAATTCCTGTTGATCTAAGGGATCTGCAGATAAGGCTGTTTTTCGTTAAGTATGATCTTGGTTATTCAATGGTTTTTTTCATTGCTGACTTCCCTGGCTTTCTTGTGGATATTTCCCTCAGATAGCCGTTTTTTCAATGAAGAAATTTCGATCCAGAAGAGGACGATCCCGCTGTTTGGATCCTCTGATATCATGCCCAACTTGCCCTTGATCAATATTCAGTCTATATGCTAAAATAGGTCATTATTAAGCATTATCGCTAAATATAGAACATATTAAGCATAATAGCTTAATAATGGATCAAAAAGGTCAGAATAAAAATCAAATCTTATCTCCGAAGATAGGGAATGCCAGTGACTTCAAGGAAAAACCGAGGTTTTGTTTGAAATGGGACGATCAATTTTCCTGGCTGTGATTGGGGATGTGGTTGGTTCGAGAGGGGTGCAGGATCGGAAGGAGCTTCAAAGGCAGCTGCGGAAGGCAATCGATCTTGTCAATGAGCGTTTTTCAGCCGGGATCGCTTCCCATTTCGTGCTCACGATCGGCGATGAGTTCCAGGGCTTATTACATTCGGTGAAGGAGATCGACCGACTCATGGCCTTGTTCCGCTCGATCGTCCATCCCGTGGAGCTGAGAATGGGTTTGGGGGTTGGACGGCTTGATACGACCTTAGAGCCCATCGCCTTGGGGATGGATGGTCCCTGTTTTCATCGGGCAAGAGCAGCAATTGAACAGGCGGAGCGCCGAGCGACGCAGATCGAAGTAGTGGCTGAAGCGGAAGAGGCCTGTTTCGGGATTTATTCTTTGCTGTACGCGGGGTTACGCTATGGATGGACCGAACGTCAACAACAGGTTGTGGACCTCACC
Organism: uncultured Anaerolineaceae bacterium; assembly: GCA_964353875.1. Taxonomy (GTDB): domain Bacteria; phylum Chloroflexota; class Anaerolineae; order Anaerolineales; family E44-bin32; genus MGNI01. Next base: position 43,081 of record CAYGXU010000009.1, on the reverse strand, counting down.
ATGGGTGGCATGTCCGGCAAATCGATCGCGGCTGAACTAGGGATCACACCCAGCGCCGTCAGCCAGCATCTTCGAGCAGCGGAGGCGGAAATGGTTCTTGAAGCCACCCATATTTGGACCCTTGCCCTCCAGAGTGCTTTTAATTCACAGAGGTAACCTCAGATGGTCGATCTTTATCTCCTCGCTCTCCTGAATATTTTCATCACGGAATATGGTTTCCAAACACGCAAGTCCGCTCTGGAGCGTTTCACATCTCGATGGAGATGGCAACGTACTTTAATGCGGATTCTCATCTGGTGCTTGGTTTTCACCGTCTGGTTCCTTCAAACAAGACGTTTTTTCGTCCTGCTTGCTCTTTTTGTGATCGCAGTGATTTCAGGCGAGGCAGCCGGGTTTACGATTCGTCGATTGGTGAAGCGCGAGGGGAAGGGCCCCAATAAGTTGGGTAAGCCTTGGGCACACCTGCTCCCCTTCTTGTTCGCCTTGTTCCCTGCCGGGAGTGCTGCACTTGGCTTTAATGACGTAATCCCGCTTGCTAATGTTGCCCCTCCTGATTTTCCAACCCAAATTCTGATGGTCCTTTTAGCGGTGGTGGCGATGTTCTGCTGGGCTACGATGGTGACAGTTGGGGTGATAGGACTGGTACGGGCGGGAGGTGTCCCAGATCGAATCGAGCCCCACCTTGGAGCTGGAGAGGTGATTGGCATCCTGGAGCGTTTGTTTACGTTAGCGCTCATCCTGGCGGGAGGCTTGACGGCAGTGGGTTTTGCTGTTGCCGCCAAGGCTGCTGCGCGTTACCCTCAGTTTAAAGACCCAGCTTTTGCCGAGTATTTCCTCATCGGAACCCTCTGTTCGATCGGTCTAGGCACTTTGGCCGGTTTAACGATTCACCTTTTCTAATGTGCAATCGGTTCCATAACACAAGCCCAACCTGGTTTGAAGGGACTTCAGTCAATATCTGATTTTTTTCCACACTTACGAATCTACCAACGCTATGATAAGTTCCCCAACAATTCCTCAAGGGCAAGTCATTCGGGGCAGGGGGACTCTGGCTTGTTAATCGACCGAATACCCCGAGGCAGGGGAGGTCAATGGATAGCATTGATCTCTCATGATGTGGGTGATGATTTTTCCATACTTCAGATGATTGGTAAGAACCCTTGCCCAGGTCTAAAGTTCGCGGATGGATCAAGCCATAAGTGATCTCAAGGGTCATCACGAGGATTTCAATGGATTATTGATGGATGGTAGGGCATGTGCCTGCTCAATCCAAAGGCGACCACAGGGGTCGCCTTTGTGATCTGCTTTGATTTTTGACAGGCCAGGCCATCTCTCTACCCTATTTTCATTCATTAGCCTGGCCGAATAGTCCGCTTGATCTGGAAGCCTCGTCTTGCAGCCTGCCTGACAAAGTCAGATCCGCTCATCGCTTTCTCGACCGGGATGACCCCCTTGGAAACCTCCCCTCGAGTGATGGCACCAGTTAGGATGGCAGCGTGCCAACCGGTACCTTGTTCCATCGCCGTAAAGCCAGTGGTCTCGTCGAAAAAGTGCAATAGGTCGACTTGTACTTCAGTCTCTCGGCTATTTTTTAGCCCTCGAGCGATGATGTGAATGAAGATGAGATCGTGTGTGTCCGGATTGGCACGGATTAGGGGATCCCAGAGAGTATGGAGGACATGACGCGGGATCACCTTCTGGCCATCCACATCGATCGGGTCTAGTTCGAGAAACCCCAATTGCTGCATGACTTTGACATATGCGAAGTGGCCCGGGTAGCGGAGAGTCTTGTTTTGGAGAGTCTGTAATTTACCGGCGAAAGTGTGAGCCGCGGTTGTGAGCCCGCCAGCAGTTGTAAAAGCCTCCAATCTACCCAGTGGTTCTGGGAACTCAAGGGTCTCGTATTCTTCCAGGACAGGGATCTGCACTGTCTGCCCCTCTCGGATGAAATGACAGTCGCCGTAATACTCATTTGTCAGACCCTCAATGCTAAAAGTCAGGTGATAATTCCAGGGGGGTTCCGGATGTACTGGCAGACCACAATCCCACATAAAAACATCGCGAGGCTCATCCAATGCTTCCATTGCGTAGAGTACAAGGGTGGTTCCCATCCCGGGTACCTGACCACAATCCGGTACGATCGATATTCCGGCAGCAGCAGCGTGCTCAGAAAGATCAATTTGTTTGAATACGATTTCGCTATTCCCGCCGAAGTCGGTCATTCCAGCGCCTGTATCGATAGCAGCCTGTGTAAGCCCGAGGTTGAGGAAAAATGGAGTTGCGCCGATTAAGGCGTCGACTTGGTATTTTTGCAGGAAAGCTCGTACAGCTTTTGGATCTTCAGCGTCGAGCCGGATTGGTTGTGCCACGGACTGTCTGAGTAGCGCGTTTAAACGTTTTGCTGCGCTGGCAGCCTGTTTATCATCGATGTCTGCCATCAAAAGAGTCTTTGCATCACAGAAGCGAGCCAGGTCATATGCTGCTGCTGTTCCTTGTCGCCCAGAACCGATGATTGCGTAGTTATAGCTCATGAATGACACTCCTCATCTGAAATTGGATGGATCGCAATCGTGTTCAACCCCTGTCGGGAATAGAACCTCTTCCACAGGAATCGGGATAAAAAGCCATTCGCCATAATCTTGTTCCGGATTATAAAGCAATCGATTAAATTCATCCTGGTATTGGTGATCCTTCATTGAAACCAACCAGGGTTAAGTTTCGGCACAAACTTGCTGATGTTTATAGATCCTTATCTATCGCAAAGTGCCGGATTTTATGGTTATGCCCCCACAAGCGCGGTTCCATTGTTCGTGTATAATCACTGCACGGGATTCGTCCTTCATGACGAATTAACACCTCGTTGGGGCATGCCGGCGAGATGAGCACACATCGTGTTGAATTGTATATCTTGGACTTGTGAGCATGGGCAGGGAAAGACATTCGATCGGGGACTATTCCATTGAGGAATTGGAGGCAGTCCTGGCGCGCAAGAAGCGTGAGGCGCATGCCACGCGATTGCAACGTTTTCGTAAGACTGGCAGGGCACTCCCAGTCACCGAAGTCGATGAAGAAAGTCAATTTGAGCAGGGGAAGGGGGAGAACGATGGCGATGAGAAACCTCGAATCAACTTTACGAATATGTTTCGTGCTGTCTTCAATCGAATGCTATTATGGGTTGAAATTTTGGCAGTTTTCGGAATGGCTTTCCTATTCTTAAAAGGATTTGGCCTATTGCAAGTGCTCAACCGAGAGGCGGAAGAGGCGATGACATTGCCCACATCCACAACCACTCCCTTGATCACGGCGGTTGTGCTGCCTTCGGGGCACATGCCACCGACTTCCCCTGGGGGAGCAAGGCCAAATGACGCTGAGATCCCCGCAAATTTACGTCCCTTGGTACAATCTTTGCCTCAGTTCCCCATTCCCACGCCCGGCCCTGAGCAAGCTCGGCAGATTCTCATTGAATCTTTGTGGGCGAATCCCCAGCCGATTGTGCAAGGGGATGGATGGGAGCAATTAAAGAAAGGGGTTGGTCAGCATATTAGCAGCGCAGACCCAGGACAGTCAGGTAATTTGATTTTATCCGCTCATAATGACATTTTTGGGGAACTCTTCCGCAATCTCGATCAGCTTAAACCAGGGGATGAGATCCGTATCATGACTGCCACGCGCGAGTATGTCTACTTAGTCACTGGTTTACGTATTGTGGTTTCAACGGAGGTGAGTGTGATGGAGGCAACTGAAACGCCGACTATCACTCTCATCTCTTGTTACCCCTACCTCGTCGATACGCAACGAATTGTGGTCTTCGGCGAACTACAAGTACAGTAGATATTCATACCCTAGGAGAGAAACTCTATGAGCAAAAAGGAAAAGAAAAAGAAAATCCGCCGACCATCAGTACCCATCGTATCTGATGCAACTTTATCTAATGTAGCCTCCTCCGGACAAGCGCGAGGGATTGGAGGGCAGAGGGATTTTCAGCCGGACTATAGTTACGTGAAAAGGGATCTTCGAAGAATTGGCGTGATCGCCGGTAGCTTTGTAGTTATTTTAATCCTTCTATCATTTTTCTTGCGCTAATCGAGTCAAGAAATGGATGTTAAGGCTGACGATGAGTGTGAGAAAAGGTTCTCGGGCACGCGTTCGATTTAGTTTACGTTGGAAAATTACACTGCCGTTCATCTTTCTGGCACTGTTGCTTGGGCTAGGGGCAGCTTTTCTTGTAAACCAAGTGATGAGTCAGATGGATGAGTTTCACTTTTTAGAGGACCTTGCAGATCGAGGGAAGCGGGTCACAGATGCCATTGTCCGCGTTGAGCGGGATATGCTCGAGTTGGAACGTTTGATTGCGAATACCGAGGGTGTCCCTCAGGGAGTTGCAATGCAGAGCGCGGAGGATTTGCGCGCCAGGGTGCTGCCCCTGGTTATTAATGCTGGCGTGGACGTAGCCGTTGTGTTGGATGGAGAAGCCATCAGCTTACTGACGATACGCCATCATCCTCAAGGCTCAGCTGGCGATTATGAGATTCTTCGCGGTGAGACCCTATACAGAGATTGGACCTTTATCAATCAGATCCTATCTGGGGAAGACGACGCTCAGGGAGATAAGTGGGTTGGCCTGGAAGCGTTACAAATGGATCAAAATGAAATCAGTGTCTTTGTTTTAGGCGCGCCTTTAAGGGACAACCAGGGAGCCATTATTGGGGCTGTTCTAGTAGGGAATTACTTGGAGAATATGCTTTTACAGCTTCAAGATGAGATCGGGGTGAACATCAGCGTCTATGATCTCACAACTGGCGCTCTCCGGGGATCATCATTTCAACTTGAACCCAAAGATCGACTCACGCTCGAGAGCTCGCTCATTTCCGAAATCGTTACAAAAAGCGCCGAGCAAAGTATAGTAAGAAATGTGAGTGTAGCCGGGGATTCTTTTCGAGAGGTGTTAACCCAATTCGAGGCAAGGAATAAAACTGTCGATTTGGGCTTCTTGGGGATTGCCAAGCAGGATATCCAATTGCAGGGCGCATTTTTTGAAAATGTGCTTCTGGTGGCTCGTTATGGTGCAGCAGCATTGGTACTTGTAGTGACTATTGGGCTGCTGATCTCTCATACGATCACACGCCCACTCATTGAAATCGCCGCGGCTTCTGCCCAAGTTGCGGCAGGGGATCTCGATACCCAGGTAAAGACGCGTAGCAACGATGAGATCGGTTTATTAGCTGATTCGTTTAACACCCTGGTCACGGGTTTACGGGAGAGCGGCTCTTATGCCAGTGCTTTCCAGGCCCCACCTATGAATCGCTTTTCTCAATTAGACCAAGCAGAGACAATGCCGGGAGCGAGGCGAGGGATCTGCTCTGATGCGACCATTCTGGTTGCCGACATGATCAATTTTCTCGCTGTGATGGGTAGTGACGATCCTGAAGCGCTTATTCGAACTATGGATGAATTGTATCGTGCCATGGAGCCAGTCCTATCCCGATATGGCGGTCAAATCAGTACTTTTGATGGGGGGACTATGATGGCAGCCTTTGGAATTCTGCCACAGCAACTCACTGCTCAAGATGGAGCGATTCGGGGAATTCAAGCTAGTTTAGAAATTGTGGGCTTGATCGAACGCTGGAATAAAAATCGTTCCAGCAAGGGATTGCCTGCCATGGAATTGTGGCTGGGGCTTGCGACTGGAGAGATCGTGGCTGGGGGAGTAGGAAATTTGTCCCAGTTGAAATCAATCGTAATTGGCGATATTGTACTAGAAGCGCGCAGCGTACAGGAGATATGTCGAGAATTGGGAGGCGGAGCTATCCTGATCTCTCAGTCAACATATGAATGCCTGTCGGATGCTCGTCAGCAATTTAAATTCGGACGTTATGGTCGGGCGCGTTTGCGTCATTCTGGGCAGACTGTTAATGTCTACGAAGTTCAAGCTCGTAGGGTGCGTTACACGAGTGGCGCGGGAGGGTTGGATCAGAATTGGACAGGCGATCAGAAAGCTCCTGGTTGATCGAAGCTTTAGGGGTTTTTTTGCCTGTATTATTCCTATGGATCCTACTTATCCTCTGGATGGGATTTTCCCCTGAGATTAGATCTTCATTCTATCTCCACTTACGATCTAACCTGCTTGCGGATTATGGTCCGGATATCTTTGGCGGCACGCTGAAAACCCTGCAACTGGCCATCCTGGATGAGATCTTTGGAGATGCAGAATTATCATCCGAAACCAGGACTAAATTAGAACAAGATTTATGGGGGCTGGTTCCAACGGCCACTGGGCAGGCGGCTATCGTTTCTCAGCCAACATTCCCCACCGAGACAGTGATCATCCCTCCAACGACAACTGAAACGGCTGCAACTCCATTACCTCTCGCGACGACCAAACCCATAGCCACAATGACGATGACGCCCATTGTGACTCCGACAGCAACGAAGACTAACTCTGTCCCGACTGCAACTCCCGGGATTTCAGAAGTCATCCCGCTTCTGGAGTGCATCACAGAAAATGAGGATCATTCTTATACCGCTTATTGGGGATATCAGAATCCCAACGATCAGACGGTGGAGATCCCCATTGGTTCTGCTAATTACTTTTCCCCAGAACCGAAGGATCGAGGTCAGCCTACAAGCTTCCTCCCCGGACGCTCTCCGGAATACCCCAGTGCTAGTTTCAGTAATATTTTTAATGGCGACTCGCTATTCTGGCATCTGAACGGAAAGGAGGCCACCGCTTCTAGCAAGTCTTTGCGATGCATCATTCAAAGCCAGCCAGTTGAGACTCCCAAGCCGAACGATACACAGCCACCACAAATATCCGGGGGCATCCTTGATCCTGCGCCTGGGAATTTGAATGTCTGTACAATCACAGTAACAGTCACGGACTTACGAGTGGTAGATCCTGCGCCATCAAGTGGGATCGAATGGGTTAAACTGAAATATAAGGTTGAACCAGTTAATGGCGGCGTAACAGACTGGATTTTCTCCAATCCTCTGACCCTCTGTAGTGGCGGTCCGACACAAGAGGGTGGATGGGATGGCTGTTACGATGGTTCAATTCAGATTGAAATCGATCCATCTTGGGCGTCCCCAGCTCCGGATCGATTCCATATTGCGCTCTACTCAAAAGCCCGTGATCAGGCTGGTCACGAAACATGCCATTTTCTTGGAGAGTACACTATGCCGGCCGAATGTGGAAAGCCCCAATAATTGTTCCTATTCTTCCATCATGGAATAAACCCACCACCCCGTTTCTCAATTTCAATGCCTCGACTCCTCCAATTTGGGGTTATACTTGTTATGATCTAGCCATTCATCCAAGCGGTAAGTAAATCAATGAAAGGGGGGCCGGGATTATGGAAGATGAAACCTCCCGCAGGGATCAGTTTCCGTTAGAAGCTCTGCTGATCTTTTTGTTGACGATTCTATTAATTGCTGCCATCACAAGCATGGTCCTGAATTGGCCGCGTTTATTACCTTTATCGGTCAGCCTGCAATCCCGTCTGGGCGCAGATTACGGCGCGGAGGACCTGCTGGGTTCGTTAGGCGCTCTGAGGCTATCGATTATTGAAGAGCTCCTGCGCGACCAATCAATCAAAGTTGATGGGGACGAATTAGCTGAGGAGAAAGAGCCCTCTCCAACCGTGACGGTATTGGTTCCGACGGATACGCCGACCATCACGCCCAGTGCGACGGCGACCCTGACCGCCACGGTGACCCCGTCGCCTTCGCTCACCAGGACGGCAACCAATACTTCAACGCCATCAAAGACGCCCACACCCAGCCGAACGCCCATCCCGCCAACACCCACTCGCACCCGCCGCCCACCTCCGACATTACCGCCGTCGATTACCCCCACACCATCGGACACGCCCACACCGTCGAATACACCCACAGCGTCGAACACACCCACACCGTCGAATACGCCGACGCCTTCAATAACGCCTACGCCAACAATTACAAACACGCCGACCATTACTCCAACGCCGACACCAGCGGATAGCCAGAAGCCAGAATTGCTTCAGCTTGTCGTCGTCCTCAACCGAGATGGCGAAAATTGCCATATTGATGTCCAGATTGCCAATGTAAAGGATCAGGCAGTCTCTTACGGAATTGGGCCTTCATCCGGACTGGGGGATGGTGGTGGATATGTCAGTCTCTGGTGTAGTATCCTGCCCTCAGAATCGGATATCTGTGGCAAGGGTCTGGATGCCGTTAGTCAAAGCTACACCCCTTATGGTACCTGGAATGGCACATATCGAGGGGCAACGACAATTCCTGGCGTGCAGCCCGATTCGCAAATCAAGATCAAAGTCATAGTACGGGATAATGCAGCGAAGTTTTCTGATTTCACAGGTGAATTCGTAAACACGGGCTGTCAGGGGGGGAATTAATAGAATCTTGATATTCCTTCATGGGGCCATAAGAAACCAGGAATGGGGTAAATCAATGTGCATGAACGGATAGTTATGAAGATCCCAACTTCATTTTGCGCATGATATAGGGCGAGATTCTGATCTCGCCTTGTTTTCGGGGACGAAATCTCTAAATTGAGATGAACGGGCGGGTATAGAAACCCACCCTACGGGGATCGGCGGAAATGTAGGGGCAAGCTTGAAAGCCCGCAAGATGTAACGGCGGGAGTAGAAACCGGTGCCACGGATGGGATGTGGCGGCGTGTATGGAAACCCGCCCTCCGTATTTCAATACGCCTCTATGATCGCCGCGTACGTAAGCTAATCGGAAGAATCATCAACCCAAGTGCGATGAGAGCACTCGAGCATAACGGCAATGTACCCTTCGGTTTGGTTGGATTGTCTTGAATAGGCTCGTCAATTTCAGTTGTTTCCTGAGAAGCATCCTCCGTTGACGCGGGTGGGATGGAGATCTCATCGCCCTCGTCCTCGACCCCGACAACTTCGTAGGCGTCCTCGCCCACGATAATGATCACGCGCTCGCCCAGAGCGAAAGCAGCGGCGATATCAACACTGGCGCTGGCAAGCTCGAAGTAATCCTCCGAAAGAAAGGGCACCTTTTGGGTCTCCATCTTATCGGGGTCAAAGCGCGTATCGATCCAGATGCCGTCGACATAGCGGAAGGTATTCGCTCCCGCGATGCGAACCAGGTCAGCCACATCTGCTCCGGGACCACTAGGCACATCGGCGCCCATGATCTTGCCCCATTCAGCCGCTCTTTCCACCGCCGCTTCCCCTGCAACGGCGGATGGAGCTGCCAAATAATTCTCATAAGCGTCGGAGGAGATCGCGTCTTGCGCCTCGGCGCCCAGGACAGCCGGCTCAGTTACCAGGAAAGAAGTATAGGGAGTGATGATCCCATAGCGAATGCTGAGTTGCACTATTTGGTCAACCAGTTCTTCTTCTGCACCCTTCAATCGAATTTGATTAAGCAAAGCGCCGATCTTGCGGGTTGCCCATAAGCGTGGCAGAAAGTCCGGTCCACCAGCCGATCGGAATCGTTGCTCCATGTAGTCGAAAGAAACTGCCTCATCGTTCACCTCGCCGGATAGCTGTACAGTCTCGGTTCCAGAAGCCTTGTAGCGCCCAACCGCGATCAGTTGGGTTCCGGCGAATAAATCCGGCAATGGTTCAGGGTAGAGGTCATAGACCACGATATCGCCAAAATTAAGCTCCACATCGGTGAGGACCGGGTCGTTGATTTTGGCGTAGAAACCGGAAACGGTTTCATCGATGGCCTGGTCGGGCGTCACGTAGGTGGTCGTCCCATGGTTCTCCTGGGTGAGCGTATCCAACAAGAATGTGTCGACATCGTAACCAACGCCAAAGGCGAAAAGGCGCACATTTTCAGGGGCATTGTCAGCAATATTGGCGATGATTTGTTGCGTATCTGTGACGCCTTCCGTAGGCAGGCCATCGGTAAGGAAGATCAGCATGGTCGGGCGTTGTCGACCTATCAGGGCAAGCGCCTCTAACAAAGCCCGGTTGATATCGGTCGAACCGTTGGCGGAGAGCGAGTCCACCCAACGCTTGGCTTCATCCACCTCGGAGTTGGGTCGAAGGGAGGTGGCGTAGGATTGGAGTCCCGTGCTGAATGCGATGATGTTGAAACGATCTTCAGGATTGATATGATCTAAGACAAAGTGAAGCGCTTCTTGTGCCTGTTGGAACTTCTCCCCTTCCATGCTACCGGACCGATCGAGGACAAGGATCACATCTTTGACGATGGCCTTGTCTGGATCGATCTTGACACTGGGAGCGGCGATCAGCAGGAAGAAACCATCCTCATCTTCGCTTTGGGAATCTCGGAAAGAAATCAAGTTCAAGCCGAAATCCTCCTCGGCAACCGAGTAGAAGAGATCAAAGTCTTTGTCGGGCGTGACATCGTATTTTTCATAACCGACTACAAACTGATACTCGCTATCGCGTTCGATCGATACTTCATGCGAGGGGGAATAGACCGCCCGAACCGGGACGGATGATTCTACTCGGATGGATACGGCCACCTCCTCTAAGGGTAATGTTGAAAATTTCTCTGTGTTCAGCGGATAGCGATAGTGGATCAATCCTTGATCGGCTATGAGCACCTCGCTATATTCCAGTTCGATCCGTCGTTCGCCACCGGGGGGGATGGGGAAGATAGAGGCCTGGACTGCGCCTCGATCGATGTATTCGAGCAAGGCGGGATCTCGCAAGTTGCGAACAATGTCTTCATAGGTCCTACGCGCTTCTTCCTTGGTAAGGATTTTCCCTTCAACCGCCTCGCCATCCACCCACATGGTGAATTGGCTGATGCTCGCCCCAGTAGGGATAGGGAAGATATAGGTACCCTCGATTTGCCAATCGTTATCGTTGCGGAAGACCTGATCGACATGGGTCGTCGCCACTTGATCTTCGATAGTAACTTGAACACGGTGATATTTGATCGCCAACTGGGCTATGGGGATGGGTCTTGGGCAAGGTCCCGGGTCACAGATGGGTGGTTCAGGGATGATGATTCCATCCGCCCGGGCGGGTGTGGTCGAGAAGAGAAGGGCGGGAAGAAGTAGCAAACTCAGGATGATGATTTTTACTCGTTTCATGGCGTACCTCCATCCTTGGTAATATATCTACTTAAGTAGACGTTTAAAGTCCATCATAGGTTCCCCGGCAAAAAACTGATCCATTCTCATAGCATATCTATTAATAATATTCCAGCAAGCTATTTGAAATCCCCACACATGCTCCGAGCCTTGAGGAGGGCAGACGTGGCTCAAGAAAGCCTTGTCAGGATGAGAATCTGGAGAAGCCTCGCCCTCAGACCCGAATGCGATTTTTAATAGAGAAAACAGAGGATATTGTTGACTGCAGCTTTGGGAAAAGCTTTGAAGGTTGCTGTGATGTAATGGGTTTATGAGTGATAAGCCAATATCCGCAGGAACTTAAGGGAGTTTCGCCCCCTTTCATGGAAATGCACCCAATCTGTATGTGGTAAGGTAAATTACGCGCATGGTATAATAAATCAACCCTCCCACAAATTACGTGGGAGTTTATTGTGTGTATGATGGAATTCTTAGAAAAAATATCTGGGATCGAAACCCATTTCCAGATCCTCGAAGAGCAAATGGCACATGCGGCCGGGGATTATCAGCTGGTCGCCGAGTTGGCGAGGGAGCGAGCTACTCTCGAGCCTATTGTCAATACTTTCCGAGAGTATAAAGCACTCTCCAAAGACTTCGAAGGTGCACATGCCCTGCTCGAGGCGGATGATGAGGAGATGCAACTTCTAGCAGAGTCTGAGGTTGCACAGATTGGTCCGAAGCTTGAGGCTCTAGAAGAACAATTGCGCAAGCTGCTCCTGCCGCGTGATCCCCGTGATGCACGCAATGTGATCATGGAGATTCGAGCGGGAACAGGTGGTGATGAGGCGGGATTGTTCGCGGCTGACCTATTCCGTATGTATAGCCGTCATGCAGAGAGTCGTGGCTGGGGGACTGAAATCCTCTCTCAACATGACACAGGCGTGGGGGGATTTAAAGAGATCATATTTGAAGTTAGGGGGCGAGGGGCCTATTCACGTCTCAAATATGAATCGGGTGTCCACCGTGTGCAGCGTGTGCCTGTTACCGAGGCGCAAGGTCGGATCCATACATCGACGGCCACAGTTGCAGTTTTGGCTGAAGTAGATGAGGTGGAGATAGCAATTCCTGAGAAAGACATTCACATGGATGTCTACCGATCGACGGGTGCTGGAGGGCAAAACGTCCAGAAGAATGCCACCGCGGTCCGTCTAACGCATCTGCCGACAGGAATGGTTGTGCAATGTCAAGATGAACGATCGCAATTGCAGAATCGCCTTCGAGCGATGCACATCCTTCGAGCTCGACTCTATGAGATCGCCTTACGCGAACAGCAAGAGGAAGTGGATGCGACCCGACGCGCACAAGTTGGGACTGGAGAGCGTTCTGAAAAAATCAGGACCTACAACTTCCCGCAATCGCGCGTGACAGATCATCGCATTGGGCTTTCCGCCTATAATCTCCCCACGATTCTTGATGGTGATTTGGATACCTTTATTGATGAACTCGCGACTCGCGATGAAGCGGAGCGCCTTCAGGCGATAGGCGAGGAAGCTTGAAATCTTCATTGACTATCCGTAAAGCCTTAGAAGAGGGGCGCCGGGCGTCAGCCGATATCCATGAGTCCCCAGCATCAGACTTGCAGTTGCTCCTGGCGGATATTCTTCAGAAAGACCGAACTTGGGTATTGGCTCATCCCGAATTTCAATTAAATGAAACTCAGACAGGCCAATATTGTAAAAGGTTCCAAACGTATATATCTGGCGAACCATTGCCCTATGTCCTGGGGTGGTGGGAGTTTTATGGAAGGCGTTTTCAACTCAGCGAAGATGTTCTTATCCCACGCCCTGAAACAGAGCACCTGATTGATGCCGCGCGCCAATTCTTGCTCGAGAATCCGGAGAAGGGCTGGGCGCTGGATGTCGGGACAGGATCGGGCTGTATTGCTGTAACTTTGCTGGCGGAGGTCCAAGATTTACAGGTTATAGCGACTGATCTCTCCCTCCAGGTTTTGGATATCGCAAGAAGGAATGCGGAGGACCATCATGTAGCCGGGCGTCTCTTTTTGATTCAGGCCGATCTAATCGCCGCTCTGAAGAAGGGATTTGATTTGGTGTGCGCCAACTTGCCTTATATCCCCAGAACGAAATTGGCGCGATTAGCAGTCAGCAAGAGAGAACCCTGGTTGGCGCTCGATGGTGGGGAGGACGGTTTGGATTTGATCAGCGAAATGCTTACAGACCTGCCAGGAAAAGTGAATCCAGGCGGGCGGGTTTTAATTGAACTCGAAGCTTCACAAGGACAGCGCGCATGTGAGCTTGCACAACGAGCATTTCCTAGCGCAAAGCTGCAACTTCTTTACGATCTGGCGGGATGGGAGCGCGTGCTAGTGATCGACCTGTAAGGAAGGGTGGATGAAAACCGAAGTATTGTCAACCGACCATGGGGATTGCTTTGATCGCGCGATGCAAGTTTTGCATTCTGGAGGATTGGTTGCCTTCCCTACCGATACGGTTTATGGGCTCGGTGCCCTGGCTTTCAATCGCGCTTCTATCGAGCGCCTCTATAGCGTAAAGCAGCGAGATCGGGAACGACCGTTGCCGGTCCTAATTTCAAGTCAGAACCAGCTAAGTCGCATTACGGTTAGGCTAAAGAAGGCAGCACAGATCCTGGCAGATCAATTCTGGCCGGGTCCTTTGACGATCGTTGTAGAAAGCCATCCCGATTTACCCGCTGAGATCAGCAGTTCGGGAACAGTTGGTGTAAGGATTCCTGCTCATACCTTTGCTTGCGAACTCCTTTCACGCACAGGTCCTATGGCGGTTACATCCGCCAACCGTTCAGATCATCCCAATTCTCGCAACGCTGATGAAGTACTTCAGCAGCTGGGGGGAAAAATCGAATTGGTGATCGATGGAGGCCTCACTCCTGGCCAAATACCCTCAACTGTGGTTGATTGCATTACAGAAACCCCCATCCTTCTACGCGCAGGTCCAATTGGATTAGATCAAATCCTGGCTGTATTATCTTGAGTTCCTTTTCTGAAAAGTGACCCTTCTCCATGAGGGGAAAAACGAATGATCCATAAGAGGTGGGGTTATCTCACGACCGGCTCAGTAGTGGAACGAGAGCCGCCTTGCAAGTGACTGATCTTCTCGGCCAGGATTCACTCCAGCAGCATGAGTAAGGAATGCAAAGAAGATTGAGCAGCGATAGGTATCAAACATTCTTGTAATCTTAAAGAAAAACCGCCGACCTGTAGAAAAAAAACCACAGAACGGCGGGAGCGCCTGTTAAACATAGTTTATGCAGAATAGCGCTGAGCGTCAAGGATTCCATTCAAGCAGCAGAACACAGTCTACCCGTGGAATAGTTCTTCCTCTTATTGATCTAAATCTACATCTTACTTAATAATCTATATTTCTGTGAGTGATCTAAACGCTTCTCTAAATAAAGGCCAGATTGATTGGCTTCACTCAACCGGCGCTATGGCACTGTTTTGCTTTATTGAAGATGAAGAGATGGAGCCTCAGTTTATAGGTGTTTCGTTCCTTCTTCTAACTTCTGGCAATTTTAATGGAGGCAGTGAGAGTAGGATCAAAACTCGGTTAACCAAAACGACCCTCAACATAATCTTCTGTACGTTTATCCCGTGGATTCATGAAGATTTGCTTTCCAGGGGCGAATTCAATCAATTCACCATTAAGGAAGAAAGCCGCGTAGTCGGACACGCGCGCCCCTTGCTGGATGGAGTGTGGGACGAGAACAATCGTGTAACTCTTCGAGAGTTCTCTAAGTGTCGCTTCAACCTTTCCCGTCGAAATGGGATCGAGTCCGGAAGTGGGTTCGTCGAGCAAGATCACTTCTGGTTCCAGCGCCAGGACACGCGCCAGGCAGAGTCGTTGTTGCTGTCCTCCGGAGAGGGATACTGCAGGATCATCCAGGCGGTCATGGACCTCTTCCCACAACGCAGCCGCCTTTAAGCTTCGCTCGACAGCTTCCGCAAACTTAGAGCGGTTCTTATTTCCGGCCAATTCGAGCCCATAAATCAAGTTCGCTCGTATAGCCATGGGCAAGACAACGGGCTGGGCGAAAACAATCCCCACTTTTCTCCTTAGGGCGTTGGTATCGATATTTGGATCAAGGATGTCAGTCCCATCGATCCAGACATGTCCGGACAGTTGTTGGACATCAGCGAGATCATTGAGTCGGTTCAATGTGCGCAGGAGCGTAGACTTTCCCCCGCCAGCAGGACCGAAAAGGACGGAAATTGCATTTTCAGGAATATTAAGGTTGATGTTTTTAAGCGATTCGGTCCCGTCCGAATAAGCTATGCTTAGAGATTCGATGATGATTTTGGGCTTTGAATTGTTCCCTTCCTGAGAAATCGATGGAATTTCATCATTCTTCCGAGAAGATATTTCATGTATTATTGTCGAGTTATTTACCATTGTCTTTTTACCCTTGCTCTCGAACGGATGACTGTGGCAATAATGTTCATCCCGAGCACGAAGGTCAGTAAGACGATGGCAGTGCCATATTGAATTTGAATGGGCATTCCTGGAACCTGGGTGGAGATGACGAAAAGATGATAAGGCAAGGCCATGCTGGCATCCAAGATGGAGGTAGGTAGACGGGGTAGGAAAAAAGCTGCAACGGTGAAGAGGATTGGCGCTGTCTCACCTGCAGCCCGTTCCAGGCCAAGGATGATCCCAGTGAGGATCCCGGGTAAAGCCTGCGGAAGTACGATGCGCCGAATCGTCTGCCATTTCGTCCCTCCCAGGGAGATGCTCACAACCCGAAAATTATTGGGGACCGCGCGCAGGGCTTCCTCCGCTGTGCTGATGATCACCGGCAAGGTCATGATTGCAAGGGTCAACGAACCGGCCAGGATACTTGTCCCAAAGCGAAGGAAAAGGACAAACAGCCCCAGTCCAAAAAGGCCGAAGACTACCGAGGGGATCCCGGCGAGATTGATGATCGCAATACGGATGGTGCGCGTCCAACGACTTTCTGGAGCATATTCGGCAAGATAGATGGCTGCCCCTATGCCGAGAGGTACAGAAATGATGGCGGTCCCAACCGTAAGCCAGAATGTACCGATGATGGCGGGAAGGATTCCGCCAGCACGCATGCCATCGCGTGGCATTTGTGATAAAAATTCCCAGGATATGGCCGGGGCACCTTTCCAGGCAACGAAGCCTACAACAAGGACGATTGGGACGACGGTGAACAATGCAGCAAGCGTCATGACGGCGAAGCCAAGGCGTTGCGAAATCTTGCGTAAGTTGCTCTGAATATGGCGTCTCTCTTGATTCATGATTATGTCATCCATTATGCTCACTCACTTGAAGCCTTAAGTCCGATTCTGCCTGTTTTTTGTACGAGACGCCATATTTACCTGCCTCCTGCTATCTCATTGGATCGTACGATACTCGAGGCAGGAGAAAAATCTCTCAAGCATGACATTACGATAGAATGCGTTCCGACCGTTTCCTTTGACGGAAGACCATACTTGCAGCAACCAAATTAACAAACAAAGAAATCATAAAAAGCACAATTCCGATCAAAAATAAAGAGTGATAATGGACACTACCATTGGCCACCTCTCCCATTTCAGCAGCGATTGTTGCAGTCATTGTTCGTGTAGGTTGAAACAATGCCATCAAGCCTGTGGGCAAGATGGGGGCATTTCCTGTGACCATCATGACCGTCATGGTCTCTCCGATTGCCCGACCGATTCCTAACATGATGGCGGTGAGGACTCCTGAACGTGCAGCTGGGAGAGTCACCCTCCAGATGGTCTGCCATTCCGTAGCGCCCAGGGCGAGAGCTGCGTCGCGATAAGTCTTGGGGACGGCATCGAGCGCATCCTCCGCCACGCTGACAATGGTGGGGATGGAAATTGCACCAAGCAAGATGGCTCCTGCAAATGCTGTAAGCCCGGTAGGGAGATGGAGAAGTTGACGGATAAAGGGGGTAAGGACCAAGATACCGAGAAAGCCGAGCAGCACCGAGGGAAGGCCTGCTAAGACCTCAACCAAGGGTTTGAGGATCTCTCGCGTCCAATGAGGGGCGATTTCGCGGATATAAATGGCTGTTGATACACCCAACGGTACTGCAATTAACGCAGCCCCGAGTGTGACAAGGATAGAACTACCGATCAAGGGCAGGATGCCAAAGTAACCCTCAATGGGGTACCAGCGCTGACTGAAGATCGTTGAGAGGGGAATTTCAAACAGGGAGGGATAGCCCTCTCCCAGGAGAAAGATGAAGATCATGGAGACAATCAGGATGGCTGAATAGCCAGAGGCTTTGATCAATCGTGTGACGATAAATTCAGTCCAACTTGTCTCGCGCATATTCACCTCATGGAGTAATCGGTACAAAACCCAGTTCCGTCACGATCTCCTGCGCCTCAGGAGTGAAGATCCAGGTAATGTAGTTTAGAATCTCACCTTCGGCTTTACCAGCGGTATAGAGATATAGGTCTCTGGCAATTGGATAACTTTGATCATTCACCGTTTTTGCTGAAGGGAGGACAAATGGACCCGAAGCATTCTGCGCCACAGCGACGAGTTTCATCCCTTCGGTGACATACCCTAAACCATCATATCCAATCGCATTTGGATTTTGACGAATTTCTGCACCGATCCCCTCTGATGAAGGGAGGAGTAAAGTATAAGGTGTAAATAATGTCTTATTATCCTTCTCTCCTTTTCGTAAAACATTATCTAAAAAATAAACATGTGTGCCGGAGTTCGTTTCTCGTGAAAGACGGACGATGGGTCGATCATCACCCCCAACCTCACGCCAATTATTCACTTCACCAGCGTAAATGGCAGAAATCTGATCGATCGTTAATCGATCGATAGAATTATCAGGATGGACGATAATGGCGATGGCATCCCGAGCGACAACAAACTCAACTGGGATGATGCCATTGGCTTGCGCCTCTTGTTCTTCTTCGGGTTTAATTTGTCGGGAGGCGTTGGCGATATCCACGGTGCCGTTGATAAGGGAAGCGATCCCTGTACCACTCCCTCCACCAGTAACCGAGATACGAATCTGCGGGTGGATTTTTTGGTAAGCTTCCGCCCAAGCGAGCGCCAGATTCACCATCGTATCGGAGCCCTTATTTTCTATGGCAGTACTGGGGACATTATTTAGGCTCGATTGATGGGCGGGGCGACACGAGAAAAGGAATAGTCCACCTAATAGAATACTAAAACTGATCCGGGATGGGAGATGAGGAAACCACATGATAGTCATTATATTGGACTCGTCAAAGCGTTTCAAGACAAAACGGCATAATGGTGTACAATCAAAAATATGAGTTCGAATAAAGAAGCGATGAAAATTGAAGTCCATCACTTGGATTTTTATTATGGTTCCTTCCGGGCTTTGAAGGAGATCTGTATTGATATTCGTGCTCGAGAGATTACAGCTTTAATTGGGCCTTCCGGGTGTGGAAAATCGACTTTCTTGCGTTGTTTAAACCGCATGAATGATACGATCCCTGATATCCGTATCGAAGGCGAGGTATGTATCGACGGCGAGAATATTTATAGAGATGATCTGGATTTAGCCAATCTTCGCCAGAAAGTAGGTATGGTCTTTCAGAGACCTAATCCGTTCCCTAAATCGATTTTCGATAATGTCGCCTTCGGTCCTCGGGTATTAAATTTAGTTCGTCGAGGTGAAATCGAGTTCCTGGTTGAGGAATCACTTCGATCGGTTGCATTATGGGAGGAGGTAAAAGATTCTTTGCATAAAAATGCGCTTGAACTCTCTTTGGGCGAACAGCAACGATTGTGTTTGGCACGTGTACTTGCTGTGCAACCGGAGATCATCCTTATGGATGAACCATGTTCAGCATTGGATCCAATCGCAACATTACGCATCGAAGAGCTGATGAGGGAGTTGAAACAAGCTTATACGATTGTCATTGTCACCCATAACATGCAGCAAGCGGCACGTGTTTCCAACCGAACCGGTCTGTTTTGGCTGGGCGAGCTGGTTGAGTTCGATTCGACCGACACAATTTTCACGCGACCTTCACAACAAAGGACAGAGGAATATATTACCGGTCGCATGGGATAATTGTTGATCAAGGAGGAGAGGAGCATGAGTTCAGGTTTACGAGCGGCATTCGACCAAGGTCTGCTAGAGATCGAAGAAGATCTTCTACGCATGCGTGAATTAATCGACCACGCCTTGAGCGAGTCTCTGCAATCCCTGGCCCATCGGGATCGTGATCTTGCCCAGCAGGTGATCAATAACGATGAACTTGTCAACAAATTACGATTTCGGATTGAGGAGGCCTGTTTGGCATTGATCGCCACACAGCAGCCGACTGCAAGCGATTTGCGCAGAGTTGTGGCGATTATGAATGTGGTTGTGGATATGGAGCGAATTGGCGATCATGCAGCTGGCATTTCAAAGACGGTGCTGCGGATGGGGGATGAGCCCTTGCTCAAACCACTGATTGATATTCCGAAGATGGTGGAACTCGCTCGGGGCATGCTGCGCGAAATCATCGAAGCTCTGCATGATATTGACGTGACGCGCGCCAAGGAAATCGCTGCACGCGATGACACAATGGACCATCTCTATCAGACTATTTTTGATGAATTGGTCGATATCATGGCACATAAACCTGAAAGCGTTCAACGAGCCACGTATTTGTTATGGTGTGCGCATAATCTCGAGAGGATCGGTGATCGCGTAACGAACATCGCTGAGCGGGTGGTATTCGTGTCAACAGGAGCGGTCAAAGAACTGAACATAAAAGAACCGGGATTTGGGAGTGTAAATTAAGGCAGCTTTGGTTTGGATGATTTTTTCTAGAAGTGGATCAGCCAAAATCGTGGTGTGGTACTGGAGAATATAACCTTTAGGAACAAATTTGTGCCTGAATATCCTGAACTGGTATAGGCAAATTATGCTCTGTTCTTCAATATTACGGATTATTTCATTCAGGTGTGATGTGCTGGAGAAATCTTAGGCTTATTATGGTGTTTGCTGCTGTAGAGAATTTCCTCACCCCTTCGTATTAGCGGATAAATGCAATATTGAAGAATTGACTCTACAAAGAATAGCTCGAGTTGGTGTCAGAAATAAAACAGAGATGGTTACAAGAAAACAAAGGTGTGGTAGAATTTCGTGCAATATGTGAACAATTGAATAATTCGACCTTCGGGGCAGGGTGAGGATTATCAGTCCAACTCCCGACCGGCGGTAAAGCCCGCGAGCATGAAAATGCATGATCCGGTTTAATTCCGGAGCCGACGGTATAGTCCGGATGGAAGAAGGTTAGTCCAAACGACATCTTGTCGTTCACGCGTACGGCTTGCCCCGAAGACTTCTGTCTTCGGGATTTTTATTCCAGTTTGGGATACAGCTTACCGCGTTTGCCCCGGAGGTGATTTACCTCCGTTTTTTATGAGGGCGGAATGGATCTGCTTCCAAATAAGAAAAATAATCGACGAGAGAAGCTCACATTGCGGATCGATTCGAGTTGGTCTAATGCTGCGATTTTGTTTGTCACAATCCTATTTTTCTTCTTAGTCTGGTACGGCATTAGCCATTGGACGGGGATATCTGCCTTTATTCTTCCATCACCGGAGATGGTATGGCAACGCTTCCTTGCTGCAATCGAGGATGGGAGCATCATTCGTCATAGCCTGGTGACCCTGGAGGAGGTGTTGGGTGGCCTGGCAATGGGGATTTCCATCGCCCTATTGCTGGGGTATCTACTCGCCAAGTCACGTGTCGCTGAAAAACTATTATCACCCTACATCGTTGCTTCGCAGTCCATACCGATCGTTGCGATTGCGCCTCTTCTCATCATCTGGTTTGGATCAGGGCGTCTTTCCAAGGTGCTCATTTCTGCCCTGATTGTCTTCTTTCCTGTACTCGTCAACACCGTTGTCGCCGTTCGTTCTGTGCCTGAAGATTTGCATGATCTGATGCGCTCCCTTCAGGCGAAACGTTGGCAAGTATTTTTCAAGCTTGAAGCGCCGGCGGCAATGCCGGTACTTCTCGGTGGCTTGAAGGTTGGGGCGACATTGTCGGTTATCGGAGCAGTTGTTGGTGAGTTCGTGGCGGCGGATGAGGGTTTGGGATTCATCATCAATCTCGCCCGTGGCATGTATGATATTCCCATGGTTTTTGTGGCCGTGTTTGCGTTGGTGGCGATGGCGCTTATTCTTTACAGTGTTGTAACCCTTTTTGAGCTTAGATTCCTTGGGTGGCGACGAGATGCCACCAAGAAATAATGGAGGACTCATGAAAACATCCACTCTAATCCCCTTCATCCTTCTTTGCTTTGTCATCACAAGTTGCACTGGGAATGGGATATTTGGGGGCCAGGATTTAGAAGCAGTGAGATTAGCATTGCCTTTTCGGCCGGATGTGCAATTTGCACCTTTCTATGTCTCGATTGAAAAGGGGTACTTTACCAATGTAGGTTTGGATGTTCAATATGAACACCTCCCTGAAAACGAGGCGGTCACCCTGGTTGGAGCAGGGGAGGTCCCATTCGCGGTGGTTTCGGGGGAGCAAGTCCTCCTGGCAAGAGCTCAGGGAATACCGGTTGTCTATGTGATGGCCTGGTGGCAGGATTATCCTGTCGCCGTCGCTGTTCCGGAGGAGAGTGACATTCGAGCTCCTGAGGATTTGATGGGCAAGAAAATTGGCATTCCCGGGCTATACGGGGCTTCCTATATCGGCTTTCGGGCCTTGATCGGAGCAGTAGGTGTTGCTGAAGGAGCGGTCACATTAGACTCGATTGGTTATAACCAGGTGGAGGCGATGTTAGCCGGTCAGGAAGATGCGATTGTCATTTATGCCAACAACGAACCCATCCAATTGGAAGCGCAAGGGATGCCGATGCGGGTCTTTAAAGTGGCTGATTATGTGCCGCTGGCATCGAATGGATTGATCACCAGCGAGAAGGTCCTTGCGGAAAATCCGGAATTGGTCCGCTCGATGATTGCTGCAAGTTTGAAGGGGATTAATGACACGATTGCGGATCCCGAGGGTGCTTTCGAAATATGTAAGCAATATGTAGAAGGCCTCGAACAGGCGAATCAAGAGGTCTTGTTAAAGGTTCTGAAAGCAAGTATCCCTTTTTGGGAAATTCAACAATTGGGGACTTCGAAACCGGAGGCATGGGAGAACATGCACGCCATTCTTCTCGAAATGGGACTTCTTGAGAGCGTTTTAGATGTTGCGAAGGCATATACGAATGATTACCTTCCTGAGCCATGAACTGTCCTGAACCGATTTTAGTTGCTCTTGATCTTGGGAAGACCTTTCCAAATGGCAATTCGGCTTTGGTCGCTTTGCAGGATATCTGTTTTTCCTTATTCCCGCAGGAATTTCTCTGTGTTGTCGGACCTTCGGGTTGTGGAAAGACGACGTTGCTGAAATTACTTGCCGGATTAATGCTTCCAAGCGAAGGGAATGTCTATTTTGAAGGGGAACCCCTTTTACGACCTAGGAAACGGATCGGTTTCGTTTTCCAACAAGCGAATCTCATGCCATGGCGCACGGTATTGGAGAACGTCGCCTTACCCTTGGAGTTGCACGGATTGCCACGGGCTGATATCCGAGAGCGAGCGCAATCTCTCATCGATCTCGTTGGACTCAACGGATTCGAAAAAAATTATCCACATGACCTTTCTGGCGGTATGGCGCAACGCGTGGCCATCGCGCGCGCCTTGATCCATGATCCGGAAATCCTGCTCCTTGACGAGCCTTTTGGGGCATTGGACGCCCTCACGCGTGAACGGATGGGAAGTGAGTTGATACAGATTTGGAGCAAGCGTCGAGTGACGGTTGCCATGGTGACGCACTCGATCACGGAGGCGGTATTATTGTCGGACCGGATCTTGGTGCTAAGCCCACGTCCGGGAACCGTGAGGTTAGACCTACGTAATACGCTCCCTCGACCGCGTGAACTAAGCATGGCACATACACAGCAATTTGGCGAATATGCAAATCAAGTGCGAAATGCCATCGAGGGATAACGTAATAATTCCTCAATTAGCGAATGAGCCCCGGAAATTGGACGAACAAGTTCGAATTTTGGCATGAGGACCACCCCGGCTTATTGTGAATTATTACAGCGGCTCAACCTTGTATGCATACGCAGACCCTAAAGGTCTTTCTGACAAAACGATTAGTTGAAACTATTGGATATTTGCATTCGAAAGGAAAGTTCAGACCGTAAAACGGACTTTTCGGGTCTTTGCCTGAATAGCTAGCGATTTCTATATGCTTGCCTATCACCAACGGTCGACGAAAGCGTGAGTGCAAATTATCCAAGGTGGTCGCTCCATTAGCCAATTCCACCATGGATTTTGACAGGAAAGCGAGAGATAAAAAGGGGTACCCTTTTCGGTACCCCTGTAATTTAGCGTTTCTCTATTCTTCTTGCTTCTGTTTTATTTCTACTTTCTCAGCTTTCTTTTGACGTTGTTTTCGGACGATCGCTCGGATCACGAAATAGGCTGGCACGCCAAAGATAAGCAGGATGGGGAGAACACAGATCCCGAGCCAGATGGCTGCTTTGCCGATAAATTGCAGCGTTGCAATTAATGCCTCCAATGCATCCCTGGCTGTGCCCTCAGGATGCCAGCCTCCTATTTGCATAGGCTGACTGAGGACATCTGGGACGAGGTCGATGCTGATCAGCGATAAGCGGGCTGAATCTTCGTAATATTGCATTTGACCCTTGATGATCTCAATCTCCTCCCGAATAGCGCGTAATTCCCTATAAATAGTGAGAACATCCTCGGTTTTCGTGGCTGAATCCATGAATTCTCTTAGTTTTTCTTCGCTGGCTTCAAGGTTTCGCAGCTTTGATGCAAGGTCAGTGTATTCCTTCGTAACGTCTTCACCGGTGACCTGCTTGCTGGTTACCTCAATGGCCTCCTGCTCGATTCGCTCCAATGCTTCGAGAAACCGATCAGCCGGGACGCGGATAGTCAGAGAAGCGCTAACGGTCTTGGCGTCAGAGATTCCATAGGTGGTCTGGTAGACATTCGAACTGACGACGAAACCTCCCATTTCTTCTGCAAGGCTTTGGATGGTAGCCGACGATTTTGCTGGATCTTTTAAAATGATCGTGAGGTATGCATTACGAATCACGAGGGATTGGGTTATGGTTGTGTCTTGGGCATATCCCTCTTCCGTTTCGCCCATGTACCCAGTGCTCGCAGCATCATACTGGACCTCTGCCTCCATAGGTGCAGATGCATCCCATAATCTCTCATCAACCATTTGCGGAGCGCTTCCGGCTGCACATCCTGCCGCAAATAGCGCTGCGATCATAAATATCCCTAGGACCTGTTTCTTGTTCATCTCTGATCCTCCTTAAATAGACCTCTCAACTAGACTATTTTCTAAGACGCCTGTAATAACTTAAAGGTTCCAATTTACCAACCAGCCACGAGCCGGGTTGCATGTCGCTCGGGAAGACCCACTTCAAGGATGCGTAATTGTACATCAGTGATATCGTAAGCGACACGCCGCAATTCCCACGTATCTGCCTGTAAATCTAGCAGGGCATAGGAGGCTCTAGGATCAAGATCTCTCGGTTGACCTACCGAGCCTGGATTGAGGATCATGCGCGGTTGGAGGGAGAAAGGTTCGCTCTCCGGCATGGCCAACGAAAGCACATTGTCTTCGTCGAGGGGCTTAAAGAATAAGAGAGGGATGTGGGAATGACCGATCAGGCAGTAATCCGCCTGGAAGTACTCGAAGTTACGCTGGGCTATGTGCTCATCGAGAATGTATTCCCACAAAGGCTCGCGCGGACTTCCGTGCGCCAGCAGAAAGGGATCTTGCATCAGTGTCAAAGGCAGGGAGGACAGATACTGGCGGTGTTCTTCAGACAAGATTTCCTGTGTCCAATTTACTGCGGCCTGGGCTTCATAGTTGAATCTGGACAATGGCATTAATCCCAAGACAGCATGGTCATGATTTCCAGCCAGGCAGCATAATTCTGGTAGGTCCCGGATCCGCTCAATACATTCGTTTGGGTCAGGACCATAACCGATGAGATCGCCTAAACACCAAACCGTGTCGAATTTGCCGGCATCCTCCAATACGGCTTCAAGCGCGGTTAGATTCGCATGGATATCGGAGATGACCAAAACGCGCATGCATGCATAGTAGCATGGAGGCGGAAGGAATGGAAGAGCTTGTGACCGTTAAATGCCTGGCGTATAATCCAACCAACTTATGCCCATCTTGAGTGAGACAAGTCTCGAGTTCCTCAGCCATAGCCCGGAGCAAACCATTCGCCTTGGAGTAAGGCTGGGAGAGTTATTGCAGCCAGGCCATGTCATCTGCATGGCAGGTGATTTGGGCAGTGGAAAGACGACCCTGGCTCAAGGGATTGCACGCGGCTGGGGTGCGTTGGATACTGCCACCAGCCCAACCTTTGTATTGCTTAACGAATACAGACGCGCAGATACAACTTGTCTATACCATTTTGATGCCTTTCGTCTGAGTAATCCCACTGAGGCGATTGCAATTGGTTTACTCGAATTATTTGAGAATGGCGGACCGATCATGGTTGAATGGCCTGAGCGCGTTGCTGAGATCCTCCCTGTTGAAAGATTATGGATCCAACTTCGTTGGGTTGATGAACTACGTAGGGCGATGCATTTTAATGCGAATGGGCTCCGCTACGAGCGCCTTCTCAGGGGATATCGTAAGGCAGTCTTTGGAGGCTAGTTGTGATTCTTGCTATTGACACAGCAACCCAGGCCATAGGTATTGCCCTCCACGATGGTGCCAAGTTAATTGCAGAACACCATTGGATTATACAAAGCTTTCATACTGTGCAACTGGCTCCAGAGACGGCATTAATGTTGCGACATGCAGGCTGTAAGGTATCCTCGCTGTCCGCGATAGCCGTTGCTCAGGGCCCTGGCTCGTATACTGGGTTGCGAATCGGGATGGCCATGGCGAAAGGGATGGCGCTTGCACATAACCTGCCAATGATCGGCGTTCCTACACTTGATATTCTGGCGTACAGTCAACCAAAACGCTCGGAATCCATGTTGGCAGTTGTCCATGCAGGGAGGGGAAGAGTCGCCGGATTGTGGTACAAATGGAGTTCTGATCGATGGAAAGCGAGTGGAGTGCCAGAGGTTCTGTCTTTGGATGGGATGATGGAAGTTATTAAGTCGATAACTTATATTTGTGGCGAGATTGATGGTCCTGCTCGAGAGGCTTTACGTAATGAACCGATGGTGATACTTGCACCACCAGCGTTCTGTCTCCGGCGACCAGGATTTTTGGCTGAAATCGCTTGGGAGAGACTCAGGGCAGGGCAGGTAGATAATCCGGAGAGGTTGATCCCTATCTATTTACCAACTGAGGGATTGGGGAGATCATGACCAGCAAGGTAATCGCTCCAGTCATTCGCGAGATGACCCTGGCTGATTTACCAGTCGTATTGGAGATCGACCGCTTGTCATTTCCACTCCCTTGGTCAGAGCGTACTTATCGATTCGAACTTGAGGAGAACCAGGCTGCATGTCTTTATGTGGCCGAGGCTCCTAACAACGGTGTATTTAAAGTAGTCGGATATGTTGGCATATGGTTCATCGTAGATGAAGCCCATATCAGTACCATCGCGGTCCATCCCAATTATCGTGGGCATGGATTGGGTGAGAGACTTTTGCAACGCGCTCTAGAATACGCGTTAAACAAAGAAGCGACGACAGTTACACTGGAAGTTCGGGTCTCCAATCAAGCAGCTTTAAACCTTTATTACAAATACGGTTTTGAGGTGGTTGGCAACCGGCCAAGATACTATCGAGACAACAATGAGGATGCTTATCTAATGGCCCGTTATTACTTGCAAGAGGGATTGGTACATTAGGGTGGAGGTGGAAAGTGGAGCCGCAAGAGGCCTTGCAGCAGATTGCTAATGAGATACGAAGTTGTACCGCTTGCCGACTGCATTTGAGTCGGAAAAATCCTGTTCCTGGGGAGGGTCCAGTCAATTGTGATATCATGTTTATTGGCGAAGGCCCCGGCTTTCATGAAAACGAACAGGGAAGACCTTTCGTGGGCGCAGCAGGTCGATTCTTGGAGGAATTGCTTGCCAGCATTGGTCGCACCCGCAATCAGGTGTTCATCGGAAATGTCATCAAATGCCGACCGCCAGGGAATCGTGACCCTCAGGTAGATGAAATCGATGCCTGCTCTAGTTTCTTGGATCGCCAAATCCAAGTCATTAATCCCAAATTGGTCGCCACCCTCGGGCGTTTTTCCATGGCCCGCTTCTTTCCAAAGGCGCGCATTAGCAACTTCCACGGTCAAGCGAAATGGATTCTAGGCAGGTTGGTTGTGACCATGTATCACCCGGCTGCCGCCTTGCATCAGCCTTCATTAAAAAAGCAAGTCGAGCTCGATTTTTTACGTTTGCCTGAGTATATTGAACAAGCTCAGAAATATTCCTATGTGCAAGAGGATTCATCTGACGAACCAGAACAACTGAGTCTATTTTAGCCTTCGCAAGCTTTGGAGTTATATTGATCATGTCACACAGAGAAAGTAATCGATCTTTATCGCCTATCGGAATAGCACTTTTGGAACGCTTTTCAAAGAGGGAAGCCAAGGTAGGCATAATCGGGCTTGGTTATGTCGGGCTCCCTCTCGCTGTCATCCTGGCAGAGGCTGGTTATCGTGTGATTGGAATAGACAACAACTCGGAAAAGATCGAACAGATCAATCAAGGAGAGAGTTATATCGAAGATATCCCCTCCGAGCAGATCTCTCAACTGGTAACGCAGGGACGGCTGGTGGCTTCTAATTGTTTCGATGCCCTACAAGATGTCGATGGCGTCAGCATATGTGTCCCTACTCCATTGCGGAAAACGGGCGATCCAGATTTATCTTTTATTATTTCCGCAGTGAAATCATTAAAACCCGTCCTTCATCCGGGGATGGTGGTCATCCTTGAATCGACTACTTATCCTGGCACGACTCGTGAGATGATGCTGCCAGAGTTCCAAGATGCCGGGTTTGAAGTTGGCGAGGATTTATTCCTTGCCTTTTCCCCGGAACGTGTCGATCCAGGGCGTAAGGATTGGACCACAATCAATACACCCAAAGTCATTGGGGGGATCACTCCCTATTGCACAGAAGTGGCGGCGGCGATGTATGCTCCGGCTATGGAGACCATAGTACGTGTCTCATCAACAGAAGTAGCCGAGATGGCAAAATTATTGGAAAACACTTTCCGTGCGGTCAATATTGCCATGGTCAATGAAATGGCGCTCATGTGCGATCGTCTGGGAATCGATGTCTGGGAGGTGATTGAGGCAGCAGCTACAAAGCCTTTTGGATTTATGAAGTTTACGCCAGGGCCTGGCCTCGGTGGTCATTGCATCCCCATCGATCCGCTCTACCTTTCGTGGAAGTTAAAGAGCCTGAAATATAATGCCCGGATTATCGAATTGGCCAGTGAGATCAATACTGGGATGCCACGCTATGTGGTTCAGCGAGTACAGGATACGCTCAATCATCAGCAGAAGTCTCTCAAGGGATCGCGCATACTGGTGTTAGGGGTGGCCTACAAGGCCAATATCTCCGATCTGCGTGAATCACCAGCTTTGGATGTCATCGGTCTACTGAGGAGCAAGGGAGCAGAAGTCGAGTATTATGACCCTTATGTACCTTCGATAGAGCATGAAGATTGGGGAGTTGAATCCGCAACCGATTTAATCGGTGCTACCCAGGAATCCGATTGCGTCGTTATCGTGACGGATCATGAGGTGATCGACTATGCTGGAGTGGCGAGAGCTGCAAAACTGATCTTCGATACACGCAATGTCATGGGCGCCAGGGGGATCCACGGCGAGCATATCGTGAGGCTATAATGGCGTGCTATTTGCTCACAGGAGCGGCAGGTTTCATTGGATCGACTGTCGCCAGGCATCTGTTGGAAGAATCGCATGAGGTGGTTGCCGTCGATAATATGAATGATGCCTATGATGTCCGTTTGAAGACTTGGCGCCTCGAGCGTTTGACGAAATTTAAAAATTTCACCTTTTTTCAGGCGGATATCAGTGATGATCCATCCCTTATGAGCGTATGGGGCGACCAATCCTTCGACGCCGTGATCAACTTGGCCGCACGTGCGGGCGTCCGACAGAGCGTGCGTGATCCCTTGGTTTATTATCAAACCAATGTGCTCGGCACGTTACACTTGCTGAATGCATGCCGTGATCGTCGCGTTTCGAAGTTTGTCCAGGCTTCCACCTCCAGCCTCTATGGTCTTAATACCCCACGCCCATTTCGGGAGGATGCGGACATCAGCCGGCCGTTATCTCCCTATGCTGCCTCCAAAGGAGCCTCCGAACTGCTTTGCCATAGCTACCACCATCTCTATGGCTTGGATGTGAGTGTCCTGCGCTATTTCACCGTCTACGGTCCCGCTGGCCGTCCCGACATGAGCATTTTCCGGTTCATTCAATGGGTTGCAGAGGGTTATCCAGTAAGGATCTATGGAGACGGGCATCAGGAGCGCGATTTTACTTTTGTCGATGACATCGTACGCGGGACTATTTCAGCGTTACGCCCAGTAGGTTTTGAAGTGGTAAATTTAGGGGGTGACCACCCGGTTCAGATGCTGGATGTACTGCACAAGATTGAAAGGCTCTTGCAACGCGATGCCAAGATTGAATGGCACGATCCTTCGCCAGCAGATGTCCCTACAACCTGGGCGCACATCGAAAAAGCGGGGAAGCTACTTGGATGGGAGCCACAAATGAGCCTCGACGATGGTTTAGCCGCCTGCGTGTTATGGTATCAGCAAGAACGTAAGTGGGCAAAGCAAGTGACCACCTCGGGTGAATGAGGCAGCACATGCCGACTCCTCCGCAAAATTTCATTCGAAAGACCTTTGAACGCTTAGGACAGAATCCTCTCACCCAGCGGATGATCCGCAATTCGAGTTATGTTTTCAGCGCCACCTCGCTATCGGCGGTTTTGAGTATGGCTCAGAGTGTGCTTGCGGGTCGTCTGTTAGGCGTTGAAGCATTTGGAATGTTGGGGGCAGTAACGCAGTATGCAAGTGTCATCAATCGACTAACTTCCTTTCGAATGAGTGAGCTTGTTGTAAGTTATATCGGCGAGTTCAATGAAAGAGGAGAACATCAACGATCAGCGGCTTTGTTCAAAGCTGCAGCCTTGGTTGAAATGATGAGCGCGCTTGTCGCTTATGCACTGGTTGTGGCGTTAGCCCCGATTGGCGCACGCTATCTGGCGAAGGATCCGACCATGACAGGCATCTTCGTCGTCTACGGTTTGTCGGTACTGGCGAATCTGATAGCAGAAAGCTCAACTGGCTTGCTTCACATCTACGATCGATTTAAAGCAATTGCAGTGATTACCGTCATCCAAGGTGTGGTTACATTATTGTTAATCCTGGCGACTTTCCTCATGAAAGGGCACCTGCAGGAAGTGATGATTGCGTATTTAATCGGCAAGTTTATATGGGCCGGGTTAATCTCTGCCATGGCCTTGAGAGTTGCTCGAGTGGAGTGGGGCATTGGGTGGTGGAAAATCCCCCTAATGACCATCGCCGATCGGCGCAAAGATTTAATCCGATTTGCGATTAGCACGAACTTAAGTGGCACTCTCAATCTGGTCACACGCGATAGCGATATCCTGTGGATTAATGCATTGAGCAGCCCATTACAGGGAGGATATTACAAGGTTGCCAAGGCATTTATGAATATACTCCTTGTCCCTATTACCCCATTAATCAGCACGACATATCGTGAAGTGGCCAGGGAAGTCGCTGGAAAACGCTGGACGAATGTGCGCTATTTGCTGCGTAGCGGGAGTCTTCTTTCTGCAATCTGGACAATCCCCTCCAGCCTGGGATTGATATTTTTCGGTCGGTGGTTGGTGATGTTGTATGGCGAGGAGTTTCTTCCGGCCTACCCGATTCTGCTCATCTTGCTGATCGGCGTTATGGCAGTGAATATTATCTACTGGGGTAGGAGCGTGCTGCTTCCGCTCGGATTACCCGATTATCCTACGAAAGTCGGTTTTGTCGCAGTGGGGGTTCAGATCGCTGGCATGCTCCTTCTCGTCCCAAGCTGGGGCGCTTCAGGTATGGCGGTGATGATGAGCGTGTTCTTTCTCATCAATGCCATCACATTGCTATGGAAAACGATAGGGGAAATCAAACGAGCGGAAGGGATGCCACCTCAAGAAGTAGTGGAAGGTTGAGGTAACATGCGCATCGCTATGATCTCAACTTCCCGGATCCCATCAAGAACTGCCAATTCGATGCAAGTGATGAAGGTCTGTCAGGCCTTCATACAATTAGGGCATGAGTTAAAGCTTTGGTTGCCGGGCAATCAGCTACAGGTGGATTGGAATCAGCTTCAATCCCAATATGGCATTAGAGAGATTTTCCCGATTTGTTGGTTGAAGTCTTTTCAGCTTTTGAAGCGCTATGATTTTGCTTTCAGAGCTGTACTGGCAGGACGGCGTTGGGAGGCGGATTGTTATTACATTTGGCCTTTGCAAGCGGCCGCAATTGCCTCATTACTCAACTTGCCTACGATTTTGGAAATGCACGATCGTCCACATGGACGATTTGGACCTCACCTCTTCCGCGCCTTTCTAAAAGGAGGCGGTGCCAGAAGGCTGCTGTCGATCACAACGGCTTTAAATGACAGTTTGTCATTGGCTTTTAATACCTACCTTGAAGCGCCCTTCGCATTGGTTTCACCCATGGGAGTGGATCTTGAGCGCTACGAGCAAATTCCTTTGGCAAAGGAAGCAAGGAAACGCATTGGAATCAGAGACCGTTTTACTGCGGGCTATACGGGGCATCTCTATTCTGGAAGGGGGATCGAATTACTCTTTCAGTTGGCGCAAAGGAATCCTGAAGTCCAATTTCTCTGGGTAGGCGGTGAAGCGGCCGCTGTCCAACATTGGAGGAAGGCAGTTGC
Organism: uncultured Anaerolineaceae bacterium; assembly: GCA_964353875.1. Classification (GTDB taxonomy): domain Bacteria; phylum Chloroflexota; class Anaerolineae; order Anaerolineales; family E44-bin32; genus MGNI01. The sequence continues at coordinate 11,050 of CAYGXU010000009.1, read as the reverse complement.
TTCTGCCAATGTGGAGAACATCCATGTGATTGGTTTTGTTGAGAACATAGATCTCCCACTCTATCAGGCAGCATGCGACGTGCTCTTGATGCCTTACGAACAGAAGATCTCGATCAGCAGTGGGGGGGATACGGCAGCGTACGCCAGTCCGATGAAGGTGTTCGAGTATATGGCAACAGGGAGGCTGATCCTTTCGAGTGATTTGCCAGTTCTGCGAGAGATTCTGAACCCATCCAATGCCATTTTATTATCTTCTGAGAATCTCGAAGCCTGGGATCAGATGATGAAGAGGATCTTCGTGGAACCTGGCCATTGGCAATCGCTTGCGAATCAAGCCCGAGAAGACGCGTCGAAATATTCATGGAAAGAACGAGCCAATCGTTCCATTGAGGGTTTATGATTGCCTTGAGCAAGATGATGCATGGAAGCATATGTTCTAGAAGAATTTACGACGAATTGCCGGATAATGCGGAGATTCTATAACCGAAGGAAGCTCTTCTACTTGTCGTATGATTTTGGAAGCAAAAAGCTATCGACTTCTATGCAAGATAATCCTGGCCTTCCAAGTCAGTCGCTTTTGAAGGCTTCCGGTTGTATAGAGACTACCAAATTTTCTTCATAGTTTCGTGTGCTGGGATAGGCAATCAGGTCTTCAGATCAGGCAGGGTTGATTGAATAAAGGATGTGAGAGAAGGATGAAATTGAAGGCTGTACGAGATGGGTCTCTATGGTTCGTTTTTCCTCTCGTTGTGAGTGTGCTGATAACCTTGCTGGATTCGGGTGGTAGGACACTAGCGAATTTTCTGGCATACCTCGTTGTCAGCCTTATTTGCGCGCTACTCTTCTGGTTTTCATGGCGTACCTTGGCTGGGTTGGATCGACCTCGATGGCTGCTCCTTGCTGCCCTCTTGGCGCTTGCACTGAGATTGGGTCTTGGGGTGATCTTGACGTATGGCCTTCCCCAATATGGCTATAGCGATTCTGCTCCCCATCAGGCTGGTTACATCTTTAAAGATGCCTATCATCGTGACACCGATGCATGGCGACTGGCAGAATCCGATAAGTCCCTCATCAGTGCTTGGGAAGGTGATTATTCTAGTGACCAATATGGAGGACTGCTTTTTTTGAGTGCATTCCTCTACCGGACGGTGTCCTCTGATGTTCATCGTCCCATCCTCATCATCCTTGTGGCGTCAACACTTGGCTCCCTGTGTGTATTGTTTACCTGGTCATTCACCCATAAGCTGTTTGGGAATCGGGCAGCGATGTTTGCAGCCTGGCTAGTCGCCTTCTACCCGGAGGCAGTGCTCCTAGGTTCTTCTCAAATGCGGGAACCCTTTCTCATGACAGCATTGGCGCTTGGGCTTGAAGGATACACCCATTCTCGTTCAACGAGACTAAAGCAAGGCTTACTTTATTGGTTGTGTGGCCTCATACTCGCGCTTCTTATCTCGCCCCCTTATGCCCTGATCATCCTGGGCATTCTTATCTTCGCATGGCTTTGGGAGAAGCGGGGCGATGCCAAACATATCGTGATTACGTTGGGCGCTTTGCTTCTATTCTGTTTCGTGGTCTTCGCCTTGACAATCCGCGCTTGGGCAATGATCGAGGGGGCACCTGATGGCAATTTGATTGATTTGGTGCGTTGGTGGATACAAAGTGGGGCTGGTTATCAACTTCATCTTCTTGAACAATCCTCAGGCTGGGTTCAAACCATCTTTGGAATGGTACCGGATTGGGGGCGATTGCCCTTGGCGACACTCTATGGCCTGGTACAACCTTTCTTTCCTGCAGCGGTGATGGATAACACGAGTGCGCCCCTCATCCGTGCAATCGTTGCCTTTCGGGCATTAGGCTGGTTCTTCCTTCTACCTTTTTTGATCTACGCTCCCCTGGCAGCGATCCGCTATAAGGGATGGCGCAGCCTGGAAACGTATCTGGGAATATTACTTTGGGTTGCAGCGTTGCTGGTTTCCTATCGGGATGCAGGTCGCCTGTGGGATAATCCTCGCTGGAGGGCGATATTCCTTTGCCTTCAGGCAGCAATGGCTGGTTGGGCCTGGATTACCGCTCGGGAGGAACATGATCCCTGGCTACTGCGGATTGGAGTCGTAGTAGTAATCCCAACCATAACCTTTCTTCATTGGGAAATGGGAAGATATTATCAAACTCCACGGTTAAGTTTTTGGAAGACCCTTGGGGTAAGTATAAGTATAATCCTCCTCTATTTGACATGTATCTTGACTTTCGATCGGTTTAGCGCAAGACGCCGTAAGGCTTGACCGTTGACATGATCCGGGTATAATTCAGCAACTGAATATTGAAAACTAATGCCCGATAATTACAGGAGTGTCCCATGTTGAAGGCTTTAATCACCGGAATCACTGGCCAGGATGGGTCCTATCTGGCTGAATTCCTTTTTAGCAAAGGTTATGAAGTCCATGGAATGATCCGCAAAGCGAGCACCTTCAACACCGAAAGGATCGATCACATTTACCAGGACCCCCATGACCCTTCAGCCCGTTTATATTTACATTATGGCGATTTGTCGAACGCTGAACAATTAACCAATCTAATCTACAATGTTCGACCGGATGAGATTTATCACCTGGGAGCACAGTCTCATGTGAAGGTAAGCTTTGAGATGCCTGAGTATACTGGATCGGTGACCGGTCTCGGGACGACACGCATCTTAGAGGCGATCCGACGCAGCGGGATTGCTGCTCGTTTCTATCAGGCCTCTTCCAGTGAAATTTTTGGAAGCGCGCCACCTCCTCAAAATGAAGCCACCCCTTTTCAACCACGTAGCCCTTATGCGATCGCGAAGTTATATGGTTTTTGGATGACGGTGAATTATCGTCAGGCATACAATATGTTTGCTTCCAATGGAATCCTCTTTAACCATGAGAGCCCTCGCCGTGGGCCCACTTTCCTCTCTCGCAAAGTCACACGAGCGGTGGCGCGCATCTTAGCTGGAACACAAAAGAAGGTTTATCTGGGAAACCTGGACGCGCGCAGGGATTACGGGTATGCTCCAGAATATGTTGAAGCCATGTGGCAAATGATGCAGCAGGATCATCCGGATGACTATGTTGTCGGCACGGGTGTAGCCCCAAGTATGCGAGAATTCGTCATCGAGACCTTCGAATACGCTGGATTGGATTGGGAAAAGTATGTCGAGATTGACGCTCGATATTTCCGACCTACGGAAGTAGATTTTCTGCTGGCTGATGCATCCAAAGCACGTAAATGGCTTGAATGGGAACCGAAAATTACATATAAGCAATTAGCCCGTATCATGGTGGATGCAGACATGGAAGCGATTGGTCAGAAACCCATTGGTGAAGGCCTGCGCATCCTTAAAGAATGTTTCGGTGATTGGCACCGTTGGGATACCGGAGTAACGGCTGTATTGAATAGCCAGGCAAATGAGCTTGAATAAGAGCCTTTATGACGAAGATTAAGCCCTGGCAGCATATTGCCCCATTCGTCTTATCAATTTGATCTAGAGGTTGGGCAAGTGAAGAAAGTGGATCTCTCTATTGTCATCCCGGTCTTCAATGAAGAGGAGAACCTCAAACCGCTTCATCAGGAACTAACTTCAGCGCTCAGTGCCCATTCGTATGAATTGGTTTTTGTTGACGATGGCTCCATCGATGGGAGCCGGGAAGTATTGGGAGAGATTGCCAAGAGAGATGCAAAACATACCCATGTGGTTGAATTACGTCGTAACTTTGGGCAAACAGCGGCCATTGCGGCCGGGATCGACCACGCCCATGGGGATGTGATTGTTACAATTGACGCTGATCTGCAGAATGATCCGGCCGATATCCCCCTCCTGGTGGAAAAAATCAAGGAAGGTTACGATCTGGTTTCGGGCTGGCGTGTTCATCGCCAGGATAAGCTCTTTACCAGGAGAATCCCCTCTCAAATTGCGAATTGGCTCATCTCGAAAGTCACCGGCGTCGGTCTACATGATTATGGCTGTACTTTAAAGGCTTATCGTCGCGAAGTCCTGCAGGGCTTTCGGCTTTATGGAGAGATGCATCGCTTTATCCCAGCATATGCCGGTTGGGTTGGCGCGAAGATAATCGAGATTCCAGTACGCCATCACCCTCGCAGGCACGGAAAAGCGAAATACGGCTTGGAACGAACGTTGAAGGTCATCCTGGATTTGTTCACTGTAAAATTCCTGATCAGCTATGCGAATAAACCCATATACCTCTTTGGTGGGACTGGCATTTTTTTAATTGCATTGAGTGTCGTCATGCTAGGAATATTGGTCGGGCGTCGAATTATCTTGGATGAACACATGATTCGCTCCCCCTTGCTTCTGATGACCACGATGTTGTTTATCCTCGGATTCCAATCCATTCTGATGGGCTTAATTGCCGAGTTACTGGTCCGTACATATCATGAATCTCAAGCGAAACCCACCTATTCAGTTCGTTCGATTCATAATGGATGGACGGACGAGAGTGAAGGGGAGGATCAGGCTTGAGTCGGCCGCTGAGTCTCGAGTGAAGATACTGGTGCTGAATTATGAATATCCGCCTGTTGGCGGGGGAGGTGGACGCGCCTGTGCAGATCTTTGTCAGGCGCTTGCCTATTGTGGTCATGAGCTTCGCTTGATCACCTCCCACGCACAAGGGCTACCTCGCGATGAAATGATTGATGGTTATCGCGTTTTGCGTGTCCCATCTGGTCGGCGAGTTCTGACCCAAGCCTCATTGCGTGTGATGTTGGGATATCTTCTTGGAGCTTTTTTTCCTGCCTTATCGCATTTGCGACGTTGGAAACCCGATCTGATCCATGTACATTTTGCTGTTCCTACTGGCGTCCTCGGTTATGTGCTGTCTCGTCTGAGTGGTATCCCCTATGTGCTTACTGCTCATTTGGGGGATGTGCCTGGGGGGGTTCCAGAGAAGACCGATCGTTGGTTCCGTTTCATTTATCCCTTCACTCCCCCGATTTGGAAAGGTGCTCGGGCGGTCGTTACCGTAAGCGGTTATACGATGGAATTGGCGCAAAAACATTACCCGGTAGCGATGAGCGTCATCCCCAACGGTGTGAAGCTGCCCGAAGATTCCGAAATAGATAGGAATCTGACTGTCGGGGACACGCCTCGGCTGATTTTTGCCGGTCGATTTCAGCCTCAGAAGAATCTTGTCTTCCTGGTGGAGTCTCTCTCAGGGTTAAAGGATCTAAAGTGGACATGTATATTATTGGGTGATGGCCCCCAACGTGAAGCGATCGAAACAGCGATCAAAAAGACTCACCTGGAAGACCGCATTCATCTGGGTGGCTGGGTCAGTACCGATGAAGTCTGGCGGCAATTAGGAGAGAGTGACATTCTCGTCATGCCCTCTCTTTCGGAAGGACTGCCTGTAGTGGGTGTACATGCTCTCGCTCAGGGGTTGGTGATCGTAGCCAATAGGGCGGGTGGTCTTATCGATCTGGTCGAAGATGGTGTTAACGGACGCCTTTGTGCGATCAATGATCGCCAATGCTTCGAAGATGGCTTGCGCTATTGCCTGCAGAATTCAGAGCGGTTGCGTAAGATGAAAATCGCCAGTCGTTCCAAGGCAGCTCTTTTCGATATCCGCCATGTTGCCGATGACTATGAGAAAGTTTTCAAGAAAGCGATTGGCGGATGAGCGAGACGCGGAGTTATAACTTTCATGACCTGGTAGGTTTTGAACTTGAGAGCCGGGATATCTATGCTCTTGATTTCATCGAGGAGGAATTCCGATTTTCGGCAGGGAAATTCTCGCCAGGTATCCCCGTTTTTCGTCTACATTGGAGAAGAGGAAATGCCCTCGGGCAAAGAAGCTCTGGATACAGCTTTCACTCCCACAAACTCCTGGCACAATGGGCTTATAGAGTAAACTTGGGGGAAAGCCGGATCGAAATAGATGCTGTAGGGAACGGGATTGCCGTTCCCATGGTTCATCATATGCTTGTCCATCCGAGCTTGCGTTTTCTAAGCTCGACTCAATCTGCCCTCATGCTGCATGGAGCGGCAGTCGTTTATGGTGATCGAAGTCTGATCTTTACAGGAATGGGCGGCACTGGAAAGACTACGGTTAGTTCGCTTATTTTGGAACGTGGAGGAGCGAAATACCGATTGCATGCAGATGATTATGTTTTTCTTCTGCCGGGACGGAAATCATTGCCCTATCTGACACGTTCGCATCTATATCTTGACCTCTTGCGCTGGATTCCACAGCTTCGTTCCAGGCTTAGCTTGGGAGAACGAATGAAACTGGAGTTCTACGGACGGCTGCGTATGATCTCAAGGGAGGGGGTGAAGTGGCCAATACGATTGGGCGCTCAACGTCTGTGGCCAAAACATGAAATTGCTGCTGAAGCGTATATAGCGGCGATCATCCTGTTAAAACGTACGGAAAGGAGTCATCCATCCATCGAACGGATTTCGCCAACGGATATCCCCGTCGGGGAAGTACTCAATATGAATTTCTTTGAGGCGCGTCATTTCTGTAGGCTTCTGGAGAAGAACCTCGGGATACCTCAAGCCACCGATAGGATCACAGCCTGGAAAGCCCGGGAGCAAGAATTACTCATTGAGCGCCTCGCAGAGACCCCAGTGTATTGGATGGGAGTGCCTTACCGAAATAAAGCGCCAGCTGATTTGGGGGATGAGTTATTAAGATTACTTGAACCTTTATATCTTGCGGTAATGGATTGACAAAACAATGTCCTATGTGGATAAAGTCCATAAGAAGGGGATATCCTGGAGATTAAGACTGATTGGCACGATCCTGTCGTTGGGTTTGCTCCTTTGGCTTCTCTCACAACAAGATTGGCGGATGATACTTGAGGCGATCAAATCATTGCCTCTTTATCTGCTTATCCTCAGCATTCTTTTACTTTTATTGAGACATACCTGGAACACCATCCGTTGGTTTCTTCTGTTGCGTGCTCAGGGTATTTTCCTTCCGTTCTTTCGTACCCTTATGTTTGTTTTCTCTGGCCTTTTCGCTTCTAATTTTTTACCGAGTATGGTAGGCGGAGATGTCGTGCGAATTGCAGGGATCGTGCAGGAATCAGAGAAACGCATGGAAGCAGCAGCCTCGGTTGTGGTCGATCGTTTGGTTGGTTTCATTGGGATGCTATTCTTTCTGCCCTTCGGTATCCCTCTGCTCCAATCTGTAGTTAGAACCGGTCTGCTATTTGCGGGCCCCATTGCGATGGATAAAAGAAAAATATCAGGCAGTATGCGAGAGGCTTTTGATCATTTTATGGGGGCTCTTCAGCATTGGCTAAAGAGGCCAATCTGGCTATTACTTTCACTGTTGGCCTCTTGTTGTGGTGTTCTGGTATGGTTTTGTGCAGTTTTTCTCATCGCCATTGGTCTTAATATCCCTGTAAGTTTGAAAGATGTCGCCGGGGCTTCCAGTCTTGTCTATTTTTTGACTTTGATTCCCTTATCCATCAATGGATACGGAATCCGTGAATTAGCGATAGTAGCCTTTTATACCCATTTTGGAGCTTCAACGGAACAGGCGACCGCCCTGGCATTGATTACACGTTTCTTTTACTTATTCGTCAGCCTTCCAGGTGCGCTTTGGGTAGGGAAAGTTGTGCCGGAGGAGGTACGGATCAAAACTAAGAGGCCTGAGGAATGATGAAATCGATCTTTCGAAGCGCGACATTTTGGCTACGGATCGGATGGCTTCTATTAGGGATCTTGGTTGTCTCAGGCTCACGCGATCTCTTCTTGCGCGGCATGGGTACAGGCAATGGGGAGTTCCTCGGGCATTTCTCAGTCAAATGGGGCGTGGGGCTGATCGGTTATGGCCTCCTGGCATGGGGAGTGATGTTTGTTGTTGTCTACGGGGTTTTTAAACCAGGGGAAGTTGAATCAAAATGGATTCCTCAGATAGAGACACAGCTCGATCGGATACGATCCCTCCGATGGCCTATCGCCCTGATAAGCTTGGCATTTCCTTCTTTCCTCCTTTTTGGACCATGGGGCTGGCGATTCGATTTCCCGAATTTTCGTATCCTGCTGGTGGTTATTTTTTCACTAATTGCAGGTCTTTTCTTTCCCAGGAAATTGGGACATTGGGTCGTGAGAGGGATGACAGCGTTGCTCCTCTCCAGTTGCATTGTATTGGTGGTGCAGCGTTTATTTCAGGTGACGGATTATCCTTTCGCACTTGGTTGGTCGGAAGGCAATCGGCTTTGGGATTACTCCCTCTACTTTAGTCATGATCGATACGATATTGTTGGAGAGTTCTCCTATCCTTCCTACCTAACGCCGGGGCGTCATGGATTGTGGGGCTTGCCTTTCTTGTTTTTTAGTCGGCTCTCGATCGAGCACATGCGTTTATGGGACGCTTTGCTTTGGATCTTGCCTCATATGGTCTTGGGTTGGGTGGTTATCGGGGCGCGACGTTCTGATCATCTCCATTTGGGACCATGGCCTTTCGCTCTCTGGGCATTTCTATTTCTCTCTCAAGGACCGATTTACGCTCCCCTTATTATAAGTGCAATCATCTTTGTGCTGGGATATCGGCGTAATTGGCTTTGGCAACCAGCTTTGATCATAGCTGTCGCTTCTTTTTATGCCGGAATCAGTCGTTGGACATGGATGCTGTCCCCTGCTATTTGGGCTATAGTGTGGGCAATTTTGGATGAAGAGCCGGCGCAGACATTCTGGCGAAGGCTGCGACGTCCTTTCATATTGGGCTTTTCAGGGATTATCGGCGCGATTATTTCGCAAATCTATATGGATCTCGCTTTCCCAAGCACTGGACCTATTTATTCCACCTCCCTGAGTCAGCCCCTCCTTTGGTATCGACTTTGGCCAAGTGCTACCAATCCGACTGGCGTGATCCCAGGGTTGATCTATAGTGTTGGACCTCTCCTATTATGGCTTGCATGGGTGATTCTCAGCCGTAGAGTGAAGTTAGATTGGTTACAGGGGCTTGTAACCCTGGTCGCCTTTCTCGGATTCCTTGGAGCTGGTCTTGTCGCCAGTGTAAAAATCGGTGGGGGGAGTAATCTCCACAATCTTGATATGTTCTTGGTGACTCTCGTCCTTTTTACGGGCTATTTAATCACCAAGGAGAGTGTGTTACGATCGATGCCAAGCTTTGCCTGGGTTTTGCTTCTGGCTGTGATCTTTGTTCCAATTTGGAATCTCGTCCGAGTTGGAGAACACCTGGATTTGCCTGACAATAAAGATGTCCGCGAGGCGCTTGCATCCATCCGTTATCTAACCATGGAAGCAGCAGAGAAAGGGGAAGTGCTATTTATTGACCAGCGTCAGCTTCTTACTTTTGGCGAGATCACCGAGGTTCCTCTGGTAATGGATTATGAGCTCAAGGATATGATGAACCAGGCGATGGGAAATAATCAAACGTATTTTGCTCAATTGTATAGAGATCTTTCCCGTCACCGTTTTCAATTGATCGTCAGTGATCCCCTCTATATTGTATTTCAGGGATCTGAAGAGCCTTTTGGTGAGGAGAACGATGCCTGGGTCAAACATGTCAGTGTACCCATCCTGGAGTATTATCAGCCGGTGCTGAGAGCTGATAAGGTCTCTGTGTGGTTGCTTGCTCCGAAGAGGGATTTTGTAAAACGGTGACCAATAATGACCAACTGCATTTCTCATTTCAAAGCTTTCTAAAGGATGGCGATGATCTTGGGGAATAACCGGCCCTGTCCCATGTCTTGGTAGGGCAAAAATTCACCAATTGAGATTTGAATGGTACGAAGATGGAGCCTCTAGAAACCGATCGTGATATCTATCTGCTTGATTCAATTGATAACGGTCAAGACACACCCCAGGTTAGTATGACAGCAAGGACCGGCGTGGTTGTGGGCACGGAAAATTGGTATCTCAGGCGCTTCATCGAGAACCTTTTTATCAGAGCTAAAAGCGCTGAGCTTCCTAAGTTGCGTTACGTCATTAAACCTTCGGGGATTGCTTTGCGGGCGCGCCTGATCATTGCTTCTATGGAGAATCCGATTTGGCTTTTTCGAGAGAGGCCCGGAAAGACCTCTCCATTTCTCAAGAATACAAAATCAGACGCTTCAGGTGAATTTGCATAAAAGGAGATCGTGAGGTGCCGTCGTTAGAGTATCTTGCATTACGTTTGGCACGCCGTTTCACTCCTACACCCATCATGCATTGGATGATGGGGCACAACATAGGAGTGCAGTCAGGTCTCGAGACGCGCGACGCGCAAGCGGCAGTCAATCGTTATACGGATGCGTTGGCGGCGTGGGGGCTAGGAATACAGGGAGCAAGGGTGTTGATTCTTGGATACGGTGGCTACTTCGGTTCTGCAGTCGAGCTACTCAAACGCGGTGCACAACATGTAGTGCTCTTAGATCCCTACGCTTTGACGAATCGGCAGGACAATCTCGTCCTCGCGAAAGAAGCTGAACCATACATCTTCATAAAGAATGGTGAAGTTAGTCCTAATCCGGCACGCATTACACTTGTGCATGATACGGCAGAGGCATATCAAAATAGATGCGCCGAAGCATTGGATCTGGTATTGTCTTCCTCCGTCTACGAACATCTTGAAAATCCACGACAGGTTACAAAATCCCTCGCTGCGCTCACGAAATTCTCGGGCGCGCATGTGCATTTCATCGATCTGCGCGATCACCTCTTCAGATATCCATTTGCGATGCTTTGTTACTCGGAGAAGACCTGGCGTCGTTATCTAAATCCAGCTAGCAATTTAAACCGGCTTAGAATCTGGGACTATGAAGCGATCTTCAGGGAAATCTTTGAACGATGTGAGTTTGAAATCATCGAGTCAGCCTTGGAGGCGTTCCATCAAGTCCGGTCACGCATTTACAGCCCGTTTCAAAGCGGTGAGGAGGATCGTGACGCGGCAGCCAAGATCCTGGTTCGAGCCGCTGGACCGAAATGATCAGGGCGATGAAAATTTTACTCTACGTGGCGGGTTGACATGTGTCGGCTCGGGGTTATAATTCAACAATTGAATTTTGAATGGAGCGAAAATGGAGTCTTCTCCAGAAACTGATCGTGAGTTGCATC
>CAYGXU010000008.1:8379-55978 GCA_964353875.1 uncultured Anaerolineaceae bacterium | reverse complement strand
GGATTTTTTGTGGCTGCCGAATTTTCGCTCGTACGAGTTCGCTCAACTCGCATCGCCGAACTCATTGCTCAAGGGAACCGCACCGCTTTTTGGGTGAAAAAAGCGATTGATGACCCCGATCGTTTTATCGCAGCAACACAACTTGGGATCACCTTATCCAGCCTGGCATTAGGTTGGATTGGAGAACCCGCATTAGCACACTTTCTCCAGCCAATCATCCGGCTTTTCCCAACTGAAATCGAGGATACCGTTTCACATAGTGTTGCATCTGGTTTCGCTTTCGCCATCATCACTTTCCTACATGTCGTCATCGGCGAATTGGCGCCTAAATCGATCGCTTTACAGAATCCTGAACGCACCTCCCTCGCAATAGCTCAACCTACAGTCTGGATTGAATGGATTTTTAAACCAGCCATTTGGTTATTAAACGGCGCTGGCAATGCTTTATTACGCCTGCTTAAAGTTCGACCTGCCTCTGCCTATGAGCTTGCCCATTCAGCTGAGGAATTGAAAATGTTGGCAACGGCAAGCGCGGAGAGTGGCATCGTCAAGGACAGCGAAGAGGAAATGCTCCATGCCGTCTTTGATTTTGCCGAGATGCTGGTTCGGCATGTGATGATCCCTAGAACCGAAATGATTACAGTTTCTGCTCAGGCTACATTAGAAGAGATCATCGAAATCACTGTGCAGCATCCCTATACCAAGTTTCCAGTATATGAGACCAGCCAGGATCATATGGTCGGGGTTGTGCATCTGAAAGATCTGGTACGGGTACTTTGGAATGATGACCATAAGGGTATTCGGGCCAAGGATATTATGCGGGAGGCCATTTTTGTCCCCGAGACTGCTCGTCTGGATGAGCTTCTTAGTCGCTTTCGCGCGCTTAAACGCCATCTCGCTATTGTCCTGGATGAATATGGAGGAACTGCGGGGTTAGTCACTCTTGAAGATCTGATGGAGGAGATTGTTGGGGAAGTCAGCGATCCCTTCGACACAGAACCGGAGATTCAACCCTTACAAGATGGATCGTCTTCCATTGACGGTTTGACACTGATCGACGTTGTCAACGAGTATTTTCATTTGCACTTATCAGATCCCCATTACGACACGATCGCTGGATATATCCTCGGTCGGCTGGGTCGTATCGCACAAGTGGGTGATTCCATTTATGCTGATGGAGCTCATCTGCATGTCACCGCGATGGACGGTTTACGCATCGCACGAGTTAAACTTTCATTAACGAAATTGCCAGAGAATCGCACCCCCTCCGAGCAAACGAATGAGTAACTTGGATGTTCGTTGAGGTTGCTCTCAACCTTCCTCCTGTGCGCGGCACATTTCATTACCATATTCCGCCCGAGCTTGAGGATCAAATCGCTCCAGGTCATCTCATCACTGTGCCTTTCGGCGAACGCCAGGTTCAAGGTGTCGTGCTTTCTCTGGACCCTACCGCTCCTGTCCCAGAGACACGCCCAGTCATGGGCCTGGTTAACCCCCGTCCAGTTCTGACGAACGCTCAAATAGCCCTTGCGCGTTGGCTGCAAAAAGAAACGACAGCTCCTTTGAGTGACTGTATCAATTTGATGATCCCTTCTGGATTGAGTCAACGGGCGGATTCGAAATATTCGCTTGTTATCCCCGATGCGGAGGGCAAGACACCCACAGAGCGAAAGTTAATCGACTTGCTCATCCAACGAGGGCCTTTGCGTGGACGTCAGCTTGCCCACGCCTTTCCCAGGACTGCCTGGCATAGCGCTGCAGAGACCTTGTTGCGTCGGGGGGTTGTGATTCGCACTTCTATCTTAAAATCGCCAAGCGTACACCCCCGCCATGTCCGCACTGCTCGTCTTATTCTGCCGCCAGAGATAGGTCGTGATCGAGTGAGCAAGATCGGAAGATCAGACAGCCTGGCATCGCACAGGCGTCGATCGATTGTGGAGCTGCTCATCCTGGAGGGAGAACCCCTGGAAGTCGCTTGGATCTACGCCGAAAGCGGGGCAAGTCTTTCGGATCTCAATCAATTGCGGGACGAAGGGATCATCGCTTTGAGCGAGGCTGAAGTCTGGCGAGATCCTTTAGCTCAAATGGATTTCGTACCTGTATATGCCCCCCGATTGACCACAGATCAAGCCAAAGCATGGGAACCAATCCGCGACCAATTACACCTGCCACCTGACCAGCCCAGAAAACCTTTCCTCCTGCATGGTGTTACCGGCTCAGGGAAGACGGAAATCTACTTACGAGCCGTGGGTGAGACCCTTGCCCTCGGCCATGGCGCTATTGTACTCGTCCCTGAAATCGCGCTCACACCACAAACTGTACGTCGATTTCTGACTCGCTTTCCAGGAGAAGTGGGGCTGATTCATTCACAACTCTCCTTAGGAGAACGCTTCGACACCTGGCGTCGTTGTCGTTCTGGAGATCTCAAAGTCGTGATTGGTCCGCGTAGCGCCCTCTTTACGCCCATGCCCAATATTCGTCTCATCGTATTGGACGAATGCCATGATGACTCTTTTAAAGAACAAGGGCAAAATCCTCGTTACCATGCGCGTGAAACGGCGCTGGCCTATTCCCAGATTCTCGGCGCCACCTGCATCCTGGGCAGCGCCACTCCAGATGTCATTACCATGTATCAGGCACAAAAGGGTAAAATCGAATACCTCACCCTCCCACAACGCATCCTGGCTCATCGCCAACGAATCGAAGGGCAGTCAACCCGCCTCGGGATAAAAAGCCACTACCGTCCTGCCGAGGCGGAAGCAGATTGGATTGACCTTCCACCGGTGCGTGTGGTGGACATGCGCCAGGAGTTACGCAGCGGGAATCGTTCCATCTTCAGCCGAGCCCTCACAAAGGCTCTTGCAGAGACCCTTGAGGCGGGTCATCAAGCCATCTTGTTCCTCAACCGGCGCGGCTCTGCCACTTATATCTTTTGCCGTGATTGTGGCGAGGCGCTCCAATGCCCACAATGTGATACGCCGCTTACATTTCACCGTCAACAAGATCAACTACTCTGTCATCGTTGTGGCTACCGGCGCGGGTTACCGAAGAAATGTCCTCGCTGTAAAAGTACTCGCATTAAGCAATTTGGGGCGGGCACACAGAGCATCGAAGCTGCAGTCAATCATCTATTCCCTGCTGCGCGAACTTTACGATGGGATTGGGATACGACACGAAAGAAAGGGGCTCACGAACTTATCCTCGCCCATTTCGCTGCCCATCGAGCCGATGTACTCATCGGCACACAGATGATTGCTAAAGGATTAGATCTGCCCCTGGTGACACTCGTTGGCGTCGTCTCGGCTGATGTCGGCCTCAACCTCCCCGATTACCGCGCCTCAGAGCGCACATTCCAGGTGCTCACCCAAGTCTCTGGACGGGCAGGGAGAGGGCTTCTTGGAGGGCAAGTGGTCCTGCAAACTTACCAACCCGAGCATTATGCCATCCGCGCCGCTTCTCAGCACGACTATCTCGCTTTCTATCAAAAGGAAATCGAGTATCGACGTCATTTGGTATATCCGCCGTTTCAACGCCTGGCGCGTCTTCTTTATAAAAATCGACTTGCGCATGTTGCACAAGCGGAAAGCCAAAAAGTGGGAGGTCTCATCCGAAGTAAATTAGGCTCAACGGATTTCAAAGCAGAACTTATTGGCCCAGTCCCTTGTTTTTTTGAAAAACTAGGGGGTGAATACCGATGGCAAATCATTATCCGCGCTTCGGAACCGACACAATGGATACCTGAGCCTCTTCCCGAAGGCTGGATTGTCGATATCGACCCTGTTTCACTTCTATAGCCAAGAATAATCTCCAACCATCACCTTTCGTAATCACCCAATACAAAATGCGACCCCTGGTATTCATTCCCTCTTCTTGATTTTCAATACAACTCCATCTTCATCCGTCTGATCATGTGCATTTCTGATCGAAATCCCTCTGAGAAATACCCGGCAACAAACCATAGTGCTTCGGTTAGTGAAAGTAATACTCTTGGGAACACCTTCCCATACCCTACTTTGTCATAGGATCCTGAAGCTATCCGGGGAGATTTTTGGAAATCCTCGATGAAATTCGCCATTTACGCTCAACAGGAAGTAATAAATCCCTCTCATGTGAACGAAGCATTGAAACAAAACAGTTGAGCCTTCGCTTTCATCTGTTAATGTCGATCCCGGCTGATATGGTCAGACAACTTAGCCATAATGACTTCAATTCATCCATCCGGTAGGTGATGATCACAAGAGGGTTGATGCTGCTGTTAGAAATGTATTAAATGGGGAAAAGGGAAATCGATAGCGACCATCCCACTTCATTAGGTAGATTGGATCTCATTTGAGAAGTTGATTCCCTGTACGAAATTTAAGAGAACGCCTGCACTTTGCTATAAAGTGTTTCTTTGAGGGTGATAATTTGTCGTCGGAGAACATCATCCGTTTCTAACTGATCAGAGATTTTCTCACAGCCGTAGAGGATGGTCGTATGATCCCGTCCGCCTAAAGCCTCCCCAATCTGAGGCAGCGATGCGCCTGTCTCTACGCGGATAAGATACATGGCGATTTGCCGTGGAAGGGCGATTTCTCTTGAGCGTTGTCTCCCGAGTAGCTGCCCCTCATCCACGCCGAACTGCTTCGCCACGACACGGATGATATGATCTGGTGTCAAGGTTGTACTGCGAGGTAAAAGATCGGAGAGTGCTGAATTCACCAACTCCATGGTGAGAGGCATCCCACTCAAATCTGAGAAAGCCAATACCCGATTCAAAGCTCCTTCCAACTCACGGATGTTGCTCTGAACACGACGGGCAATCAATTCCAGGAATTCAGAAGGAACGGGCCGATCCGCACGTTCTGCTTTCGTACGGAGAATCGCCAGCCGGGTTTCAAAATCGGGCGGTTGGATATCAGCAGTCAACCCCCACTCAAAACGGGATCTAAGCCGTTCTTCTAGGGTAACCAACGCCTTTGGCGGTCGATCGGAGGAGATCACCAGTTGTTTATCCTGCCCATGGAGCGTATTGAAAGTATGGAAGAATTCCTCTTGGGTAGACTCCTTACCAGCGATGAATTGAATATCATCGATGAGCAACACCTCGATCCGTCGATAACGTTCTCGAAACGCATCCGTTCTATGGTTCCGGATGGCATTGATGAGGTCATTGGTAAATTCCTCTGAGGAGACGTAGAGGATTTGCAGG
Source organism: uncultured Anaerolineaceae bacterium (assembly GCA_964353875.1). Lineage (GTDB taxonomy): Bacteria > Chloroflexota > Anaerolineae > Anaerolineales > E44-bin32 > MGNI01. The sequence continues at coordinate 50,787 of CAYGXU010000008.1, read as the reverse complement.
CCTGAATTTGCACATGCATTTCCAACGGCATGCAGGAGGTGAGTTTTACCCAATCCCACGCCCCCATAAAGGAAGAGGGGATTGTAAGCTCTGGCCGGGTTCTCCGCGACTGCTTGGGCAGCAGCTGCTGCTAAACGGTTGCTCGGCCCGACCACAAATGATTCGAATGTATAGCGGGGACTTAACCTTGTGGCATTCCCATTCGCCATGGCTGGGGGCTCGGCCTTCAATGCCGGTCGAGTTTCCTCCTCTGCCTCCCCATGCCAGACAACAAAGCGGACATCAGAACTTCGGCCTGTGATGCCTGTCAGAACACGGCCTACGGTCGAACGGAGTCGATCTTCAAGCCAATCACGAGCATAAGCATTCTGAACACCAATGATGTATGTGCCATCCTCGTAAGTGATCAATTCTGCATCGCGAACCCAGGTATCAAACGAAGCGCGCGGCATCTCCAACTGTAATTGACCAAGCACAGCATCCCAGACTCGCTCTGCATCCATATTGTCCTCCACTGGGTTTGGACGGCACGCAGCCCGCCCCAAAGCCGTCGTATTAATTCTTCGTTTTCACACAAATTCGAAAGTTCTTACCATTAATACAAAATCACCGAGGAGAAAATACCCACTTGTCCGAGAAGAAGACAGCCTTATTCTACATCCCCACTGCAGATTGTCTACCATCGTAGAGAATTCTAACAAAACAAGCTGATCGCTTCAATGTAGAAAACTTACGGAAACCTAAAAAGAATCGAAGTTTTAAGAAGATTCAATCTTAAATGGCCAAACGATGAGCAGGTTGCATTTGGATAAATATCATCTATAGTCATCGAAATGAGCCCCCCATATCTGGGGGGATTGGCTTGTTCCTTGCCAACATCTACGGTTAGATAAATCCATCTCATGGCAAATGGAATAAGCCCAGGAAAACCTTAAATCTTGCCTCGTATGGATCGGAGCCTTGATCTCTTGACTCAAGGTCAAATTCTGAGCTTCCCCAATCAAAAATGATGGTCGCGTTGGCTTTCTCGAGCGATGAAAAGATTTCTTGCTTCTGATCATGGACATTTTTTAACAAGAGCATTCCTTAATCGCTTGACTGACTATCATGACGGCACTTCTTTCTCATCTCTTGCACGCTTGAATCTATTGCAGAGCGTGCTCAATCGCGTCTCGCACGGATCGGACCCGTATCGCTTCCACACCCTGTGGCAATGCAGCCTCACTGCGCATGCTTCGTGGGACAATCGCTCTCCTAAAACCCATTTTCGAAGCTTCCTTCAGGCGAGTGGACAGTTGAGAGACTGTTCTAATCTCGCCAGAAAGCCCAATCTCGCCGATCAGTGCCATCTCTGGTTTCACTGGACGATCACGAACAGAAGAAGCAATCGCCACCGCCATCGCTAAGTCCGCTGCTGGTTCACTTAATCGCAACCCTCCAACGACATTGACGAAGACATCTTGATCGGATAACTTCAGACCCATCCGCCTTGTGAGCACAGCCACTGTCAAGAGCAAACGATTGAAGTCCACCCCATTGGCTGTTCGGCGAGGGTTTCCAAATGGACTTGAACTAGTCAGACCCTGTACCTCAACCAAAAGGGGTCGAGTCCCCTCCATGGTCACCGCAATAGCAGAACCGGGCGTGTCCACCACTCGCTCTGCAAGGAACGCTTCAGAAGGATTGGGAACCTCCAACATACCGGAAGTTCGCATCTCAAAAACGCCGACCTCAGAAGTCGCCCCAAATCGATTCTTCACCGATCGCAATAGACGAAAAGCGTGGAATGAATCCCCTTCCAAATAAAGGACAGTATCGACAATATGTTCCAGCACTTTAGGCCCGGCGATCGCGCCTTCTTTGGTTACATGCCCAACAAGAAAAATCGCCACACCGGATGTTTTTGCATAGGATTGAAGTCTCGAGGCCGACTCTCTCACCTGGGAGATCGAACCTGCACCTGTGTCGATCCCTCGTAACTGCACTGTCTGAATCGAATCGATCACAACCAATGCTGGTGAGAGCGAATGAATATGATCGAGGATCGTTTCAAGATCTGTCTCTGTAAGCAAATATAAATTCTCGGACGCCTCCCCAGCAGGGAACAATCGAAGCGAACGGGACTTCAATTGCCTTTCCGACTCCTCCCCAGAGACATAAAGCACAACCGCGGTTGTCGCCATAGAAAGCGCCATTTGCATGAGTAACGTAGATTTCCCAATGCCTGGATCTCCGCCAATCAAGACGATCGATCCAGGCACCACCCCTCCACCAAGCACGCGTGAAAACTCACCGATAGAGAGGGGTAAACGTGCATCGACATCCCCTTCGATCTCTGATAGACGACGTGGGCGTGAAGTTCGAAGTCCAGGCGGCCTGGTTCTGCCCGTGCCTGCCTCAAGAACCTCCGCTATCATCGTATTCCAACCCTCACATTGAGGGCATTTTCCTAGATGCTTGGCAGCCCTTCGTCCACATTGTTGGCATACATAGACCACCCGCGATTTCGCCATAGAACCTCCTGTGCTCACTTCAGGAATTATTCATGTCTATTCAACCGTCGGGTCAATATCCTGAGCGTGATCTTCCCTCACCCATGAAGATACGACCTTATTTCAAGCATCAATGCTCAATACTTCGAAATCGTGTTTCATTGCAGTCGAGTTCGAACGTGGTGCTGGCAAATAATTAATATTAGAAAGCTTCAGATTAACAACGATCGACTTACTTCTATTAAAAAACTTCATGAGGGAGACCTATTGCTAGAGTCGTCCCCTGGCCGAAGACGGATGGATGTAAAAACAAGATCTCATTCTAACTAATTCATGACCAGATGATGATCGTCATAGGAAGTTTATCGCGTCAACGATCACTCGCGTAAACGAGTGTTTCCATGACCGAAATCTTTGATCGAAGGATTGCTGCAAAACGATGGTATCTTCCCTATCGAGAAGAGGTTATAAAATAGAAAATATCAGCCATCCAAAGTATAGGAAAAACCGCTGTTTCCTTAGCCTGCAGTAAGCACTTCGGGTGCTTCGCCTTCCTCTTGCGCCTCATTCAATCGAAGGTTAATTTCCCCCTCTTTCACATCGATTAAGATCCGGTCTCCATCCTGAAAATGGTCTGCCAGCAAAGCATCGGAAAGTTGATCTTCTACTTTGTTCTGGATCACTCGCTTTAAAGGTCTGGCACCCATTTCGGGATCGAAGCCCAGGTCAGATAATAAAGTTCGAGCCTCTTCTGTCGTGGAAATTTGGATCCGATGTTCACTCAAGCGTTTGGCGACCTTGGCCAACTCCAGGTCAACAATCTGAGTGATCTGTTCCTTATTCAAGGCATGGAAAACGATGATCGAATCAACACGGTTAATGAACTCCGGTCGAAATGCTTTATTGAGCGCATCAGTGAGTTTCTTCCGCATTTCATCATAGGCAAGCCGCTCTTCAGTCTTCTCATCCCTGACCAAAGAAAAGCCCAATTGGGATTGCCCTCGAATAAGATCAGCGCCAATATTGGAAGTCATCACGATGATGCTATTCCGAAAGTCCACTTTTTTACCGCGCGCATCCGAAAGGTGTCCTTCCTCCATGATTTGGAGAAGCATGTTATGGGCTTCAGGATGAGCTTTTTCCACCTCATCAAAAACTACGATCGAATAAGGTCGGCGTCGTATTGCTTCTGTAAGTTGCCCGGCATCCTCATAACCGACATAACCGGGCGGCGCTCCCACCAAACGGCTTACGGTATGCCGTTCCATTAATTCAGACATGTCAATCTGTACCAGGGCATCCTCAGAGCCGAAGAGGAATCCCGCCAGTGCTTTCGTTAATTCCGTTTTGCCGACACCTGTTGGTCCCAAGAAGATAAAGGAACCGATCGGCCTTTTCGGATCCTTCAGTCCAGCTCTTGAACGACGAACCGAACGGGAGATGGCATCGATCGCCTCATCTTGTCCCACAATACGCTTATGGAGTTCCTCCTCCATGCGGAGCAAACGCCGCGATTCCTCTTCTGCGATTTGCATCACCGGAACGCCAGTCCACATGGATAGCACCTCGGCAATGTCATTGGCTGTTACCTTGGGTGCGCCTTCGGCGACTTCCCATCCTATCCGTAACGAATTAAGCTTTTCCTCTAACTCATTCTGGCGCGTCAAGAGCTCTTGAGCATCATCGTAGCGAGCATCTTCCATCGCTCGCGTGTGTGCTTCGCGCGTTGTGCGTAACTCATTCATGGTCGCTTTGATCGTGATTGCATCCGGGCTTTTATACATCCGTACCCTGGAGGCAGTCTCATCAATCAAGTCAATGGCTTTGTCAGGCAAATAACGGTCGGTAACATAGCGTGTTGAAAGAAGGACTGCGGCTTCCAAGGCCTCATCGGTAATATGCAGCTTGTGGTGCTCTTCGTAGGGTTTCCGGACACCACGGAGAATATCGATTGTCTCATCCACCGTAGGTTCTTCTACTATGATGGGTTGAAAACGGCGCTCCAGGGCAGCATCACTCTCAATATGCTTACGATACTCATCTAGCGTGGTTGCTCCGATCACTTGCAACTCGCCGCGCGATAGCGCAGGTTTGAGGATATTAGCTGCATCGACTGAGGATCCTGCGGAACCTGCCCCAACCAGCATGTGCACTTCATCGATAAAGAGAATCGCGCCTGAGGATTTCAACTCATCAATTACGCGCTTGAGGCGCTCTTCGAATTGACCCCGGTACATGGTACCGGCCACCAAAGAGCCCACATCCAATTGAAGCACACGTTTGTTCAGCAATGGTTCAGGAGTCTCCCCGGCGACAATCCTTTGAGCAAGCCCTTCCACAATGGCCGTTTTGCCCACGCCGGGCTCACCGATTAAAGCAGGGTTGTTCTTCGTTCGTCTCGCTAAAATCTGAATTACGCGTTCAATCTCCTTCTGCCTCCCGATCACGGGATCAAGCTTACTTTCCTCCGCCAAAGAAGTAAGATCCGTCGCCAATTGATCGACCAATGGTGTTTTCACAGATGGTTCTTTTCGAGAGCTCTTTTCCCGTTCAGGGGTTCTTCGGGCTGGCGTCTCTTGCAGTAATCGGTTCGTCTGACGGCGGACCTGCTCGGGTGTTACACCCAGGCGTCTCAAGACATCCAGGCCTACCCCTTCTCCATGGCGGATCAAACCTAAGAGCAGATGTTCGGTGCCAATGTAATGGTGCCCCATCTGACGGGCCTCATCAACAGCTAATTGGAGCACGTGCTCTGTTCCCGGAGCCAGATCGATCTTTCCTCCAGCATGCCGGCCAATGCCGGTCATCCGTTCAACCATCTCTTTCACACGTACAGGTTCTAAACCCAGCTCGCGCAGTACACGGCCAGCAACACCACCCTCCTCACGGATTAGACCAAGCAGGAGGTGTTCAGTGCCGATATAGTTATGATGCAAGCGTTCAGCTTCCTCATGTGCCAGGCTCAGAACCCTACGAGCACGTTGAGTGAATCTCTCCATTTTATCGGCCACTGCTTCTCCCTCTGTGTAAGCCTCTCACAAAACCCTTAGGATATTTTTATTCTACCAGAGTTTGGCTATCAGTCTCTAAAAAGAAGGTTAATCATTGGTATCTCGCTCAGGTACGGAAAGGACCACAACGATTAGGGCCGGGCTTCTACTTGCTTCTGCCCGGCCCGCATTTTCTAGTCGCCTATCTACTTAGTACTCTCTTCTGGGTGGTTTCCATCCTCTGCGGGAGACTCCATTTCCACTTCCAAGCCAGGCACATCCTCCGCTACCCCTTGTTCGACATCATTTGCTTCCATTTCAGCGGTCGGTTTCCCTCCCAATGACTCCTCATCCATGACCCGGCTTTCTGGGGATTCCTTTGCCTCATCCGCACTCACATCGACGGTCTGAGAAGCATCAATTTCCATACCTTGAAGAGAAAGGCTTTCTTCCATTTGAGTAAGTTCATCAGCGTCTTCTTGAATAACCTCATCACCCATTTCGCCGGCAGGGGATATTTCCTCTTCCATCACTGACACGGGAAGTTCGGAGTGCTCATCCTGACCAACTTCCGATTTCACTTCGAGTGACCCCTCACCCACCTCATTTTCAGCGGTACGCAAATCCTCCATGGCAGTCTGCCAATCCAACTCGGCATATTCCGGAGAATCAACCCGTTTTAAGCTGAGGCCAATTCTCTTCCTCTCTCGATCGATCCGGATCACGCGTAATGTCACGGTTTCATCGATGTTGACTACTTCACGCGGATGAATAATGTGTCGGTCGGATAGTTCCGAGATATGAATCAAACCCTCTAATTCGTACTCGGCAAATCCTTTCAACGCCGCGAATGCGCCAAATTTGGTCAGTTTGGTAATCGTACCCTCAACCAATTGACCTTCTTTGAGTTGCTTCGTAATCGTATCCCAAGGATCCTCCTCCAATTCACGCATGGAGAGGCTAATACGTTTATTTTCTTGGTCAACTTCAAGGACTTTAACGTTGACCTTCTGTCCTACTTTTAGTACTTCACGCGGGTGTGAAATCCGCTTCCAACTGATCTCTGACATATGAACCAACCCATCGGCGCCACCAATGTCTACGAAAGCGCCAAAATCTGCCAGGCTGATCACATGCCCGATACGAATCTCGCCAGGTTCAAGTTCGGAAATTAAGTGTTCTTTCATGAATTCCCTTGCTTCTCTGGCAGCCGCTTTTTCTGAGAGGATCAACCGGCTGCGTTTCCGATCGACCTCAATAACCTTGGCAACGATTGGTTCGCCAACCATCATCCCCCAACGTTGATCCAACGAATCTCCATTGGCTCGCCATCGTCGGGCAATACTCACTTGAGAAGCCGGGACAAATCCGCGCAAGCTTCCAAATTTAATAATTAACCCCCCTTTGTTGTACCCAGCAACAACGCCTTCGTAGACTTCCTTTGTCTTGGCCAGCCTCTCAGCTTGTTGCCAATCCTGCTCTTCTTCCGCGCGCGAAAGAGAAAGCAGGATGGTTCCCTCGCGCTCATTCACATAGATCACATAGACCATGACTTCTTTGCCGACAATGAGCTCTTCCCGTTTTTCTTGGGGTAATTGCTCTAGCTCCTTGCTGGCAATTAGGCCTTCGGACTTATAGCCAATATCCACCAGAATATCCGTATCGGCGATACGGGCGATTGTTCCGGAACGGAGTTCACCGGAACGAGGCAAGTTAAGTTCGTAGGATTCCTCCTCAAGGAGGGCTTCCATCGGATTCTCGTTTGTTTCTTCCAAGCGATCGGCGTTCTGGGCGGCGTCTTGCCCGGTAGTCTCCTCGTTACGATCCATAAAAATCACATTCTCCAGTCATAGGTGGAGGGATTATAAATGTGTTTCCTTGCTTTGACAACCTTCCTTCTTCCCGATGGTGTATAATGCCGCTGGAGGAAATAACAGGTGGCCATCGTCTACCCATTTACTGCGATCGTCGGTCAGGAGCGGATGTGTCGGGCGCTTGTCCTCAATGCCGTCAATCCGCGCATCGGTGGTGTGCTCATCCGAGGAGAGCGAGGGACTGCCAAATCAACCGCCGCCCGCGCTCTCGCAGCCTTACTACCTGAAGTGAAAGTAGTAGCAAATTGCCGCTTCGGCTGTGATCCCGATCACCTCACCACCTGGTGTACTGAATGCAAGGAGCGATTCGACAATGGGGAGAAAATCACCGTTGAAGTTCGTCGGACTCCCTTTATCGATTTACCTGTCTCTGCAACGGAAGACCGCGTGGTCGGAACACTGGACATCGAACGGGCTATTAAAGAAGGTGTGCGCCAATTCGAACCCGGCGTTTTGGCCGCGGCCAACCGAGGACTGCTGTATATCGATGAGGTCAATCTACTCGACGATCACGTTGTTGATGTGTTGTTGGATTCGGCTGCATTGGGGATGAATATTGTTGAGCGCGAGAGCATCTCGTTCGCTCATCCCGCTCGCTATATTCTCGTTGGCACCATGAATCCGGAAGAAGGCGATCTTCGCCCTCAACTGCTCGACCGTTTCGCCCTCTCGGTAGATATCCGCGGTCTGCGAGCGGCACATGATCGAGTTCTCATCATGGAACGAAATCTGGCGTTCGAAGCTGACCCAGCCGGATTCCGAGAACAATGGCAGGAAAAAGAAGAGGCGCTCTCATACCAAATTGAAGCAGGACGTAACCTGATTGACACAGTGACTTATTCTCGTCAAGACCTGCTCTCCATTGCTGCGCTAACCTCCTCTTTTCAGGTAGATGGCCATCGGGCAGATTTGGTCATCCTTAAAGCTGCTTGTGCCCATGCCGCATTTGAGGGACGGACTTCCATCACTGAGCGCGATATTGCCCTTGCAGCAGAGCTTGCATTACCTCATCGATTACGTCGCGGTCCCTTCCAACAGGCCGAGGTCAAGATCGACGACCTGCAGGCACGGATCGAGCAAATCCAAACTCGCCCTTCAACAGAGGAAACCTTTGAACCTACGCAGGGGGAAGAACAGCCTTCTGCAAAAAAAAAAGCCGGCATGACCTCCTAGCGCAAGAGGAAGAACAACAGGAGCAAAACCTAGGGCAGGCAGAACCCTCCAGACAAACGGTACATGATTCACTTCAGGCTCGCTGGTGGGAGGGAGGGGATCAAGTTAAAATTGGCGCAACTTTTGCCCCACGCCGTATATCAGGACCCATCGACCGAATAAGTCGCAACCAAGGCGGACGCCGCACACAAACTCGGACTAATCGCAAACGCGGCCGTTATATCATGGCTCGCCCGGCACATGATCAAAAAGATGATATTGCATTAGATGCGACCATACGCGCCGCTGCTCCCCATCAACAGAATCGAAAAGAGCAACGCCAAAAGGTGGCTTTCGCTATTCAATCCGAAGACTTGCAACGGAAAATCCGCATTCGTAAAGCTGCTAATCTGATCCTTTTCGTTGTGGATGCCTCTTGGTCTATGGCTGTTGCTGAACGGATGTCCGCCACCAAAGGAGCGATCCTGAGCCTGCTTACAGATGCTTACCAACGACGAGACCGTGTTGGGTTAGTTGTCTTTCAGAAGGACCGTGCCCTAACGGTCCTTCCCCCAACCAACTCCATCGAGCTTGCCCAGCGTGCCTTAGCAGACATTCCTGTCGGCGGAAAAACGCCTCTCTCTGCCGGACTACAATTGGCTTATGAAATCTTCAAACGTGAACGCCTTCTTCATCCGCAGGTCATGTCTCTCATGATTTTGCTCACCGATGGAGCAGGCAATGTATCTATGGGAAATCTACCGCCGCAAGCAGAAGCACATATGGTAGCAGATCAAATCCGGGAGGCGAGCATTCGCTCTGTGGTCATCAACATGGAGCACGCTGCTTTCGATCAGGGTTTGGCAAATACGCTCTCCGAACGCCTTGGTGGTCCATGCTACACCTTGGAGCAATTAAAGGCTGAGCACCTCTATCGCAAAGTACGGCAGGAGATCGAGTCGATAGGATAATCTTATCCTCTCAAATGATAAGAGTGGATATTCCCATTCGGTTATTATTTACTCCTTCTTTATAGGCCAGCCTCTGCTGTATTCGCTCAGTCGACATCGAAAGCGATTTCCGTAGAGTCCGAAACAAGCATATTAACAAAAGGCTGAGGCGGTTTCCACCCCGCCATTCAGCCTGGTCAGAAATATTCGATAAAATGAGAGAATCGTCTTGGAAATTTATTCCAAATGACGCAGATGAGATCAATCCGCTTATGAGATCTCCGAGGAGCCGGGCGCGTCAGCGCTTCGCTTTTGTGCCAATCGTTGGAGTCGGTGTTCGACTTCCTCCCAAGTCTTTTGACGACGCCAATCCGCAGGCCAATAGGTGAGACATTGGAGCGCCTCCTGAACCCAATGAATTGCCAGTTCAACTTCACCTAAGTCCCACTCACAATACTTGGCCAGTTCGATACAGGGACGGTGATCCGATGGCGCCAATTGATGCCAGGTTTCCCATCCCTCAACCGCCTGGGCTTTCCGACCGTTCTTACGTAAATGCTCCGTGTATCTGCGCAAAGCTTCGACCCGAAGTTTCTTATCTTCTGTGAGCATAGCCTTTTTGAAGGCAATCTCAGCCGGCAAGTCCCGTCCGAGATCTTGATGCCATCGGGCCACAGCCAACGCCTCTGCATTGGAGAGGGTGCTTACATCTTCCGGGTAATGGCGTTCAAGGATTTGACCGGTCAGGGCGACTAAAGAAAGCACATCGACGACATTATGATAGATAATGCGATTGATCTGAGCGGTGTTGCCTGTACGTAAGTAGTCAAGATACATCCCTGGGATCCACGAACTGGGGACATCTTGTTCGGTTCGTCTCACTCCCAATATCTGCGCCTCGACAGTGCCAAGAGTGCAATCTGGCAGGAAGTGCCGCCAAAGCCGTCTGGCGATATGGAGCAAGTCAAGATTCGGATAGTCGAGGAGCGGTAAGCGCTTTCGAAAGTTCATGATGTAGCGGTTCTCCAGCAGAGGTAAGTCGAATGTCTGTCCATTGTATGTAACAAAACCTGGTGCTGTCTCCAACTCCTCTAACAGGGCATGAAGCATGCCCGTTTCCTCTGCAGGATCGTGTAGAAAATATTGACGCAAAAGGAAACGATCACCGAAAAACCTTCCCAAACCCACGAGGAAGATCAAGGTTCCCGCTCCACCTGCAAGTCCTGTGGTCTCTGTGTCGAGGAAGATAAGCTGATCGAGTGGGACGATTCCTAATTCTGGCTTTCGGGCAACTTCAGCAAGAAGTTGCGAGGAAAATGACAGCAAACGCGATAATGGATATTGTCCATGGGGATCATGAGCAAAATATGCTTGCTCCATTTGAAAGGCTTCGCCCGAAGGGGTTTTAATCCATTTCCCTTCGGGCAAACCAACATCTTGGTCTGTTTCATATGAGGGTTGAGTAGATGCATAAGGCTTACGTCGTCCCAGGTTAGCCAACCGCCGACGCAGTTCAAGAGAGTCGAGTTCTTTCATCTCCGACCTACTTCCATATCTCAATCATGTTCAAAGAAGTGTACATTATGTCATCATAGAAATTATAAAAATAAATCTTTGGGTCGAGGAAAATGTGTGGGATTAAAGTCACTTCGCTTGGATGATCTTCGACAATACCTACACCTAATGGGAGCAAGTATTATAACGCTCGGAGACGGAACACCTTACACTCATCGCTGTCTCCTCCTTTGGCGAAAGCCTCCGCCGGGTCACCCCCCCCTCACCGCCCCGGCGGAGGCACATTTTTATCGAGAGAGAAGTTCTCTAGGGGACATCGATTCGCAAGCGGAGGCATTGAATTATATTTTCGCCATCGGCAAAACAACTGTGAAAGTCGTCCCCTCACCTAATTGGGATTCAACCCAAATACGGCCATTATGGTTATCCAGAATCGATTTTACTATTGACAATCCCAATCCGGTCCCGGAGACATCCTCTGGCACATTGCTGGCACGGAAAAAACGATTGAACAAGTAGGGCTGGTCGCTAAGTGGGATTCCCGGGCCAGTATCGCTAACGGTTAGTATCACCTGGTCGCCCTCTGATCGTGCGCCTAAGTGCACTTGCCCACCAATAGGCGCATATTTCAAGGCATTGTCAATCAGATTGCCGAGCATCTGTTTTAGCCGAATCGGATCCCCAAAAATCTGCCCCATGTGCTCTTGGATGTCTCCCTGAAAATCGACCTTGGCAGCGCGCGCGGCTCCTTCCATGCTCAGGCAAATTTCATTGGTAAGTGTAGTCATATCGACATATTCTTTGGTTGTATCCAAGCCGGCCTCAATCCGTCCAAGATCTAAGAGATCACTGATCAAATAGGAGATATGTTGAACACTAATCTGAATCCGTGAGATGAACTCACGCTGTTGCTCATTCACTTCGCCAGCGCGTCCGATGAGTTCGATGTAGCCCAGGATAGCCGTCAATGGAGATCTCAGATCATGGGAAACAGTGGTCACGAAGTCGGACTTGATCCGATCCAACTCCTTCAAATGGGTAATGTCCTGCATGACTATCGCTTGGCCCACACCTTCAATGGGAGTGCGTTGGGCATGAAATACCCGTCCGTCATTTAGTTCAATTTCCTCTCGTTTCGATTGATCCGGGGGCAAATTAATCAGGGTCAGCAATTTGGGATCGCTGAATATTTTTTCGACAGACTCTCCAAGATGTTCACTGCTAATTCCAACAGCTTCCTGGGCCATCTGGTTGATCAACATCAGCCGGTTCTTGGTGTCTACTACAATGACCCCATTTTCAATCTGTGAAAGGATCGTTTCCAGTTGGGATCGTTCAGCTTCTGAACGTAAATAGAGTTGCGCATTCTCAATGGCCAGGGCTGCATAATCCGCCATCGTGGTCAGAATGGCCATATCATGGTCAGATAAAGTCTTGCCACGCGTACGATTATCGACTCCCAGCACACCGATCGCCCGATCGCGGACACGGAGGGGCACATACACCAAAGAATGGACTAAATAGGAGGTTTTAATTTTCTGGGGAGTTCGCTCATCGAGGCGCACAGGTTTGCCCGTTTCAATCGCCTGGCCAGCAAGCGAATCTCTAACGGGAACTCGGAAAGTTCGGCTGAACTCATCATCGAAATTCTTCGAAGCTCGCATATATAACTCGCCGCTTTCCTCATCGATAAGGAGTAAACTGCCCTCTTCGGCGCCGGTCAAGCGCACAGCGGTGTCGACCGCGGCAGTAAGAACCTGATCTAATTCCATAACGGCTTTTATGGTCCGACCAAAGCGTGACTGAATCGCCAATTCCCCCACCTGGCTTTCAAGCATCTCCTGGCTAGTCTCTACCCCTTTTTGCACTTGAATAAATTCCGCCATCTTTTTTGCTTGCGCCAGGCATCGTTGAACCATTGTGATCAAATGGTCGGGCTCGAATGGCTTTACCAAGTAATCTGAAGCTCCAACCCGGAACGCCTCAATGGCCAAAGATTCTGTGCTTTCGCCTGTCATCAGAATAATGGGAAGTCCAGGTCGATCCAGTCGTAATCGCCGTATCAAGTCGAGTCCACTCAAACCAGGCATATGATGATCGGTGATCACCACATCAGGGGTCATTTCTCGCACCAGACTGAGGGCTGACATACCATCGCCGACAGACTTGACTTTAAAATTGCCCAGTTTTACAAGGATGTCCTCGAGAAAGACACGAATTTCATGATTGTCATCAGCAACGAGTATCAATGGTTCGCTCATTATGCTCCGCCCGCGTTTCATCATAAGATCAAATCATGCACCAACTCATGAAAGATCTTCTCAACACTACTCAAACTTTTCTAGGAGGAGGGTCCAGTTGCTCGATCGGCCTGTCCAGGCCTGGCCCCTTCCGGGGTACTGAACTGCCCAAACATCGCTTCCACAAGATCAGAAATCTTCTCTAACCTGGAGGCAATTTCAGGGTCGTCGCTCTTCTCCAGAAGAGAGGATACCTGCATCCGTAGGGATTTGGCAATCTGTCGTGCGTTGGTCAACTGCTCTGGATCGATAACTCTTGTAACCTGGGATTGATCCACAGCCTGTTGAAGCCGTTTGGCTCTGGCTTCAAGGGCCAGGAAGAGCCTTGCATTGACCAGGGAAATCGAAGCGTAATCCGCAACTGCCTCCAGCATCGCCTGGTCCCTTTCCGAGAATGGCTTTGCAGCCTCACGCGCGACACACAGTACGCCAATGGGCTGATCGCGCACCTTCGTTGGCGCGATCAATGCAGCATGGCAAAATTGCGAGAGCTCAAACTGACTAAGCCCTTCGCCATGGATGCTCAATGCCTGCCCCGAGAGCATCACCAATGAACTCACCCCATCGTTCCATGCTTTATGAAGCCTTCCCGAGAAGGGCGGTGGCAGATTACGATGGGCTCTCAAGAATAATTGTTCTGTCTTTTCATCTCGAAGCAGTATCCAACCCATGTCTGCTTCCGTGACATAAGTACTGCCTTCCATCAGCTTTGCGAAGAGTCTGCTCTGATCGGTAGTGGAAGTTACCACCTTCCCAATGCCATAAAGTGTGGTTAACTCACGAACTCTGCGCTCCAATTGACGATTGCTTTCGCTGAGTTGATCAGCAAGTTCCTGACGTTCTCGTCGCAAACGCAACTCATTTAAAGCCCGTTCTAAAGCAGCAACCACCTCCGCTTCCCGCAGGGGTTTTACAAGATAATCCACTGCCCCAAGACGGAACGCTTGGATGGCATCCTCCTCTTTCCCCTCAGTAGCTGTTACCAGGATCGGCACTTCCGCGCCCTGGGACCGCAATGCCACAAGAACATCTTTGCCGCTTAATCCGGTTAAAGTAAGGCTGGCAATAATTAAATCCGGTGGATTTGCCAGGGCGCGTTCGATCGCTCGGCTACCTTCCGTTTCCATCTCCACCTGATAGCCGAGAGGAATCAATACCTGATTGGCAAGTAGATCTAAAACATGCCTGTCCTCGTCAACAACTAGAATGCGGTCACCCTGAAAAGTTGTCATCATGCGGTTATGATAGCATGGAAGGCTCTTTCGGGGGAGTCAAGCAGGGGTATCTATCCGTTTTTAGATGTTCATGCCCAACGACTTGATTATCTGTCCCACTCTCACCGGCGGATTCCTTATCAGAAGAAATATCATCCATCATCATGGCGAACCGCCCCCGAATGAAAGAGGAATAAAGGCCTCTCGCTTGAATGCGCTGGCTGGGGTAAACAGATAAGAATTGCATAAGAGTGACCTTGCTTATCTTGACGTGGTTTCCGAATAAACCTTACAATTAATAACAGTTGAGGGGAAGATGGAATATAAAGACTACTATAAAATCCTGGGCGTTAGTCGAGATGCAGATGAGAAAGAGATCAAACGCGCCTATCGCCAGCTTGCGCTCAAGTACCACCCAGATAAGAATCCTGGAGACAAACAATCTGAAGAACGATTTAAAGAAATCAACGAAGCATATGAGGTGCTTGGAGATTCAACCAAACGTGGTAAATATGATCAACTCGGTGAATCCTATCACGCCTGGGAACGGATGGGTGGGAGGCAAGAAGGATTTGATTGGTCACATTGGACTCGGGGGCCAGGTGGGATGCGAGTTGAAGTCGGCGATTTGGGTGATCTTTTTGGGGCTGGTTTCTCTGATTTCTTCAATGCCATCTTTGGTGGGGTGGCTGGTCAGACCGTGGATTTAAACCAGCCTCGCATGCGGGGTCGTGACATTGAACAATCCATCCCAATAAGCCTGTCGGAAGCATACCAAGGAACGATGAGGACCTTTCAACTGGATGGGCGTCATCTGGAAGTAAAGATTCCAGCAGGCGCCAAAACGGGCACAAGAGTACGCATCTCCGGCAAAGGTCATCCGGGAAAGAGCGGACCTGGCAACCTCTATTTAAATATCCAGGTTGAAGGGGATACACGTTTCGAGCGCAATGGCGACGACTTATACACAGAAGTTGAGGTCGACTTGTACTCCGTAGTGCTTGGTGGGGAAGGGCTCGTCCCTACCCCGGCTGGTCCAGTTGTCTTGACCATTCCGCCAGGTAGCCAACCTGGTCAGACTTTTCGACTTCGAAACCGCGGTATGCCCAAAATCAATAACCCGAAGATCCATGGTGATCTCTACGCAAAATTAAAAGTGCATCTTCCCGAGCAATTAACCAAGGAGGAGCGCGATCTCTTTCGTAGACTTGCGTCACTTCGATCTACTTAGGTAGAATTTCAATATATTGAGGAAGCAGGTATCCATGAAAACTCGCCCATTTTCTCTCGCTATTCTTGTATCCGCACTTGCGATCATTGCTTGCTCACTTACACTTCCGCAAAGCACAGCTCCTGCAACATCCAACACAGCCATCTCGCCTACCCTTACAGCCGCTTCCTCAAACGCCCCTATCTTAACCCCTGGGGCTTCTTCCATGCTCCTGGAGGGGATCAACTTGGTGGAGCTTTATCGACAATCCAATCCTGGAATTGTTGCCATTTGGACATATTCCGATTTAGGATCAGCCCAAGAAGACATCCCCAGCGGGCAGGGTTCTGGATTCGTCCTCGATAGCGATGGTCACATCATCACCAATCAGCATGTGATCCTGGACGCTGAGGAGATAGAAGTGGACTTCCCATCTGGTTATCGTGCCTGGGCGGAAGTGGTTGGCACCGATCCGGATTCCGATTTGGCCGTACTCCACGTGGATGTGCCGGTAGAGCAGCTTCACCCTTTGCCCCTGGGCGATTCCGATGAGATTAATGTAGGTGATTTCGTTGTCGCTATTGGAAATCCATTTGGTCTTTCAGGAACCATGACAGTGGGTATCGTCTCGGCGATTGGTCGTACCTTGGCCTCAGAAAGGAGCGCGCCCTCGGGAGGCATTTTTACCGCCGGTGCCATTATCCAGACTGACGCGGCCATCAATCCTGGAAATTCGGGGGGACCATTGCTCAACATGCGCGCTGAAGTAATCGGCATCAATCGAGCCATCCGTACAGAAACTTTCACACTCTCCGGCGATGCAGCCAACTCCGGTGTCGGTTTCGCCGTCCCTGTCAACATCCTGCGTCGTGTAGCCCCCTCCCTGATCGAAAAAGGGACTTATAATTATCCATACCTGGGAATCACCAGCCTGAGTGCTGACATTATCACGTTGAAAGTGCTTGAAAATCTTGGTCTGCCGCCAGATGCGCGTGGAGCCTATGTCACCTGTGTCACCCCCGATGGACCTGCAGATCAGGCTGGCATCATCGGAGCTTCCAATTGTGAAGATAGCGGTTTCCAACCCGGGGGAGATTGGATTATCGCCATCGATGGCATCCGAATCGCCGAGTTTAATGATTTGCTTACCTATTTGATCATGGAGACGGAACCTGGTGTGGAAGTCACGCTCACAATTCTACGCAATGGAGAGGAGGTGGAAATTCCCTTAACGATTGGCGCTCGCCCCTAATCCGGGCGAAAGATAAAAAAATTACCCTCAGGAGGCTATTATGCTGACCGAGTTGGATCTTCAGAAATTGATTAGCTATCATCCAGCGCATCCTGTGCTTAGTGTCTACCTCAATGTCGATCCAACAACTGGCTCAGTGGATGCCTATAGGTTACGCCTTCGTCAACTCCTCAAACATCTCGAGGCACCTGATCCCCAGGACATCGAAGCAATCCAACGGTTCATTGAACATCAGTATGATTGGAGTGGGCGCTCCCTTGCACTTTTTTCATGTGCTCCGGATCAATATTTCCGCTCTTTCTCCTTATCCCTGCCTATCCGTGATCGAGCCCGCTTGCTGGATAGTCCTTATGTAAAACCCTTAGCCGATCTATTTGATAATTATGGCCACTACGGTGTCGTTTTAGTAGATCAACAAGGCGCGAGGCTTTTTTACCTCCACCTTGGAGAGCTACAGGAGCATGAAGGAACGATGGGCCAGGCCGTGCGTCATACGAAACGAGGTGGAGGCTCACAAGCCGCAGGCCGGAAAGGGGGTGTTGCCGGTCAGACAAGATATTCGGAAGAGGTCGCAGAGCGTAACATTAAGGAAGCAGCCCGATTTGCAACGCGCTTCTTCCAAGAAAAACGTGTCCGTCGCATTTTGGTGGGCGCTACAGAAGAAAATTCATCCCGCTTTCTCTCTCAAATGCCGAAAGCCTGGCAAAGTCTGGTCATGGGGACTTTCCCCATTGACATGACCGCTGGATACGCTTATGTCCTCGAGAAAGCGCTTGAAGTCGCTCAACAGGCTGAAGTCGAAAAAGAAGAACAATTGGTAGATGCCATCATTACCGCAGCTGCGAAAGGGCGCGAAGGTGTTATCGGATTGGATGATACCTTAGGCGCAATTCATACCAGTCGAGTCTATACCCTTGTCCTGAGTGAGGGTTTCCGCGCAGGAGGATCCCGATGTCAGAGCTGCGGTTACTTGACTGCCCAAAGTCCAAAGAAATGCCCCTATTGCCAGGGTGAATTTGAGACCATTGAGGATGCTGTTGAGTTGGCTATCCGTAAAGTGTTCAGCGACGGGGGAGAAGTCATGGTGATTCATAATAGCGAAGCTTTGGAGAAGGCGGGCAGGATAGCAGGCCTGCTTCGTTATTAAGCATCCGATTTTCAAAATAACGATTTCTCAACAATGTAGGATGATCCATATATTTTTTTATCCCATCTGTGGAACAGTTCTAATCAACCTTCTCAATCATGAAAGGCCACGCCGAGGTTATCCGAATTGTGGATCGATTCATTATCGCAATCCGACCGTTGGCGCGGCCATCATTTTATTGACTGCTGCGATGCTCTGACTCGGAAGCCTTCATGGGGATAGATGGTGTATCTCTTTCGGACAGGTGGACTGGGATGAAAAGTTGTTTGTCCTTTAACGTTAGATACTCATAGTGGCAAAATTCCACCAGGGAGCTCTACATCTCGGCTTGCTCTGGCCACGAGAGATGAAAACCTGACCAACCAATAAATTTTGGGGACGACCCGGCCCATATTTAGCTGCTTTAAGCAGTTATGGAGAAGTCAATCCCCATCATCTCTGCCTTTGTTGACCCGTTGGACCCGAACAGCCAAGATTATTCCCTTGCCGCCCTTAGGATCGAATCGCAATAAAGCCATCAAAGCAGAACTTTGCTGGAGCTAATCTCCAAATAGCGATCGTTGTAGGGCAACCAGGCTATTGGTAAGCACTTCCAAATCCCTTTTTGCCGCAAAGGCATCTCCGTCAATCTCGTTCAGGACTAAGGCGAGGCGTGTACGCATCCCTTCTACGACTTTTTGTTCCTCTTCCTGTAATGCTGATTGCAGCACTTCCAGACGTCTGTCGGTTCGTACCAAAGAGGCCTTTGCCGTAACCACATCATCGTTGGCCAAAGCCAATTGGCCGGAGGTCAGATCGACAAAAATTCTCAGCATCTCGATCTGCAATCCTTTTTCGGTCAATTGCTCCTCCAAGGTATCCTTCTCCGCTTGCAGAGATTGGATGTCCGCCAGTTTACCTTCCAATTCGGTTGCCAGTGTGCTCTTTTCCTTAGAGAGAGTTTCTTTCTCGCTCTCCATCGTCTCGACCTGAGTCTGCAGGCGCCCGATCTCCGTTGCCTGAGCGCGACCGCGCACCAGCCAGGCTGTCAGGATGCCCAAGCCAAAAACCACAATAATGACTGCAGCCCATATCAGCGCACGACGTAGGAAAATAGTCATTCGGCTGGGTTGTGATGGAGATTCTTCTTTACCCTGCACTAATACTTCTTCAGGCGCAAATGTTCCTTCCGTTGTTTCTACTTTTGGAACAATCCCTTCCTTCTCTTCCTCAAACGGCTTGTGTTCAGAACCCTCTCCAATGTTCAGATTCTTCTCGCTCATTCGATCCCTCCAGTTTCTTCCTCAGGTTGCATGACCTTGCCAGGTTGTGGCTCTGTAGCTTGAATAAGCAGCTTCCAAACAATCTCAAGATCATCCGCAGCAATGACAGGTTTATCGGACAATTCTAACAAAACCTGATCGATGCGTTCAATAATGGGCAGCAAATCCTCCTGCTCGGTTGCCTCCTCAAGAACCACCACGAGAATCTGTCTTGCGCTGGTCACATCCTCAGCAGCCAGACCAAGATTGTTTTCAATCATCCAGAAGCGTGCTCGAGTAATTAATTCCATCACGCGTAGCAGTTGGTATTGCCGGTTCAATTGTTTAACGGGAGAATCAACATCTTCCAATGAGCGCTCCAACTGCCCGAGTTGATCCTGCAACTGCGATTGCGTCGATTCGAACGTATCCACTCTGCCAGAAAGGGATTCGAGATCCTCCAAACTTGTATTGATTTCATCGATTGACACACGGGCACTTTCACTCTGGGCCTGTAATTCAGCAATCGCTTCCCGCTGTTCGGACAGCCTTCCCTCTAAGTCCGCAAAGGCTGCAGCAGATTCGGATTCCTGTGTCTGTAACTGTTCTTTCAATGCTGAGAGTTCCTGTTCCAAGGATATGATCTGCTGCGAATTAGCCTGCACTGGTTGAATCCAATCCCGGTAGAGCGCCGGGATGCCATAATATGCCGCCGTACCCAGAAGCATTCCAAAGATGATCACCAGGAGCACACGGGTGAAAACACGGAAAAAGCGTTTGGCAAAGGTGGGTCGACCCCGATCTTCTCTCATGCTTGTATTCTCATATTCACTTATCATCGTTTACTCCTGTGTCTCCGGGGAACCCTCTGGTGAAGTTGAAGCGAAGAGCTCCCCTAACAAACGATTCAATCCCTCTAGAAACGAATCAAACATGCCCACTCGCCCAGTTAACCGTGTCGTCTCTTCAGATAGACGCTGAAGTTCCGTTTGCATGCCTTCCACGGTACTCAATGCTTGCTCCATATCGCCTTGCAAGGTACCAACTTGCTCTTCGACTGTAGTCATACGACCACTTAGTCCCTCAAGAGGCTTCACACGTTGCTCGAGCATCTCCAAGTCAGAATCAAGGGTTTCCAAGTTTGCCGTCAACAGATCCAAATCTGCATCCAACTGCTGAATTGCACTCAAACGATTGAAATCAAGCGTGCCGTTGATACCAGCCAGGATGGCCAAATTAATCAGGATCGAGAATATCATCGCCAAGATCCCAACCCCCACCATGAGCCACAACATCTCGGCACGATTGATAGACTTTTCCCTCGGACGTGGATGTTTCTCGGGCAAGGTCTCTTCGCGTGGCTTTTGCTCACGTGCCTTTTTTTCAGGAACGAGGAGCTTTGTCCCTGACTGATCTGGACGTGCACTTTTCCCCGTGATCGCGCCATCTTCCTGACTTTCTTCCGAGATCACATTTTGCATTATTTCCTCGGATTCCTTGCCTTCAGCCACTTCGACAACCTCCTCAGTTTGAGGGGGGTGGTCCTCAAACTGGCCTGGAGTGAAAATCAAGAAGGGCTTGATCCGTTCAAGGTTCATTCTCCCCAGCCCTGGGGTTCGCAGCATATCATCCACATCCATGAACGGACGTGCAGCCAGGATCCTTTTCGCCAGCGCGGGTCCAATCCCTGGCAATTGCTGCAATATTTGCTCATCGGCCGTATTTGGATCCACTTGAAGTAGCTCTTCCTCGGTCATCAACTCCCTCTCCTTTTTTGAGTGAACTTGCCAATCGATCGTATTCAGACTACCTCCCCAGCTTCAAGGTGCTCTGTCCGTATTCACCTCAAACCTCACATGCTACGCCCTTACAATCAACGGCTAAGGATGGTCTACAAAGTTTTTCAATGCTCATGCAAGCTCAGCAATTCATCTGGTCTTGATCAGATGAACCGTAAAAAGATCATGTCGCAATGACGCAATTCAAAACCCTCCATATCTATTGAGTCAACCGATGACTCCTCATCGCCGCATATGAGGATACACCGAATGCGGATTATTGATAGGTATATAATATCAAAATCTAAAAATCGGACCTACCCCTTGCGTTCATTAATTCTGAACAGCATTCAAGAAAAATGGGCGAGTTACCGCCCATTTTTTCTAACCCTCCCAATCATTACTTGGTCTTGACTTGAATGGTTTTCGGTTTCACTTCTTCTGATTTGGGAAGACGGATTCTTAACAATCCATTCTCAATCTTCGCCTCTACTTTATCCACATCCACATGATCTGGTAGCTGTAAGCTTCGGGAAAATTCGCCATGAGAGATTTCACGCAGGAGGTATTTTCCCTCTCCATTGGGTTGGGGTTTGATCTCACCCTTTAGGGTTAGCACACCATCATGGATCTCTACCTTCAAATCCTCTGGTTTCATCCCCGCCACATCAGCTGTGAGTACAAATTCGTCCTGATCGACGTGAAAGTCAACTGGAAGCCGACGGCCACCGTTAAATTCCACCGGTTGATAATAACGAACGCCACGTAGGAAACTTGGTCGTGTATATACTCTTAACATCGTTCATCCTCCATCTTATATACGAGTGTTTTTATCCAATTACGTTTACAAGCATATTCACCTAAGATAAGAATTTCATACGATCGATATTAGAGCAATATAAGAATGCGAGAACCATTATCGGCGCAGTCCAAGATCACAAGCATAGTTCCTCGGAGAGCCGATCGTTTTAGATTAAAATCATTATTCGAGAAGGATCGAGAGCTATGATCAAATCCAAGACGCAAAACTCGTTCGGCTTGGCTTTACTCTCAGCCGCAGTGCTCATCTTCGAAATTGCTCTCACCCGACTATTTGCCATTCAGCAATTCCACCATTTCGCCTTTATGGTCGTCAGTTTGGCCGTCATGGGTTTCGCGGCTAGCGGCTTTATGCTTACACTCCTTCCAAAAAACCCTCCGCTTTCGCAGCTTACAGCAGGTTTTTCCCTATCGATAGCAATCGCCTACCTGATCATCAATTTCCTTCCCTTCGATTCATATAGCGTCACCTGGGATGGCAAGCAGGCCTGGATTCTCATGCTCTATTTCGCCGCCGCTGGTTTACCCTTCCTCTTCGCAGGCTGGGCTATCGGCGCAGCCCTCGCTCATGCAGGCACGGGTGCTCATCTCCCCTACGCCGCAAATCTCATTGGATCCGCGCTGGGATGCCCCATTGCTTTGATAGCATTGGACTTGTTGGGAGGTGAGAGGACGATCGTTCTGAGTATGTTACTGGGATTACTTTCTGGTTTCCTATTCCTTCAAAGACGTCTGGAAACCTATCTGCTTGTAATCCTGACCAGTATCACCCTCCTTGGACTTCTTTGGCTTCCGCCCCAATTGCAATTACGCCTATCTCCTTATAAACCACTAGTCATCACGCAACTTGCAGCGGATGCCAATCATACAACAACCGTGTGGAGTTCCTCCAGTCGTGTCGATGTCGTTGAGACGAATACGATCCATGTCTTACCTGGGCTTAGCCTGAATGCCCCGATTGATCCACCGCCACAGGCAGCTGTCTTTATCGACGGAGAGGGGCCAATCCCCATCACAGCCCTCGCGCCCAGGGAACCAGCTGCAAATACAATTGCAGAGCACATGCCAACCTCATTAGCTTACCGCCTCAGACCAGGAGCGAAAACACTGATCTTGCAGCCCGGGGGCGGTTTTGAAGCCATCATTGCCTTGTCATCCGGTGCAGGCAGGATCACACTTCCAACTGACGAACCATTGATTCACAAACTCATGATGGGTGAATACCGTGAATTTTCTGAGAATCTTCTTTCTAATCCTGGAATCAGCATTTCTGACCGATCTTCTCGCGGCGCACTTGAAACTCCAGGTCAAAGTTATGACCTGGTGATACTGGCTCTGAGCGAGAGCTTCCACCCGGTTACTTCCGGCGCTTTCAGTCTTATGGAGAATTACCTTTTAACCGTCGAGGCCTTCTCACAGGCATTGGGTCGCCTCAATCAAGATGGGATGTTCGTGATTACCAGATGGCTTGGGACACCCCCGAGCGAATCAGCTCGAACCTGGGCCATTCTGCTCAGCGCGCTTAAAGCCTCAGGAATCCCTCATCCTGAAGCGCACTTAATCGCCTATCGAGGGATGCGCACGGCAACCTTAATCGCCTCTAAGCGCCCATTTACCCCTGAAGAATATCAATTGGCTGAGACCTTTCTAGAATCCAATGCATTCGATCCCGTTTACTTTCCCGGTCTGGATTCAAGCCAGTTCAATCGCTTCAATCATCTCCCTAAGGACGTCTACTACGAGGTTTACTATAATCTTCTCACCAACCCGGAAGAGACGCTAAATAACTATTATTTCAACCTCCGACCACCCACAGACGACCGTCCTTTCTTTTTCCACTTTTTTCGCTGGCGACAAACCCCGCAGGTCCTTGCCACCCTGGGACGAGTCTGGCAACCCTTCGGGGGTAGCGGATACCTGGTTCTCTTGGCATTACTGGCTCTCATGGTCCTTCTGGCTCTTCCCCTTGGATTGGCGCCCTTGTACTTGTTGCGAAGTAGGCATCCTTCGCCCTATCTCAACCGAAAACTGCCAGCTTATTTCGCCTTCCTTGGCGCCGGCTATCTCCTAATTGAGATCCCATTGATACAAAAAATGACTTTGTTATTGGACCGACCAGCGACTGCTCTGGCAGCTGTACTTTTTGGATTATTGCTTTCTTCCGGCGTGGGCAGTTACTTCTCCCCTCGAGTTCATCTGCGCTTATCCCTGGGTCTGCTTATCGGGCTTCTGGTCGCCCTCAACTTTGGACTTGAATACGCGGTCGCTCTCACGATGCCATCGCATGAGCTCTTCCGCTTCATCTATGTCGTCTTCCTGATCGCGCCTATCGGGTTTCTTATGGGCATCCCTTTCGCTTCAGGTTTACGTGAATTAGAAAAGCGTTTGCCCGGGATGATCCCCTTGGCTTGGGCCATTAATGGTGCAACCTCCGGGGTTATTGGAGTTGTTGCTGCAATGATCACCCTTGATTGGGGTATGCGCGCTACGATGGGTTTTGGTGCGCTGGCTTATGTAGCTGCATTCCTCACAGCGCCTTATGCTTCAAAAAATATAGACAGGAAGGAGTTAGGGGTCCTGTGTAACCCTCGTCAGCGGGACGAAGCGAACACCGCCCAGGCTGATGGATTCATAGCTCTCCGCCCCCGTACGTGTAATCCGCCATAACTCCTGAAATCCCCCCACAGGACCAACCGGGATCACCATGATGCCCCCGATTTTCAATTGACCTAAAAGGGGAGACGGCACATGGTCCGGTGCGGCGGTGACAATGATGGCATCGAACGGGCTCTCTTCCTCCCATCCGTAGTACCCATCGGCATGGCGAGTCATCATGTCTTTATACCCCAGTCGTTCAAACCGCTCCTGTGCAGCCTTCGCCAAGAATTCAACGATCTCCATAGTGAAAACCTTCACCCCCAGTTCAGCCAGAACCACGGCCTGATAACCGGAACCTGTGCCAATCTCCAGAACACGGTCTCCTGCGGAAACCCCCAATTCCTGCGTCATCAACGCCACAATGTAGGGTTGGGATATCGTCTGACCATAACCGATGGGCAGAGGAACATTCTCATAAGCCATGTCGAGAAGCTCCTCAGGCACAAATTCATGTCTTGGGACATCCCCCATTACTTGAATGATAGCCGGATTCTCAATCCCCCACCCGACGATACCGTCTTGCACCATCCGCTCGCGTTCCGGTTGATAAATATCCGCGGTCGGGATAGTTGGTGTCGAGGTGACGATCACCTGTTCATGCGAGACGTGTGTTCTCAACTCCGGGCTGGTTGTGCTTCCGCCCATCAAGAGAGCCAGCATCAAGAAACAGAGCAACTGCCGCATCGCCCTTCACTCAATAGAGAGTTTCCCCAACCAGGCCTATTCCCATCATTCCGGCTGTGAGAATAACAGCGCTGAAAATCAATCCACTTAATGATCATCGTTCTTTTCTTACGAGTATCGTTGTCCAAACAAAACGCCCCGATTAGTGGATCGATGGTGGGGCGTTTCCTCGAGTTAGTGAATTATCCACCTCGGACAATTCATAGAACCATGGGTAATGACAAACTATACTTGTGGTCTCTTTTTTGAAGGCATTTCGCTCTCTACCGCTGCATCAGTCAATCTGGATAGCCCTGCTTGCGTTAAAAACCTAATAGCCGAAGCGGTGCATATAGAATATCCGGATACATAATATCCATGTAGACAAGGAATACAATAACCACCACCAAGACGATCAAACATCCGCAACCGGCGATAAGCCAGGGCGATCTTTTCTTAGGTTTGTCTTCCGAGACGGATTGTGCACGTGGTGTAGGAATGGGTTGTCCTACATCGATAGGCAGGGGTGTGCGCATTGGCGCTTCCTCCCGCATCGTGGGGGCATAGCGTTCAGCACCCGCAACTGGGCTAATGACTGTCTCTGCAGATGCCGGTGCGGTCGATTCAAAGGTAAGTGTTACTTTCTCGCTCAATCCCAATAGATCTCCTGGCCTCAAAACTCGTGGAGCTGATAGTCGTTCTCCATTGATAAAGGTTCCGTTCGTTGAACCTAAATCCTCGAGAACATATCCACCGGGAGTTCTTGTCAGGCGCGCGTGTTGCCGTGATACTTCTGCATCACCAAGAACGACATCGCTTGCCACGTCTCTTCCAAAAGTTGTAATTTCCTTCGTTATATCAAACACCATCCCGGGATTGGGACCGGTTCGCACAATCAGGCGATTCGCTGCTGGTGACATGATGTCCTCCTAAATTCTATATGCCTTGCTAGTGTACATTTTGTCACAAGCCAAGTCAACTCTCTGGTGAATCTTTCGGACGGACGATAAGACGCAACCCCTCCACTGCCAGTACATGCACCAAGTCGCCAGCCTTCACAGAATTTAAACCCTCCTCCAACTGTGCCGACCAGAGTTCCCCTGCTACATGGATCGTGCCAGAGGGTGAAAGTTCCGTTCGTGCACGACCGATCATCCCGACGAGCGCTTCGGCGCCCACACTGACCCGTCTTCTCTGAGCACGAATGGCAAAAGTTAAGATGATGAAAAAACCCACGGCGGTAAAAATTCCGGCGCCCACCACCAGGGGGATCGACACCCTCTGAAAATCAGGGGTCCCGGGTGAATTAAAAAGAACCAATGCCCCAATGATGAATGATGCCAGCCCTGCCGCGGTCAGCGCTCCATGTGTCGGAGCTTTAATATCTAATATAAATAATACAAAGGCTGTGATCAGAAAAACCAATCCGAACCAATTCACCGGCAAAACTCCCACGCCATAAGTACCCAATGCGAGGCAAATCACCCCGATAAAGCCAGCCACCCATCCTCCTGGACTGGAGATTTCAATCAGGATCGCTTGTACACCAATGGTAAACAGGAGGAAGACAATGTTCGGATTTGTGAGCGTCTGCAGGAATTGCTCAATGAAACTTTGTGGCATTTCCACCAACACTGCATGGGCGGTATGTAACTCTCGCGTTCCGGAAATTAAATCCACCTGTCGTCCATGCAGTTGCTGGAGGAGATCATCAACATTATCGGCAATAATATCGATCATCCCCACTTGCATTGCTTCGTCTGCAGAAGCCGCTTTCGCTTCTTCGATCGTCGCCTCAGCGAGAGCCACTGCTGCTTCACCCCGATTCGCGGCAATGCTGCGCACCGTCGCCTTAAGGATCTCTTTCTCTTTTGTCGCAATCGTCTCCCCCAAATCCTCTCCCTGTCCACCCACTGGACTGGCTGCCCCAATGGCTGTTTCCGGCGCCATGGCAGCTAAATGACCTGCAAGCACGATCAGCGTACCTGCACTTGCCGCCATCGCTCCACGTGGGGCAACATACACGACCACAGGGACCGTGCTGGCTCGAATTGCTTGAATCATCCGATTCATAAGATCAATTTGACCGCCAGGAGTATCTAATTGAAAAATAACCGCTTCCGCCTCGATCTGCACTGCACGTGAGATCCCACGTTCAAGATATTGAACCATGGCCGGAGTGACCGGACCTTGCGCCTGCAAAAATAAAACCTGTGTATCCACTTGTGCCTTAACATCAACTGGAGTGAAGCATAGAATAAGGCTTATCAGCCAAATAAGGGGATACCTAACTCTCCTCATCATTCACCTCAATATGATTATATCCCTCTTCCACTCGCATGTACTCCCTTGTCCTCACCCCAGAGTCCTATATAATTTCTACTAGATTGGAGATGGAGAAAATTCGGTCATTGTTTTACAGATATAGATTAAAATTCTTTATGAGGATCGTTTCTATCTATTGGTAGGATTCATAAGCAAGAATCTCGATGACATCAATGCCTCCAATCAAGTATATATTAGGGAAGACAAACCAGGAGAGAATTCGTCGCTTATGCGCAGTCATAGAATACGGTCTACCTTCAACGAAGTGTGAACAACAATGAAGTGAACCAATGCATGGACACAAATGATCGACTTTGTTATGCTGCACAGGAATCGACCTGCTGAATGAAGCACTGTAGCTTAGTGAAGAAAGGCGGTCATTGAAAGATAGTCGTTCTCGATTATGGTAGAGACGCCAGGGTCAAAAGGAATAGATCATTCGGTTAGGTGGTAGGAAAAGGAATATTGATTCCCATACCACGCCTATAATGTAAGGATGCAGACATGAATGTGATTGAGCGATCAACCTATCGCGATGAAGAAGGCGATATTCGCCTGATGAAGCGCATTAATGCTACCATGGACTTCGGCTTCGATTGGTATCACCAAATGCAAGCGCAGGTGGCGGTCACCCAGCGACTGAGTAAGGTTCTGGGAGACCAACATGTCATGATAAGAAATGTTCCTATCCCCGGTATCGATGAAAGCGATCCGTATATGATTCTGATTAGCCCTCAAGGGATTCGCCTGGTGAAGACATACCCCGTCCGAGGGGTATTCCGGGCCAAAGAAGAAGATTGGTTACGATTTAATTCCCGTTCGCGCCACTTTGTACGGACCAAACCCAATTTACAGACGGCAGCTTTGAATCAACTTAAACAAGTGAATCGCCTTCTTGAGATCCAAAATATTAAGGTCTCTGTAGCGGAAGCCGTTGTAATATTCACGCACCCACGGACCCTGATTGATAGTGCAAGACCATACACACGCGTCGTCTCCGCAGATGCGATTGAGTTCTTTGCCGCCAATCTTGAACAACTGCCCCCTTCTCTGAACTCAGAAATCATCCATCGTCTTGTTGACGCCATCCTTTATCCGAAACTGCCTGAACCCAAACCGGCAAGTGATTTAGTTCAAGAGTCTGAGGTATCCAAAAAGATACGTGCTGAACCAGAGAATGAAGAATATCAGTCGGCCTTTTTCACTGAGAGCCTTGAGGATTATGAAGGAGAGCCACTCCTTGAATTAGATGATTCGGAATTCTTTAAGGATTTTGACCTCAATTCGGAAGAGACGCCCGAATTATTAGAGGAAGCCATACAAAAGCCTCCATCGGCGATCTCTAAAGGTCAATGGCTGCTCTTGGGTATCCTGGCATTTATTCTGATTATCGTCCTGATCATATTCGCCTATATCGTCTTAACCGATATGGGGATAATTTAATGATAGCTTTTTAATCTTTGTTCAATGTCAACTTTTCTATCGATTATCATCCCAGCCCATAACGAAGAAAAACGCCTTCCACAAACCATTCCTAAGGTGATTAACTTCCTTCAACAACAGCCCTACGAGGCTGAAGTCCTGGTTGTGGAGAACGGCAGTTCGGATTGCACAGCGCAAATCACGCGTGAATTCTCCGAGAACTATCCAATCATTCGTCTTTTGCAGGAGCCAAATGCGGGGAAAGGCCTGGCCGTCCGGCGTGGCATGTTGGAAGCCAAAGGACAATTCCGCTTTGTTTGTGACGCCGATCTTTCTATGCCAATAGAGGATGTGAAAAATTTCTTACCTCCTGCTATCGAATACTACGACCTTGCCATTGCATCAAGAGAAGCTCCTGGCGCGGTCCGCTTTGGCGAACCTCTACTCCGGCATTGGATCGGAAGGATTTTCAATCTGCTTGTGCGCCTCTTTGCAGTGCCCGGATTCATGGACACGCAATGTGGTTTTAAGTGCTTCCGAGGGTCAGTTGCCGAGGAGCTATTTCATATCCAGAAATTGGATGGATGGACTTTTGATGTCGAAATCCTTTTCCTGGCTCTCCGACGTGGATATCGAGTGATTGAGATTCCTATTCATTGGTATTATTCCCCTGCCAGCCGTATCCGTGTCGTGCAGGATTCGATCCATATGCTTATGGACCTATTCCGTATCCGCACAAATTGGAGAAAAGGCCTCTATGTCCGCAAGGATAATCGGACGCCCTCAACCGAACCTTTTCCATGAATTAAGACTCTTCCATGCGGGTCTGCGCTATATTGCTGGTATTGATGAAGCCGGACGTGGGGCTTGGGCAGGTCCGGTTGTTGCGGCAGCAGTAATCCTTCCACTGGAACTAGATAACTTGATAGCCTATTTGTCCGGCGTGCGTGATTCGAAGGTCATGACTCCGAGATCACGTAAAGCGAAATCGATCGTAATACAAGAACTAGCTGTTAGCGTTGGAGTGGGATGTGTGGAGTCGGGCGAGATTGATGATATTGGGATTCTGCCTGCCACCCGATTGGCCATGCGACGAGCCATTGCTGCCCTTTCCATTCAACCCGAACATTTACTCATCGACTATCTTTCCTTACCTGATACTCCCTTTCCTCAAACTGCATTGCCTAAAGGAGATGGAACCGTCCTTTCCATTGCAGCAGCTTCGGTGATTGCCAAGGTGACGCGTGATGAGCAGATGGTTGAAATGGATAGGGTTTACCCCGGCTACGGGCTCGCTCAACATAAAGGATATGGGACTGCTCAGCACTATCAGGCTTTGAGTCATATAGGCCCTTCCATTATCCATCGAAGTTCATATAAACCGATCAGAGCCTTACTTTCCAAGACTTCATGATCTGCGATCACACGATCAGCGCAAAGAACTCGTTGCGCGAAGATGCGCCGAATCATGGATGGAATGACACCAAATCCAGGCTTGGTATTGGACATTCCTTTCTCAATCAACCAATGATGTAGCATCCCAACACTCACCACTGTTTTATTGCCCTTAACTTACCTGGAATAACATTCATAAGTGCCAGCAACATCTGTGGCGACCTCAGATCCTTCTTCAGCGCTATTCTAATATTGCAGCGCAATGTCACCCATCACTTCTACACATCGATTGGAAAGACCCAAGGTTCTAACGACCCCATCCTAATATTTGGTACAATAGACCAATCTGGAGAAAGCCGCGTGTCGTTATCTGATTTTTTCACTCCCAACACCATCGCCATAATAGGAGCATCGACCAATCCAACCAAGTTGGGACATGCTGTTGTGAGAAACCTTATCGAAGGTGGCTTTCAGAACGATCAACGTAAAATTTTTCCTATCAACCCAAACGCCGATGAAATCCTAGGCTTGCAGGCTTATCCTTCTGTTCTGGATGTCCCCGGCTCAATTAACCTGGCAGTCATCGTGATCCCCTACCCTTCTGTTCCGGAAGCAATCCATCAATGTGGGGAAAAAGGGATTCCCGCTGCCATCATCATCTCCGCTGGTTTTCGTGAAGCAGGGAAGGAAGGTCTGCAACGCGAACAGGAAGTTGTTGAGATCGCAAAACAGTTTGGTATTCGCCTCATCGGTCCTAATTGCCTGGGTGTAATCGACACCGTCACACCTCTTAACGCTTCATTTTCCGCTGGCATGCCCCCTGCAGGACCGATGGCATTCATGTCTCAATCAGGTGCTCTAGGGACTGCAATCTTAGATTGGGCTCAGGCCGGGCGATTGGGACTGAGTAAATTCGTATCCCTTGGCAATAAAGCGGATGTCGACGAAATCGATCTCCTTAAAGCCTGGGAGGACGATCCCGACTCAAAAGTCATCCTCTGCTACATCGAAGGTTTGTCCGATGGCCAGGCTTTCATTCATACCGCGCGAGAAGTCACACGCAAGAAACCTGTTGTGGCGATTAAATCCGGTGTGACCCAGGCCGGGGCGCGTGCGGTCACATCCCACACAGGCTCATTGGCTGGATCTGAACAAGCTTATCGAGCTGCATTTCAGCAGGCTGCTATTCTACGGGCAGAATCCTTACAGGACCTTTTTGATTTCGCCCGTGGCTTTGGCTATTTGCCCCTGCTGCAGGGTGAACGAATCGCCATTATCACCAACGCGGGTGGTCCAGGAATTTTGGCCACGGATGCCCTCGAACGCGCCGGGTTGAAACTTGCGCGTTTCGATCCGGAATGCATACGTTCGCTTGAGAAATTCTTACCTGACGCTGCCAGCGCTTCCAATCCGGTGGACATTCTGGGAGATGCCCTTTCCGATCGCTACCGTTTCGCACTCCAGCAGGTCATTGAAGACTCACATGTCGACGGCATTATGGTTATTCTCACTCCTCAGGCGATGACCGAGATTCGCGAAACTGCTCAGGTGGTTGCCGAAGTAGCTGCACAAGCTGATATCCCTATCATCGCATGCTTCATGGGGGAAGCTCGGATAGAAGAAGGCACAGCCATCCTGGAAAAGCATAACATCCCCAATTACCCCTACCCCGAACAGGCAGCCAAAGTCCTCAAAGCGATGAGCACTTATCGCCAGATGAAAAATGTGCCTTCGCATGAGTGTGAGCGGTCCGAAGTCGACACAGCATCCGTTCGACGCCTATTCGATCAAGTATTAAGTGAGGGGCGACTTACGATCGGTGATGCTGAAGCACGTGATATTCTCACTGCCTATGGAATCCCCATCCCCCCCTCGCAGGTCGCTGAAAACGCGGAAGAAGCGATTACAATTGCTGAACGCATCGGTTATCCTGTAGTCCTCAAAGTGGTCTCCCCCGATATCCTGCACAAGACAGATGTGGGCGGCGTTCGCACTGGTCTCCAGAATGCTGACGCTTTGCGAGACGCTTTTGACCTGATTTACTACCGAACGCAGCGCTACCTCCCTGAAGCTCGTTTGCGTGGTTGCCTCGTGCAGAAGATGGTTCCCCCCGGCTTGGAAGTTTTGATCGGGATGAATCGTGACCCCCAATTCGGTCCACTGGTCACATTTGGTTTAGGTGGAATCTATGTCGAAACCTTGCAAGATGTAACTTTTCGTATCGCTCCTTTCTCACGTTATGAAGCGCAGGAGATGCTTCGAGAGATTCGGGCTCACGCCCTTCTTGACGGGGTCCGAGGCCAACCCCCAGTGGATAAGGAAGCCCTTGTAGAAGCGATTCATCGCATCTGTCAATTAGTAAATGACTTTCCGGAGATCATGGAGTTGGATATCAATCCCTATATTGTCTATGAACAAGGGCGAGGGGGCGCGGCGATCGACATGCGTCTTGTGCTTAAGTCACGTGGGGGGGACGAATATCAAGGATAAAATCTGGGAGTATCCCATGAAATCACTGTATATCACTTCAACCGAACCTTATTCAGGCAAATCCGCAGTGTGTCTGGCGTTAGGCAAAGAATTACAGGCTAAGGGTCTTAAAATCGCCTATCTTAAACCCATGAGCACACAACCCTGGCGTATGCCAGATGGGCAACTGGCGGATGAGGATGCCGCCTTCGTCTGCAAGACATTGGGGCTGGATGCCAATCCAGCCGATCTTTCCCCCGTCGTCGTGACCTCCACAACCCTACGCAGTCGGCTAAAAGGCTTGCCGAATGGGGATTTATTAGAAAAAGTCATCGGTGCTGCCCATAAGATAGGTCAGGGGAAGGATGTTTTGCTTCTGGAAGGAGGCGCCAGTCTGCGAGAAGGATATGCCATGGGTTTGTCCAACTTGCGACTGGCTGAGGCTCTCGGTGCACCCGCACTGGTGATGATTCGTTATCATAAAGAAATGCAAATTATTGATGATGCCCTGACTGCCCGTTTCAGACTTGGTGACCAATGCCTGGGTGTCATCTTCAACCATGTTCCTCCTGAAGGTCGCCAGTTCATTGATGAATATGTCCAACCTTTCCTTCAAGAACAGAATATTACCTTGCTCGGTACATTGCCTGATAAACCCCGCCTCTCGGCCTTGAGCGTCGGCGAGTTAATTGATCTTCTCAACGCAGAAGTAATCACGGAGTTCATAGACGTTGATGCTTTGGCTGAGAACTTTATGGTAGGAGCTATGACAGTCGATTCCGCCTTGTCTCGACTTCGTCGTCAACAGAACAAGGCTGTCATTACCGGCGGAGATCGAGCGGACATTCAACTGGCTGCTTTGGAGACATCCACGGTGGTCTTGATCCTTACGGGAAACTTGCATCCAAGTCCGGTAGTGGTCCACCAAGCAGAAAACATAGGCGTTCCTATTCTATTAGTGAAACAAAATACGATGGAAGCTGTCGAGATTATCGATCGTGCTTATGGCAAAACACGCCTTGGTCAACCAGAGAAGTTGGAGACCTTCATCCGTTTGATTGAAGAGAACATTCATCTGGACATTATTTATGCAGCCTTGGGGATGCAGTGATGCGCCAAACCTGATAAAGTATTTTCGATCAAATGATCAAAATGATCGCAGTTATTTCCTGCCAAGAGCTGTCCTGATTCCAATGATGCCTGAGGAGTAGACCAGACATCCCCTCTATGAGCCTGAGTGTTCTATTGCATGGGAAACAGGCAGCCAGATTGAAAATTCACTCCCTTGGGCGACCTGGCTTTGTACCGTAAGCCGGCCAGCATGGCGATCCAGGATCTCTTTACAAATCGCCAATCCCAATCCTGTGCCAGGGACAGGCATCATCCGACTGGCACTGCCTCGATAAAATCTCTCAAATATCCGATCCTGTTCCTCAGGGGGAATCCCGATCCCGGTATCTGCGACCGTGAGGATAACCCATTCGCGATCATCCTCCTTTTGCCTTCGCGTGCGTATCGTAATACATCCCCCCGCTCCGGTATAGTTCATCGCATTGGTTACTAGGTTTGCGATAACCTGGGTGATCATATGTTCATCAGCCATGACTTGTGGCAATCCATCCATCAGTTCAAGGTTAACCCGTAACGACTTCTCCTTTAAAAGACGAGTTCGATCCTCAATCAAGCTTTGGGTGAGCTGATTAAGATCTTGCGCTTCCAACTTTGGCACAGCCGTCCCTACATCCAATCGGGAAATTCCCAATAAATCTTCAATTAAAATTACCAGTCGATCTGTTTCCCTCAGCAAAGTCTCAATGTACTCCGGAAAACGATCCGGGTTACCAAAGCTAAGCAATTCGAGGTAGAGGCGGATATTGGCAAGCGGTGTCCTCAACTCATGAGAAACATCCGCAACAAATTGGGTCTTCAATCTCTCCGCCACTCTTGCCTGGTCAAGAGCTTCAGCCAACGCGGCTGTACGTTCAGCGACAGTTTTTTCCAATCCTTGAGCTTGAGACCAGAGATGATCGTAGAGGCTGGCGTTTTCTATGGCGACAGCCACCTGATCGGCGAGCAATTGTAGTAAGCGGAAATCCTCATCATCAAGACCTTCAGGGTCCGATGATTCCACGTTGAGCACCCCAATAACGATGTTCCCTTTACGCAAAGGGACAGCGATCTCCACCTGCGTGTCAGGAATGCCAGCGAGATAATCAGGATCAAGGGTGACATCCGGAAGAAAGACAGTTCGATTTTCGCGTGCCACTCGACCAATGATCCCCTTTTCCAATGGAATGCAATCTTGTTGATACTCGTCTGCCCCATGAAAGGCATGTAAAATGAGGTTTTTACCCTCAACCAAGTAGATTTCCACGATTGGGTATCCAAGCACTTGATGCACCTGATTGATAATCTCATCTAATAGAGGTTGCATCTCCAAACGACTATTAATCACCTTGGCAACCTGTTGTAAGGCGGACATCTCAGCGAAGCGTCGCTCGATTTGACGATAGCGCCTCGCATTGGATATGGCCAGCCCTACCTGTCTGCCAATGGCCTCAAGAATGTCCATTTGATCTTCTTTAAATGGTTTCTTGGAATAAACAGTGAGCACACCGAATAAATCGTTGCCAGCAAGGATCGGAGCACTCAGCGCTGATTGAACCTCCTCAACAACCCTTTCGACACCAAAGCAACGCTGGTCTTGCTCCAAATCCTTCACGATTGCTGGCTTTCGATGGTCGATCACCCAGCCCTCTAAACCACGTCCCGCGTTTACGGCCAGGTTGGTCTCTGCCGTGGTTAGAGGTTCTTGCTCAATCCCAGAAACTGCTTTCAGGCGCAAATTGTTACGTTTCGGCTCAAGAAGGAACGCCTCCCCGAAGGAAGCATTCAGGCTGGCAGTCGTCAGATCGATCGCCCGTTGTAGGACATCAGTGTCATTCAATTCTGTGACCAACGCATTGGTTAACTCATAAAGCAATCGAACCC
This sequence comes from uncultured Anaerolineaceae bacterium, assembly GCA_964353875.1. Lineage (GTDB taxonomy): Bacteria > Chloroflexota > Anaerolineae > Anaerolineales > E44-bin32 > MGNI01. The sequence goes on along the minus strand of CAYGXU010000008.1, from coordinate 14,930 downwards.
GGCGACGGTCACCATCGATGCGCTCGAACAATCGCGCATTTTGCAAGGCAATAGCAGCCTGTACCGCAAGGAGATCCAAAACGCGCAATTCATCATCATCGAATAGATGGGGGCGATCAAAAGCCACATTCATCACTCCGACCACCTGCCCACCCATTCTGAGCGGCAAGCTAATGATTGCCCCACCCCATTGCCAATCCGTAAAAAAAGGATCCTTGTTCACATCTGTTGTGACGATCCGTTCGCCCGTACGCGCAGTGGTGTAAGTGATCCCGCCTTCGCGGGGTTTTGAATAGGGTTCTATTTGCCGATCATCCGCCCAACGCGCGGCCGCAAAGGATAACTGTCCCTCCTCATAGAGGAAAATATGGGCATCGTCGGCATGGATCAGTTCCAGCGTCTGACTCAGGATCGCGTCTAAAACGAGCTCAAGTTCGAGGCTGGAGGTGAGGCGTATGCTCGCCTCTCGGATAGCGTCGAAGAGTTTGCGCCGACTTTGCTCCCTCTCAATCGTTCGGATCCTTTCCATCGTAAATCCGATGTAGTGGGCTACTTGTTCTCCAAATGCGATCTCCCAATCATTGAGCGCCTCCCGATTCTCAAAAAACACAACCCCCGTCCCAATTGTTTCTCTCCCGGACATCACAGGCAATGTGAGAGCAGACCGGGAGGAGAAAAGATCGACAATCATGGGATCAAGAGAGGCGTTGTTGTGACTTTCAAGGATTCCAAACGGGATCCTTCCCTGGAAAATCTCATTCGCCAGTAACTGGTAGCTCTCATCTTGGGTAACTTCTTTCGCTCCCTCCTGTTGGGATGCATAGATCATCAATGCTGGCATCTTTTGCTGGTTTATATCATTCATAATGAGAAGAAAGCCATCAACAGGGAACACCCTTGCCATCTGGATCGCCACAGTCTTGGCCAATGTGAACAAATCCTCAACATCTAATAGAACTTTATAGAGTTGATTGATTTGACTCAGTTGGGAAGCCCTTCGGCTGAGATGATTGACCAAAACCTGATTATCCAACGCCATCGTCACTTGACCTGAAAAAAGCTCAAGGATTTGGGATGCTTCTTCAGTGAACTTCCCCTGCTTTTTATCTCGTCCAATAAGTAGCACACCTGCAATGTGGTCGTCCCTGAAGACGGGTGCGGCAACGATGGAATGCATGGCTTTAAAGAAATCGATCTCTCCCTCACTCCAAGACTGGTAGTCGTTCAGTACCCTTGGTCGCCCTTCGCGGATCAGCTCGCCAAATAAACCTTCACCACAAGGCAGCTCGATGTTTTTTTGCTCGCTCCTGCTGGGCAGGCTTGCCTCACATCTGAGGGAATCTTGCGAGTTATTGAGCAGGAACAGCCATCCACAGCAACCTTCGAGGGCTTTCGTAACTTGGGCGATAATCTTCTCCATCAACCATTACCCCCTTACTTAAGCAACAATGAAGGAGTTAATGCTCTGCTTGCCTTCATTCTTGCCAAATCCTTTCTTAGTGAGTACCCACTCATCCATAAGATCGTTAAACGGACATGGATCTCAATATTAGATCAGGACCATTGAACTATCTCGGGACCCAACCATCTTGGATTATACTTCTGATCGAAATTTGTGCTTTATGCGTAAACCTTGCACTGAAGTAGAACCAAGACGCGATTTCTCCTTGGGAGCACGGTATGCCTCAAATCCCATTCAACGCCCTGGCCACCCTGACAACAAAATCCGGATCGTACTCCATTCATCGATTAAACGCCCTCGAAGAAGAGGGACTTACCCATCTCAATCGATTGCCCTTTTGCATGCGAATACTGCTGGAATCTGCCTTACGGCAAATCAACGGGTACTCCATCACCGAAACAGATGTGCTTTCGATAGCACAATGGTGTCCGAAAGCGAAGGCTCAAGCGTATATCCCCTTCCATCCTGCAAGAGTGGTCATCGAGGATTTGACGGGTATCTCGGCCTTGGTTGACTTGGCAGCAATGCGCTCTGCTATTAATAGAGCAGGTGGCGATCCTATGAGAATCGCACCACGTGTCCCTGTCGATCTGGTCATTAGTCACTCGGTTCAAGTTGGCTTTTTTGCTTCCAAGGAAGCTTTACGACGGAACGCAGAGGTCGAATTTCAGCGGAATAGGGGAGCGATTTTCCTTTTTACGTTGGGCACAAGAGGCATTTAATCAAATGCGCGTCGTCCCTCCCAATACTGGCATTTTACATCAAATAAACCTCGAATTTCTGTCACAGGTCGTCCTGCGAAAGGAAACTTCCAGGGGATTTGAAGCTTTTCTTGATACTTTAGTAGGAACCAATCCGCACACCACCTTGATCAATGCTTTAGGCATTGTGGGCTGGGGTGTGGGTGGGGTTGAAGCCGAAGCAGCCATCTTGGGCCAACCTATCAGCATACTCACCCCGCAGGTCATCGGCGTTCGTCTAATAGGAAAATTACCCAAAGGTCGTACAGCCACCGATCTGGCGCTTCACATAACACAAATCCTCTATCAATATGGCGTGGAAGGGAAATTTGTTGAATTCATCGGCCCAGGCCTCGCCGAATTATCTCCACCCGCCCGAGCAACAATCGCCAACATGGCGCCTGAATATGGCGCCATCCTGGGATATTTCCCTATCGACGATGAAACCCTTCGTTATCTTCGCCTCACTGGTCGGGGCGAAGATTTGCTTGACCTGGTCGAACGATACTGCAAAGAGCAATCGCTCTTTCGTTCAGAAGGGATGTCCGAGCCTGATTATAGCGATGTACTTGAATTCGATTTCAACACAGTAGAGAGCAGCATTGCTGGACCGAAACAACCCCAGAGCCGTATTTCACTCCGCAGCTCGAAAGAAGCTTTCCGGAATGATCTCACAGCGCTAAAGCAAGAAGGTGGTTTCGAGCTGGATGTCCCCGTCATCGGACGTACTTCGACCATTACCATTCGAGGAAACAAGGTTGAAATGGTACATGGCGCGGTAGTCATTGCGGCGATTACGTCATGCATGAACACTTCTGACCCTTCACTCATGGTTGCAGCAGGTCTGTTAGCGAAAAAAGCTGTTGAAAAAGGTCTTCTGGTAAAACCTTATGTCAAAACAAGTTTGGCACCTGGATCACGTGTGGTCACAGAATATTTCCGAGAAGCAGGCTTGCTCGACTCGCTTGCTGAGTTGGGTTTCCATATTGTCGGCTACGGGTGCACGACCTGTATTGGGAATAGTGGCACATTGCCATCCGAAGTGATTAAAGCAATCAACCAATCGGACCTGATCGTTGCAGCCGTGCTTTCGGGAAACCGTAACTACGAAGGTTGGATCAATCCCCACGTACGCGCCAACTACCTAGTTTCCCCCCCGTTGGTTGTTGCTTACGCTTTGGCTGGGACAATGGATATCGACCTTCAACATGAGCCCCTTGGATATGATCGGCGGGGGAAATCCGTTTATCTTAACGAGATTTGGCCAACTCCAGAAGAAATCCAGACGATTATCGAACGATCCCTCAGTCCGGAGATGTTCCGTCACCATTATCGTGATGTATTTGGTGGTAACGAGACCTGGAATGCGATCCCTGTATCCAGCAGTTCTCTCTACTCCTGGGATCCGAAATCCACTTACATCCAAGAGCCTCCCCTGTTCTTAGAAACGCCACTCGATCCCGATCCCCTTCAGGAGATCCACCAAGCCCGTGCATTGCTGCTCCTTGGGGATTCAATCAACATAGATCACATTTCCCCTTTTGGCACCATCGCAATCAATAGTCCGGCAGGATCGTATTTACTCGAGCATGGGGTTCAACCACGCGACTTCAACTCCTATAGCTCCCGTTGGGGAAACGATAGGATCATGACGCGTGGCGCCTTTTCGAACAGCCGAATCAAAAACCTGCTGCTATCAAGATTCGAAGCCGGCATGACGCTTCACCTCCCAGAAGGCGAGAAAATGCCCATTTATGATGCTGCCATGAAATACAAAGCAGAAGGAGTACCTTTGTTAATCCTCGCAGGTTCTAAGTATGGTTGCGGTTGCGGGCGAGATTGGGCTGCGAAAGGTACTTACCTGCTTGGCGTGAGAGCGATCATCGCCGAGTCCTTTGGTTCATTCCATCGGTCTGACTTAATACGCATGGGTATCCTTCCGGTCGAATACCTCCCCGGCGAGAACATGAGCAAGATCGGTTTAACCGGACATGAGCGCTTCCGTATTTCAAATATCAACTTAGACTTGTGTCCTCAGGCATGGGTCACCATTCATGCTGAGAAGCAAGATGGATCCATGATCGAATTCAAAGGACGAGCTCGAATCGATACACCTCTCGAGATTGAATATTATCGCCATGGCGGTGTTCTTCAAATGATTTTCCGTCAAATCTATTAAGCAAATGATTGATTACATGCTTCTATCTGGTTGACCTCCGCCGATTTCCACACTCCATTGTTGAGTCGTTGCAGAAAACCTCCGAAGCACTATTCCTATAAAAGGAAAGGGAGGTTACTGCTTTGGGCTATTCCAAGAGGCAGGCATCTTGGATAATAACAAATCCAACGAATACCTGAATGACTGGATTTTCGTTTCGAGGGGCGTAAAACACTTTCTGTCGGTTATCATGAATCATGGAGAAAAATGTTGATTTGCGATCCGGGGGGTTTATCGTATTAACATCCTGCCTGGCATATCAACCTTTCTGGCTTTGAGGACATTCCAGCAGGCGTTGTAGAGAAGAGGGATCGTCGAAGATATTCTTCAAAACCCCACATTTGCCTATTCCTATTTAAAATCAAAGGGGTCAAAATCAAGCTGATGTAGCACATCGTTACTTTGATCATAACGCAGATAGTTCATTCTTAGCAATTACAATTCTTGCCAATAAATCATTCGACATTTCGCCCAAAAGATCTCTGCCTTCCCTGCGGGCAAACCTAACATCCAGCATCAACTTGACTGTCGGCGAATGGACGAGCTCATGCGATTGTTCTTCGAGTGACATGATCACTTGATCGAGGCGCCGTACCTCAGCATACAACTCACAAATGATTTCATCCCGTGTCTTTGGCAAATTCTCTGGTTGCCAATTAGGCTTTTCTGCTATCGACTGCAGGGCACGAATATCTTGTTCAGCATAGGCTTCATTCACTTCAGCCATTTGCCGTTCACGCCATCGTTTCTCCTTTGGGTTGGTGGCCAAATCAGGATGAAAACGTTTCGCCAAGGACCGATACAAGCTTTTAAATTCATCTTTCGCTGTCTCATCGAGTTGCACCTTTGGATGAGGAGAAGGGGAGGATTTCTCTTGTGGCCTCCACTTTCTTTGGAATTGCTCAACCACATCTTCGGGGACCTCAGATGTATCTAAACGCCCCCCCCATTGCGCCCGTCTTTCTGCCCGGCGTCGCGCCTCCACCAGTTGCGTTTCAATATTTTGTAGCTGCTGTTTTAATCCACCCAATCGATCATCAAGATCTCTCTCAAACCGCGTCAGATCGGCGCGAGTCTCAAAGAGTTCGAATTCTAACTGCGCTACTCTCTCTTGACGTGCAGTAAGTTCCTCCCGTAACTCCCGTAACTCGCGATCACTCGCCTCTTCAATCGCCTGTTTCAGACCTCTTCGTCGATTTGATTGGAACATGAAATTCTGCCACTCCAGAACGAACTTCTCAATACTTTATAAAATCCCTCATTTGCTCAAACCGTTCTTGCCACCGTTATCCAAGCAAGCCTCCTTATTAAACCAACTTTTAGCAATAATCCAAGGATGGGACATAAAATCCATCATCAACTCATCATGGCAATTTTACATTCTGTAAGCAAAAAGATATACCCATTAATTCGATTACTCAACTTGTAAGCCCAATCCGTAGCTATCACGATACCATCGTATTCATCCCATTTTTTCAAATGTTGTATCTGACCTTTGTCTTTTCCTACATGGCAGGTCAGCACTTCGCCCTATTCGGATGTCCTAGAGTTTTGGCCGAAAAGCTGAACGGAACAAGATAAGCAGGGAATACATGACGCAAAATAGCTGATTCAATAATATTACAGCGCAATGTCGTCCATTACCCCCCTCTTTCTCCCCTTTTACGCTACCAGGCTTCTGGTTTAACGGGCATTTTGAGGCGCAAAAGGAGGGATGAAAGGGGGGTAAGGTCGGGCAAATCATACACAGTTGTCTGACATTGCGCAGTAATAATAAGCCTCATCCCAATTAATTGCGTTGGGGTGCATGATAATATAGGCATCATCCCAATTTTATTCTTAAAAACCTTTCCGGCCGAGCTTTTAAAATGGGGGAGGGCATTGAATATTATTACAGCAATCCTTCGCAGAAAATACGCACCTTGTTGGTGCCGCTCGATAAGTTAAAAACATGTCATCCGCCTCTCGATGCAACCATACAGGCATGAGTCATATCCCTGAGATAGAAACCACCTCGCTGTTGTTTTTCTTGTAAGAATCATTTCGAAGAACTGCCATTTTTAAAGGGCTATTAAATCATTATCATATCCTGCCAACCGGACCAAAGAAAAAATCATCAAACTCGCTGTCG
>CAYGXU010000008.1:0-8369 GCA_964353875.1 uncultured Anaerolineaceae bacterium | reverse complement strand
GTCGAAACCCCTGCATTGAGAAGTGAAAGAGTGCAGAGCCGATCGGATACGTACTCGATGAAGCGGACACTTGGGAGAAGATAGAATTCAGGATTGCCCTTCTGTTTTGGATGGACAAGAATGCTTCCAGGTCCTTTTAGGCGCTGTTTATCCTGCAATAGCTTGACCCTCATGCAAGCCATAAAGGGCGATTGAGAGTTGAGGATGACAACTCGCAAGGACATCTAAATCTGAATATTGAATGCTCTCATTCTTTGCGACCTTTCATCCTTATCACGATATCGAACCCCTGCGGCTGTCCCTCCCTCTTCGGCACCTTTTCCATAGATGCTGTCACACCGATCTTCCGTATCATTTCTCGTCAGATGAACTGCGCCTCCTGTCACTGTCTTTAACGATGAATGCTCATCTTTGCCCACAATCACCAGTCATCTTATTGCCTCCTTCGAGCCAGAGTTGCCCTCATCGGCCCTTCGTGGATGGAATGATTGCTCTGCCGCTCGATCGCTCTGGCGTCCTTAGCCCCTAACCCCCACGTTTCATTGATGATCTCTCTTGAGCGGAAGTGGTGAGATCCCAGGCATGACAAGTAAAAACATCTGGCGGCACTTGAAGAGACGCCAATCTTCGATCACTTGCGGGTATTGCAAGCGCATCCCCCCCTGCCATGCCTTTAGCGTGCCCAGGTCTTGGATCACACAAGCCGGCGCTATTTCGATGGGCTCCAATCGCCGAATATCCTCAGACGTTAATCCAGGGAACTCCTTACGTGGAACCGGCAGACACCCATGATCGGAAAAAGGGCAGGGCTTCCCCTCTAAATGCGAAGGGAAGCTTCCAGAGCAAACATCAGTGTCCGATTCTGCCTGCCGATCCGGGAAGAGGAAAAGCGCCCGAGGTTTGCTATGGCTTTTCTCCTTGTTATCCCCCTCTAGCAAATCCATCAGGCGCCTCTTCCATACCAACGTACCCGTTGGTTGCACTCCCCCCGAGATGTCAACTTATCCTCAATGAATAAGCAGAACATGTGTTCTTACAATGACATTATACACGGTATCGATAGATATGTCAAGCCCCTCTTTGGAACATTTTCCACGAAGAACAACCCCTCAGTCGGGGCAAAGCGCCCATCGCGTGGCGGGCTCCCTATTCCTCCAAGGGAAGACCGTCGACCTCAAACATCGATGTGTTCCTTTCGCCTCACATACGAAATCATGACTCTCACAAAGGCTAAATTCCAAGACAAAAAACTCAAACAACCCCCAACTCCGCTTAGACGATCGAAACTATTCACTCGCCGATCTCCTCCAGAAATCTCCAGCAGGTTCATCCTAAGTTTCTTTCTTCTCTGAATTTGAATCCTCCTCAGATTGGTCTACAATGTAAAATCCAACTTTCTCTGCCACCATACTGAGGTGGTTGGAACGACCCCGTGTGGGTAAATAGACCTCGTTTTCCCATTCACTGACTGTCTGCTGACGAACGCCGAGCAGTTCCGCCATCTCCGCCTGACTCATGCCGAGATAGTCTCTCAAAGCTCGCACCGTCCCACCCTGCCACAGGATCGTGTCCCCTTCCTTACGCACCGTGTACCGGTGAATGGGTTTTTGAAAGGCGACCTCACCGCATGGAAAATTAACCTCCACCACATGATAACCGGCGTTCAACCAAGCGCTGGCCTGCAAACCGCCTTGGATACGATTACTCCAGAAAGCCTTTGATTTCGTTGCAGACGATGGAAGCTCGCTCCCAAGTATTGTTTCTATCCGAAGAAATGTGAGGCGGACCATATCTTGCGGGTGATCGACCAAAAATTGATAAAGCGGAAAATATTTCGATCCTGATTTTATCTTTACCATAATTCCCCTGCAGATGCCCCTTATCCACTGTTCCTGGAAAAAGTCTTTCCCCGGAGCATCCTCCCCCTAGTCACACCCTCCTTCCACTTGCTTTATGCTGCAGATGTGGAAGTCGAGTTTCACCCTCCACCCATCCATTATACCGGTATAGCCAATTGGAATGTCTATCCTCGCGGAAAAATCGCTCTGCCCATATGGCCAACTAACATAATCCGTGAGCATGGTTCAACAAACAAGGAAGGATTACTCTTTTAAACAAAACTCCCCTCGGCGCATCGAGGGGAAATCTTTCTGAGGTGTAAAAACAAGCTTAATTTAAAATGAAAAGCGAGGCAGCGGCAGGAGGCCTCGCTTTTCATTTACGGGTTGGAACCCAACTCCTTAGAGCTCCGCGATACCCACCTCCTGGTGCTCTATGCTTCCACAACTTCTGTGGAAGTTACCGTCTCCTGCACGTGGCCACATCCCACGTGCTTTACCATTTTCATTATATAGGTCTTAAAAAACATGTGGGGGATTTGTAAGGCAATTGTAAGGTGGGTGTAAGGAGGCGGCGAAGGTCCCTCAACGTAAAGGATTTCGACGTTGATATCTGGAGGCATAATAACCCAACACACCCGCGACAATAAGCAAGATCATGCCGAATATCCCAAATAAGAGCGATTGCCCCCGGCCTAGATCCTGTTGGTTGTTCCCGAGAGCCGCGCTGGCCTGTGCGCCGAACTGCACATATTTAATGTCTCCAGGTAGAAGACGCAAAGGTAAGTTCATCGAGGTAGTTGGGTTATACTCCGCTGGAACTGCTGCGCTCACGTTATAATCTCCCGCCTCAATATCCTTAAAACATTGAAATCCAGGTTCATTGCTAGTGGTGGCTTCCACAGCGACAGTACCCGCTGTATCCACAATGCTAACCTGACCCTCTGCAAGAGATTCTTCGCCATCTTCTACCTGCGCATTCCCATTGATGTCCAGGAAAAGCAATACACAGATTTCACCCGTGCTGAACAACGGAGTCGATGTTGGGATGACGGCTGTTTGTGTGGCAAACGTATTTTGATCCACTGTTGGCTCAGCCGGACCTGAATACCCGAGCAGGAGTTCCGTCCCTGGAATCGCAAAATCGGTATCCTGGATACCATTCAGGGCATACAATTCCTCCAATGTAATCCCTGCAATAGCTGCAATATCATAAAATGTATCTAACGGTTGGATGATGTAGATAATTTTTCCATCCTGACCTGCTGTGGGGGTTAGGAAAGGCGTAGGTTGAGGTTGAGGCGCCTCAGCCGCGCGAGCAACCAGGCCAGTTTCAGCGATGGAAATCATCGCCAATAGCAGGAAGAAAGTTAATAACAGTTCATTCCATCGCCAACGTCGCATTCCAGTATCCTTCCAGTGCGATTATAGCCTGAATAAGGGAGGGCGAGTAGAGTGAAATTTCCAACCACCGACTCCCTCTTACTACAAATATGTGCTACCCCTCCTCGGAAAAAATCACGCGCATGAAACCTTAAAGCCATCCAAATCACAGAAGGGTATTGTCGATTGCCACCAGGTTTTTCTATAGCCCTTCTAAACGCTGCTCAGTCAGCTCATCATAGTTTTCAAAATCACTGTTCTCAAAATAAATCTCCCATGGGCAATTTCCCACCTCCCTCAGCCTTTCGTAAAAATCCGCCGCATGCACGAGTCTCCGCCTTCATGATATACTGCGCCTGGAGGGGAGTATGCCACTCGATATACTTGTTGGGACACAATGGGGTGACGAGGGAAAGGGTCGTATTACCGATCTGCTTGCAGCACAGTCGGATATCGTCGCACGCTATGGTGGCGGAGACAATGCCGGCCATACTGTTACCGTTGGCGATCAAATCTTCAAGCTACACTTGATCCCCTCCGGGATTCTCCACCCCCACACGCTGTGTATCCTCGGCAATGGGATGGTCGTCAATCCCGCTCTGTTAGTTGAAGAGATTGACCATTTGGCTTCCCTGGGCGTGGATGTCTCACCACAACGGTTGCTACTTTCAGGATCAACTCATTTGATCACCCCGGCTCATCTGGCTTTGGATGGAGCGGAGGAAGCTGCCCGCGGCGGCGACAAAATTGGCACGACACGACGGGGGATCGGCCCCGCCTATGCCGATAAAGCTGCTCGGCGTGGGATCCGAGCCTTCGATATGCTCTCCCTTGAGCAATTTGGCGAGCAAGTCGAAGATCAAGTCGCTCGCGTTGGCGAGCTTCTGACCAAAATTTACCACATCGATCCCCCTGATCCAAAAAAAGCAGCACAAGCTTATCAGACTTATGCCGAGCGATTGCGTCCATATGTCGCCGAGACCAGCGCCTTCATTTCACAAAAGCTGGAGCAAGGGCAAGTTATCCTGGCCGAGGGCGCTCAAGGCACCTTGCTCGACCTTGATCATGGCACCTATCCATTCGTCACTAGTTCACACCCAGTCGCGCCAGGGGCGTTGCTCGGCCTCGGTATCGGAGCCAAGCACCTTCGGAGGGTCATCGGAGTTGCAAAAGCCTTCCAAACTCGGGTTGGAGAAGGTCCTTTTCCCACTGAATTACACGATACCATCTCCGAGCACTTGCGTGGCACCGGACAGAAACCCTGGGATGAGTTTGGAACGACGACCGGTCGACCTCGGCGTTGTGGCTGGTTAGACAGCGTGCTTCTGCGCTATGCGGTCCGGGTGAATGGTTTGACCGAACTGGCCATCACCAAATTAGACATTCTCTCCGGCTTAAACTTCCCCCATATCGCCGTTGCTTATCTGCGCGATGGGCAGGAATATCAAGACCTGCCCCATGGTCCATCTGACCTCTCGGGCTTCACACCGATATACAAGAAACTTCGAGGGTGGGAATCGGATCTGTGGGCAGTAAAAGCTTGGGATCAGCTCCCCAGAGAAGCCCAGGATTATGTCCTCCAAATAGAAGAGTTGGTATCCTTGCCCGTCCAGATCATCTCGGTGGGACCCGAGCGCGAGCAGGTTATCCGGCGAAGAGGGATGTGAATGATGAGCGCTTTCCGCCTTTGCCGAGGAAATCCAGAAGGATTCGGACGCTGGCCCAAATCCTTGTTTGAGTTCCGGTTACAACACCTTTCTATGATGACCCTAACCTTATCGGATCTTCTCAAGGGTGACTTCTTCGTGATAAAGTTGAAAGGAGTCCTTGCAGCATGCGTCTCCACCCCAATGAGGAGCTCAGCAGTGAAAGCATTTTCCCCTCATCGTTTGAATGGCAGTGGAGAGGATACCTCGAGCACAGTCCATCCCTCCCCTGCCGCGGTCAACCCATTGGCAAAAATCACAGTCCTGCCTATCCTTATCCACAACAAATCTTCTTAAAAACTTAAACCCATAGACCGTATGAAACGTCATAGTCTGGTTCGTCTTCGTCCCTATCGTAGAAAACGCTCATGGCTGAAACCAATCTTTCGCCTGGTTGCAGGGCTTCTCCTCTGTGCTGCCCTCGCGTTTCTTGTCTACCGGATCCCACCCATTCATGAACGACTGGAGTGGCGCCTGGCAGAGTTGCAGTCGAGAATCCGTCATGCACTCTCCCCGCCTGAGGAAGCGGTCTTCGCACCCAATCCAACGCTGGCCGCGATGGTGGAAAGCACGTTCAGCGCCCTCACCTCCACGCCCAATATCGCTGTAACAGCTACAATGACACCCATCCCATCGGCCACACCTATCCTGACGGCCACACCCACCCCCACGGCGACACCCATCCCAGACCGCATCTTGCTTGATGGTATTCGTCACGAGTATCAAGGGTGGAATAACTGCGGTCCCACCAATCTGGCGATGGCTTTATCGTATTGGGGATGGGAGGGGGATCAACGCGATACCGCGGCTTATCTTAAACCGAACCCACGTGATAAGAACGTGATGTCATATGAGTTGGCCAATTACGTCAGTGAGGAAACCCCTTTGAGTGCCATTGTGCGCTATGGAGGAGACCTCGAGCTTCTTAGAGAATTCATTGCAGCCGGTTTCCCGGTGATCATCGAGAAGGGGTTGGATTCTAAGAAGAGCGGTTGGATCGGGCACTATCAAGTGCTTGCCGGTTACGACGAGGAGAAAGAAAAGTTCTTTGCCTACGATTCCTATGAGGGCGATTTTAGCAATGGCCAAACCCTGCCGGAGCCATACGAAGAGATTGAAAGCTATTGGCGCCATTTCAACTATATCTATATTGTTATCTATCCTCCAGATCGTCAAACGGAGGTGTTCGCCATTCTCGGTCCGCATCAAGATGAAAATTTCAACCTGCTCCATGCAGCCGAGAAAGCATCGCTGGATATCTTACGTCTTACGGGACGCGATCAATTCTTTTCCTGGTATAACCGTGGCACTAGCCTGATGCTCCTGACCGATTATGGTGGATCTGCCATTGCTTATGATGAGGCTTTCAAACTCTACGCCTCGCTCGAGTCCGCATCTCGTCCCTGGCGCATTTTCTGGTACCAAACCGGCCCCTATTTCGCCTACTACTTTTCGGGTCGCTATTACGATGTGCTCAACTTAGCCACACAAACGATCGACAATGCGGGTGAACCGGCGATTGAGGAAAGCTTTTACTGGCGCGCCCTGGCGAAGGAGGCTCTAGGCGATGTTGCAGGTGCGATTGAAGATTTGCGTACAAGCATTAAGTACCATCCCGATTTTGAACCGAGCATCTTCCAACTCGATCGCTTGGGCGCCTCGTATTAACCTGATTCGCATCGATCTCAATCGGAGGTCACTCCCATGACTCAGAATACGAGGATTATTCCCGACCGTCGAAAAGTTTCCCATGTAGCCCGATCCTCACTGCTCATCGCGATTTTCTTCGCCATCGATAAGCTGCTTGGATTGGTTCGGCAGGTTATCATCGGTCGTCAATTTGGGGTCAGCAAGGAATTGGATGCTTTCAACGCTGCCAATAACTTGCCCGATCTCTTGTTCGCCATCATCTCAGGCGGCGCCCTGGCGATCGCCTTCATCCCTGTACTTTCGGCAACTCTTGAGGAAAAAGGCCGAAAGGCAGCCTGGGAGCTCTTCAGTCGGGTGGCGAATTGGGCTTTCCTTATCACGGCTGCAATCGCCATACTGATCGCATGCTTTTCAGAACCCATCGTACGAGCCAAGCTGGGTGTCGCACCGGGTTTGACCCCCGAATTACAGATTTTGGTCGCTGAATTAATGCGCTACAACCTGATCGCCACCCTGATCTTCTCACTGAGTGGCCTGGTCATCGCCGGTTTGCAAGCCAATCAACATTTCACCCTCCCCGCATTGGCGCCTGTGCTCTATGACTTGGGCCAAATATTCGGAGCGCTTTTTCTGGCACCCAGCGAGGGATATCATCTCATGGGACTTCACATCCCAACCGCTGGATTGGGTATCCACGGGCTGGTTTACGGTGTGATCCTCGGAGCAGCCCTCCACCTTGGGATACAAATTCCCGGCCTCTTACGATACCAATTCCGTTGGTCCGGTCGGCTAGGTCTACACCACCCGGAGCTCAGGAGGGTCGCACGTTTAATGGGACCCCGTATCTTAACCATCGGCGCTTTTCAATTGATATTTGTCGTCCAGGATAATCTCGCCTCGCGCCTGGGCATCGGCTCGATCACCGCCCTGGCCTACGGATGGTTGATCATGCAGGTCCCCGAGACCATCTTTGGAACAGCAGTTGGAATAGCGATTCTACCTACGCTTTCAGAGCTATTCGCACGCGCCGATAACGAGGCCTTCGAAGCGCGTGTACATCACGCGATCCGGGCTTTGCTCGCCCTTACAATCCCTGCCGCCGGCTTGCTCATGGTCGTAATCCGCCCGCTTGTCCGAGCTGCCTTCGATTTCGATGTGCATGGCACCGAATTGGTAGTCTGGGCCACCCGAGGATATCTTGTTGGCCTGGTGGGGCACTCACTCTTAGAGATCGCTGCGCGTGCCTTCTATGCCCGGCAGAATGCGCGCATCCCTCTCCTGGCAACCGCGATTAGTGCGGGGACTTTCATCCCCCTCAGTATTCTCCTCTTTAAGCCACTGGGCGCTGCTGGGATCGGTTTGAGCAACAGCCTGGCTTTTAGCCTCGAAGCCCTTTTCCTGCTTCTCCTGCTTGCGCGACGCTTTCCAACCATCCTCAGGCATGGTCGCCCTTTGCTGCGAATTACACTTGGCACTCTTCTGGGCAGTCTTTTCGCCTACATACTTCTCCAGATCCTGCCATTATCCCCGATGCTCACTGGGCTTCTGGCATTATCAGCCGGAGGGATTATCATCCTACCCTTTATTTGGCCAGAGCTTAAAACCCTGATTTCGCTATGAAGCTACATCCCACCTGTAGGGGCGGGTTTCTTCACCCGCCGCTGCATCCCATCCATGGAACCGGTTTCTATCCCCGCCGTTACATCCCATCCGTATCCCGTAGGGGTGGATTTCCATGTCCTTCACCACATCCTACCCGCGGCACCGGTTTCTATTCCCGCCGTTACATCCC
>CAYGXU010000007.1:0-57416 GCA_964353875.1 uncultured Anaerolineaceae bacterium | reverse complement strand
ACCGCAATACCCCTGGCGTATCTGTCTGGCAACGCAATTATTTCGAACACATCATACGAAACGAAAACTCTCTTCAGCGCATACGACAATATATCCTAGATAATCCCGCACGATGGGCTATGGATAGGGAGAATCCTTCGACAACCGCCCCAGAAGCGGAGGATGCATGGCTGGCCTGACCGAATCCGTCGTTGAACAAGCCACGCTCGACTGGCTGCTGCGCCTGGGCTTCGCCATCAAGCACGGGCCGGAGATCGCCTATGATGCTGCTCGCCCTGAGCGCACTGGCTACGATCAGGTGATCCTTGAAGCTTGTCTTCGCCGCGCGCTGGCTGCGCTCAATCCGCAGCTACCGGCCGAGGCGCTCGAGGATGGCTTCCGCAGGTTGATACATCCCGAAGGTCCGACGGTCGAGGCGCGCAATCGCGCCTTCCATCGCATGCTCATCGACGGCGTCACGGTTGAGCACAGACGCCCCGACGGGACGATCGCCGGCGCGCAGGTTCAGGTCCTTGACTTTGATGAGCCGGAGAACAACGACTGGCTGGCGGTCAACCAATTCACTGTCAGCGAAGACCACCACACCCGCCGGCCGGACATCGTCTTGTTCGTCAACGGCCTGCCGCTTGTGGTCATTGAATTGAAGAATCCGGCCTACGAGCAGGCGACCATCTGGACCGCGTTTCAGCAGTTGCAGACCTACAAGGCTGAGATCCCCTCGTTCCTCACCTTCAATGAGATCCTAGTCGTATCAGACGGCGTCGAAGCACGCCTGGGCAGCCTGACGGCAGGGCGGGAGTGGTTCAAGCCCTGGCGGACCGTCTCCGGCGAGGTTCTGGCCGACGCCCTCCAACCGGAGTTGCAGGTGCTGATCGAGGGTGTCTTTGAAAAACATCGATTGCTGCAACTGGTCCGTGATTTCATCGTCTTCGAAGACCCTGGGACCGGCGCCATGGCAAAGAAGATCGCCGGCTACCATCAATTTCACGCCGTCCGCGTGGCGATCGAGGAAACGCTGCGCGCCGCCAAATCGTCTTCGGAGCGTGTCACCGGGGAGCTACGCGGAAGGTACGAGGCCGGGCGCCGGCCTGGCGGGAAGCCGGGAGACCGGCGTGTCGGCGTGGTCTGGCACACACAGGGCTCAGGCAAGAGCCTGACGATGGCGTTCTACGCCGGACGGTTGATCCGCGAGCCGGCGATGGCCAATCCGACGATCGTCGTGCTCACCGATCGCAACGACCTGGACGGCCAGCTCTTCGGCATGTTCTCGTTGTGCCAGGACCTGCTTCGCCAACCCCCTGTACAGGCCGAGAGCCGCGCCGACCTGCGCCGGAAGCTGAGCGTCGAGGCCGGCGGTGTGGTATTCACGACCATCCAGAAGTTCTTCCCTGAGGAGAAAGGCGACCAACATCCGGTCCTGTCGGAGCGACAAAACATCGTCGTGATCGCCGACGAGGCGCACCGCAGCCAGTACGACTTCATCGACGGCTTCGCCCGTCACATGCGCGATGCGCTGCCGAATGCCTCCTTTATCGCTTTCACCGGAACCCCAATCGAGAAGGCCGATGCCAATACGCGAGCAGTCTTCGGGGACTACATCAGCATCTACGACATCCAGCGGGCAGTCGAAGACAAGGCCACGGTCCCGATCTACTACGAGGGCCGCCTGGCGAAGCTCGAGCTCGATGAGGCCGAGCGGCCGAGGATCGACCCCGACTTCGAAGAAGTCACGGAGGGCGAGGAGGTCGAACGCAAAGAGGAGCTCAAGACAAAATGGGCTCAGATCGAGGCGGTCGTTGGCGCTGACAGACGGCTGGATCTCGTGGCGCAGGACATTGTTGCCCATTTCGAGGCCAGGCTTGAAACCCTTGAAGGAAAGGGCATGATCGTCTGCATGAGCCGGCGCATCTGCGTTGAACTCTGCCGCAGGATCGCCGCCCTTCGGCCGGATTGGGTCGATGAAGATGACGAAAAAGGGAACCTCAAGGTGGTCATGACGGGGTCGGCATCGGATCCGGTCGACTGGCAGCCGCACATCCGCAACAAGCAGCGCCGGGACGTGCTCGCTCACCGCTTCCGTGACCCAAGCGATCCCTTCAACCTGGTCATCGTACGGGATATGTGGCTCACCGGCTTCGACGCCCCTTCGCTGCATACGATGTACGTTGATAAGCCGATGCGCGGTCATGGCCTGATGCAGGCCATCGCCCGGGTCAATCGAGTGTTCCGGGACAAGCCCGGCGGCTTGGTCGTTGACTACCTGGGTCTGGCGCACGAGCTGAAACAGGCCCTCCACACCTACACCGAGAGCGGCGGCACCGGCAAGACCGCCATCGACCAGGAAGAGGCGGTTGCCTTCCTATTGGAGAAGTATGAGGTCTGCTCCGGCTTGTTCCACGGTTTCGACCATTCACGCTGGATCAAAGGATCTCCCGAAGAGCGCTTGAGACTGTTCCCGGCTGCACAGGAACACATCCTGGCCCAGGAAGACGGCAAGGAGAGGCTCATGCAAGCCGTGCTCGAGCTCTCGCGGGCTTTCGCCTTATCCGTCCCGCACTCAGAGGCGCTTCGGATCCGGGACGATGTTGGCTTCTTTCAGGCGGTGAGGGCTCGCCTGCTCAAGGGCGACCCAGACAGAGTCAGGGAGGATGAAGAGCTCGATCTTGCCGTCCGGCAGATTGTCTCCCGAGCCGTGGTTTCGGACGAGGTGGTCGACATCTTCGCCGCCGCCGGCTTGGAGAAACCGGATATTTCGATCTTGTCGGACGAGTTCCTGGCCGAAGTGCGCGGCATGCCGCAGCGCAACCTGGCCGTGGAACTTCTGCGGAAGCTGCTGGCAGGCGAGATCCAGGCGCGGCGGCGGAAGAATGTTGTGCAGGCTCGTTCTTTCGCTGAGATGCTGGAACAGGTCATCCGGCGCTATCAGAATCGAGCGATCGAAGCCGCCCAGGTGATCGAAGAGTTAATCGCGTTGGCCAAGGATATGCGCTTGGCCGATGCACGCGGCGAGCAGCTTGGCCTGACCGACGACGAACTCGCCTTCTATGATGCCCTCGAGACCAACGACAGCGCCGTCAAGGTCCTTGGAGACGAAACCCTGCGCATGATTGCCCGAGAGCTGGTCGCAGCGGTCCGGTCGAACGTTACGATCGACTGGACGATCCGTGAAAACGTGAGAGCCAACCTCCGCGTCATCGTCAAGCGCATCCTGCGCAAACACGGCTACCCTCCCGACAAGCAGGAGAAGGCGACGCAGACGGTGCTGGAGCAGGCGGAGGTGCTCTCAGCAGAATGGGCGGTTGCTTGATGGGGGCGCCCGACAAGCGGATCAAGCCGACGGTCGCTTATGCTGCCCGCGGCATCACAAAACAGGCCGCTTCCATCAGGAGGCCTGAATTGCATAAGGTTCATTGAGCGATCTTCCTGCTGTAACCTTTCCAACCCCATCATTACGCCTCCCTTCTATCCACACTCTTATTGGACTTAATCATTGAGCCCGGTCCTTATTCATGTTCAGTCCAGGAGGATGCTGCCATCCGGGCTGCGGTTTCGCCGGGTATCCCATTCTCATTTGCTGACCATCGCGATTTGTATGCCATAGTTTTAGGCCAAAATAAACGCGGGTGGACGAGTTGTAGGGAGATCGCCCCACCCACTTCCATAACCTACCTCCTATATACTCCATTAATTGGGAAGCGGCTACAGCAGTTATGCTGGAGAGCCTCTCTAAATGCAAGGATATGTTGGGAGTATTCGGAATATTCGCTCTTTGCAAGCGCCAATACGCTAAGAAGTAATAAAGAATTTCTATGCTTAAACCTCCTCCAGAATCTAATGATGGCCTAAGACCCGAATTTCCTATTCGTCAAGCGTATTACAATCATTTTGAGGATTTTTACAATAAGATTGAAACGCTTTATAAATCGAGGTTTATTTGGTTCATTGATGATATTCGTCATGTAGACAAGATTGTGAATGTCGGTTTTGGAAAGGGCGGTGCTGAAACTTTTGCACTCATGTGGGCTTTCTCATCCATTCAAGCAATTGGTATTGATTTAAATAATTCAAGGGTAAGGCAAGCACTTAATAATCGCCAGTCCGCGGAAGATCTTGTAAAAATTTGGGTTCCTACTGTATTAAGGTGGAGTTCTAATGATTACAAAGAGGAATTCATCTGTTGGTATCGTACAAATGTTAAGAAGCAAATTAGGGATTTGATACTTCCAGATTTCATTCTAGGCGATGTTTCACAGGGTCTGCCTCTTGTTTCAGACTATTGCCATGTTTGCTACTCAAGATACATGTTAGATAAGATCATTACTAATCGTCGTAGGGATTCTGTTATTGAGATGATTAGGATCGTTAGGCCTGGAGGTTATTTAATCATTGTTGCGCCAGAAAATGATTTCTCGTTTGATCTTTCTGGCTTAGAATTAGAATTGATTAAATCGGCTAGCATAGAACAGCTTGGCGACATTGAATGGGAAGAAAATCCACCAGTAGGGAAATTATTTAGGAAATTTAAGCATTAATAAATGCCTTCTAACATTTAAGAAACGCTTCACTTGTCAATCTTTCTTTCCGGGAATCGATAATCATCTTGGCATCTCAAATCATCCAACACTATGTTTCGGCTTGAGCCGCAAACACGGGAGCATCTATATGCCGTCTATGCTTCAAATAGATCTTTACCGGCCATTCCATAATTATTTCACGATACTTGAAGGAGCCTTTTATCACCTGCAATTCCTCATGCCACTTACGTCATATTTCAAAATAAACACAAGTTCGCGAATTAGAGGGGGATCGTTCCACAAGCCTCTATAAGCTGCCCCCTGCCTGCATCCGTTCCTGCCAAGCACCGCTCTAGTCCCATCGCAAAGCATTTATGGATGCAAGAAGAGGCGCAAGGCATCTATTATCCATTTCGAGGTCGTATCGCGCTTTACCAATCTTAATATTCGAGAATGTCCTTTCTTCTTTTATTCCCTCACAATACATGCTATAATCCAACAAGTAGCACTATTGTTCTATCTGGTAATAAAGGGAGTAGGGGAAATGACACGCAAGCCAGATTCAATATATCTCGAACAAAAAGAAGCCGACCAAAGCGAGAATGGAATTCGTCGCAAGAGGAAGAATAACGGGCGTCTTATTGCTTTTGGGTGGTATGGAGGTAAATTCAGTCATCTCCAATGGCTTCTGCCCCTGCTTCCGGAGAGCCACCACTATTGTGAACCATTCGCTGGTTCAGCCGCAGTCCTGCTTAATAGAGATCCATCTCCTGTTGAGACATATAATGATATCGATGGAGAGGTTACAAACTTCTTTCGTATCCTGCGCGATAGCCCTGATGAATTGGTAAGGTTAATTTCGCTTACCCCTTTCTCCCGAGAAGAATTCCATAGGGCAATCGAAACCGATCCCACCAAGCTTTCTGATTTAGAAAGGGGACGGCTTTTCTATATCCGGGCGAGACAGACTCGCACAGGGCTTGCCCAGACCGCATCATTGGGCAGATGGGCAAACTGCAAGCGAACCAGCCGATCCGGCATGTCGGGAGCGGTGTCGAGGTGGCTTGGTGGCGTTGAAGCCTTACCTGAAATAGCTGATAGGCTTCTTCGCGTTCAGATAGAGAATCGGCCAGCGATGGATGTAATTATGCTCTACGATCATCCGGACACCTTATTCTACTGTGATCCCCCCTATCTCCATAGCACACGGGGTGATGACAAAGCATACGCCTATGAGATGGATGAGGATGAGCATAAACATCTCGCTCAATTATTAAAGCAGGTCAATGGTATGGTTGCGATTTCAGGATATCGCAATAAACTTATGGATGATCTATACAACGGCTGGTACCGTTTTGATGCTCCTGAAAAGAAAACCCATTCGGTTAAAGAGCTTCGGCAAGAATGCCTTTGGATGAACTACGATTTGGGGTCTGATTACTATGGCCACAATCGATTACGATCAAGCAAGCAAACTGCTCAACGCAAGCTTCTCGACCGCTGAAGCCGGTGTCCTTGAGGGAAGCTTTCCTAAAATTGATCCAGTGTTGATTGACCATTTCGACACAATCTTTTCGTCCAATACCCAATCATATAGAGAGGTTCTGCTAGGGTGTGCTCTAGCTCGGATCTTGGATGATACACTCGATATACATCTTCCATATGTGAGCCACGGTCCGAGAGCATTCAACGCGCGTGACCTTGATGAAAAGCTAATTAACCCTTTTCTGCAGAATAGGCGTATTCCATCGACCAAAGGACCATATCTTAGCACCTTTAGAAGACAAGTTAGATTCGACATCTCTACCAGGGAGGGTCTGCGAGATAAGCGGGGATATGATTCTCTATTACTCCTAATTGATTATCTGTCTATTACAAGCGAAGAATTTAGACTTCACACTTTTCTTGATTATCTCCTTTTTAGGTTTTCCCAACTCAGAGAAGATTCGATTGTTCCTCTTACCCGTATTCAACGAATTAGCCTAGAGCAGTATGCGCAGCTGTTTTCCTCCCTGCTGTCCAGACCTAGTGGTGGTTTGTATCCAGTTCTTCTTGTCGTGTGCATGTTTGAGACTATTCGAGATTATTTCGAACTTAATTGGCAAATTGAATGGCAAGGTATTAATGTCGCTGATGCTGCATCCGGTGCAGGAGGTGACATAACAATTCATAATCAAGGCGATGTTCTGTTGGCAATAGAAGTTACTGAAAGAAAGGTCGATCATGCCAGGCTTGTTGCGACATTCAATACCAAAATGGCTCCTGCTGGGATAGAAGACTATCTATTTCTGGTTGGGGCAACTGAGCCAACCGACGAGGCAAAAATTCAAGCTGAAAGATATTTCGCTCAAGGCCACGAGATCAACTTTGTTCAGGTGTGCGATTGGCTTCTGATGCTCCTCGCCACGTTAGGAAAGCGCGGAAGAGATCTTTTTAATTCTAATTTAATGAATTTGCTCGGAGATCCTGCTGTCCCCCAAGCTGTCAAAGTTGCTTGGAATGAAAGCGTCTCATCATTATTTATGCCATAGCAGTCAACTCGGATCAACTTCCTCGGATGATGGTTAATCAATCGTCGGAGCAGTTGCGGGTTACAGCGCCAAAATCAATTCAGGGTTCTAACACGCGCGGCAGTGTCCATGAGAAAAACCGAATTGCTAGTTATCAACTTAGTGAACTCCCTTATGTAACATCTCTGGCCTGATCCCTCCCCCTCACTTCCATGCACACTCTTATTGCATTTAATATTCGGGCTCGATGCCCATGGGCATTCGATCCAGGAAGGTGCTGCCATCCCTTCAACAAGCTCAGGACAGGCTCGGCTACGATTTCCTTCGACAAGCCATTAGATAATATCAATTTGCATGCCATTGCTTTCCGGCTAAAATAGACGCAGGTTCGCGAATCGGAGGTGGCTCGTCGAATACATCGCTGCAATCTCCCTCCGCCTGGACCTTTTCATTACGAAGCGACCGAGTTAGAACCGCGAGAACTTATCCCTGAGTGCAGGGAGAAGCCGAAGATATAAGGACTATTTGTTGTTATCGGCGATGAATCTATATTTAGAAATGGATAACAATGGGAAATAACGATGAGGATATCATAAAGGAGACTCTCGTCGGATGGAAAGATCCGATGGCAGTGTTGCGTGGTATTTCAAACGTCCAAATTTCCGGCTTTGGAGATTTGACGTTGGACTATTACAACCAGACTATGCGTCTTTCCCTCGAGTGCCACGTGGATGAAAAGAATATTCGCGCCCACATTCTGCGAAAAAATGATGAGGAGGGTATAACACTAGTGATTCGCTATGGGAGCAAATTGCTCGAGGTCTTGAAGGCATTTGTGGCTTCGCAGGATATGGTAAACGAAGCTAACTACAAAGATCTTGTTGGAGTTTTGCTTGGCACAGGAGTTGAACTGCTTGTTGAGACGAACGAGGGGCTTGTTCCCTTACGAGAAAATTCACAATAGTTGCTATCGCCGTATAACAAGCCGATGAAGATGACGGTCACCTGCGGCGTCCGCAGCTTATCGGCAGGCCATTATGCAGCCTTCTG
The DNA here is from genome assembly GCA_964353875.1 of uncultured Anaerolineaceae bacterium. Lineage (GTDB taxonomy): Bacteria > Chloroflexota > Anaerolineae > Anaerolineales > E44-bin32 > MGNI01. The sequence continues at coordinate 49,342 of CAYGXU010000007.1, read as the reverse complement.
GGAGCCTTTATTATAGATGAATGTACTTGTGACTGGTGGTGCAGGCCATATTGGCAGTTCTCTAGCGAGTTCATTGATTGACAAGGGACACAAGGTGCGTGTGCTTGACCGTCGCTCTCCTGGCTCTATGACGATGGATTCGCGTTGCGAATATATGCGCGGCGACCTGCTAAAACTGAGCGATTTAGACATTGCTCTCCATAAAATTGAAGCTGTTTATCACCTGGCTTGGAGCTTCTATTCTGATGACTATCGTCTCGAGATTGAGGAAAATCTGATCGGTACTTTGAATCTGCTTGATGCCTGCAAAGCATCGGGGGTAGATCACTTCATCTTCGCCAGCAGCGCTGTAGTTTATGGTCCTACGGGAATTACCCCCGCCTGCGAGGGGGATCCCTGTAATCCGCAGGAAAGCACGATCGGAGGACCTGCCTACGGAACGACCAAATTGGCATGTGAGAAATACAGTCTGGCATGTCAACGCGAAGGTCTGCCTGTGACCATCATGCGGATCCATGGCGTATTCAGTCAAGATCGATTGGACCAATTTTCTGAAATGATCGAACAAGCCAGAGAGGGGAAGGATATACCCGTTGTATACGAGGCAGGCGGTCAATATGCCCATCTCGATGATGTTGTATCGGCCCTGTGTCTTGTCCCTGGAAGGGATCTGGCGTTTGGACAGGTTTTTAATGTAGCAGGCAATCGAATATATCAAGATCGTGATATTGCAGAATACATTCGAGGGAAGGCATGTACTGGCAGCAGAATTGTGCTCATGAGCGAACCCGGTCAGCGTATGATTTCCGTCAGTATCGATAAGCTTTCTCGAAGACTGGGGTACATACCTCGGCAGAACGATTTTCTCAGAGAGTTCATTAATGCCTGTTTTCCCTGCAGAGTCCCGAAGTCGCATCACAGCCCAAAGCAAAGGCCGAAGGAGAGCGAAAAATTAGGCTCGAATTAGACCTCAAGAAATGTGCATATATGCTAAGCGTATCATCGGCGCTATTCATCTCGAAGCCGTCAACTCGCCCTTTTTTTCTTATGCGTCCAGCCAATGGCAGCCATTGTCGTAGTTCGCCCAGCGAGGCATAAACCAGACATTCAATTTTCCCCTACTAACCATCGCGATTTGCAGCCATGGGAGAGCGAATTCGCAGGCGATTGTTGCTGGTTGTGCATACGGATCGCGAGGAACGAATTCGCATCATTAGCGCACGGCATACAACAAGAAGAGAGCGAAAGTCTTATGAAGAAGGGTAATGATTTGTCAACCGATGCAGATAGATGAGCCTGCCACCATTTCTAGTGGACGCCCTGCTGCGAGGCATGGAAAGTTTTTCTTGTGTGGACGGTGGCATTTCTACGCAACCCGACCTGACACTCTATCAACCGCTACTCCCGCCCACGGTGACCTGGGGCGGCTTGACAGTCTTGCACCGCGTCTGGCCGATCTGGATTCTGCTGGTCGTGCTGTCGCTGGCTTTCGTCATCTGGCGCATGGCGTTGGGTCAGCCAGCGTCTCTAGGCAGGCGGCTGGTCTGGATGCTGGTAACAATCCTCCTGGGTCCGTTGGGGTTGCCTGCCTACCTGCTCACCCATCGAAAGAAACGCCGTGTGGCGAAGGTAACCTGACCTATCGCTACATCCGACATTTAGGCTGTACAGCTGTATGAGTATTCCATGAAAAAGACAAACCAAATCCTCTTCCCCATCCTGGCTTTGTGCATCCTCGGAGGTGCTGCTTTCCTCACCATGGCCTGGATCTCTCCTCCTGCACCGCTGCCCGCCGACGCGCCCACAATAGATTTTTCAGCAGCAAGGGCCATGCAGGGCTTGACCATCATCGCCCGGGAACCCCACCCAATGGGCGTTTCTCGGGCGCACGCCAACGTGCGCGACTATTTTCTGGGTGAGATCCACGCCCTTGGCCTGGAGCCACAGGTGCAAAAAACCTTCGGGGTGCGAGTCGATCATCCCGGGTTTGTCCTGGGCCGGGCGGTGGAGAATATCCTCGTCCGGCTGCCGGGCACGGACCCCGAAGACGCCATCCTCTTGATGTCCCACTATGACTCTGCTCCTCAAAGCCCGGGGGTGGTAGATAGCGGATCGGGCATCGTCACGGTCCTGGAACTCCTGCGCGCCCTGCATGCGGGTCCCGAACTGCGCCAGGATGTGCTATTTTCCTTCAACGACGGCGAGGAACCCGGCGCCATCGGCGCGCACGCCTTTGTCGCCCAACACCCCTGGTTCGAGGATGTCAGGCTTGTGATCAACATGGATCAGTTCAGAGAAGAGCCACCGTTGCTCACACGCACCGGCCGGGGAAACGGCTCTTGGGTCCAGGCGCTGGCCCGCAGCACGTCGTCAACCGGACCGACCTACATGTCGCTGCCCTTCCACATCTTCCCAGGCGGCGAAGAAGACCTGCTGCCATTTGCGCGGGCCGGCGTACCTGGAGTCGAAATTGACACGGCCGCACCCTATCCAGAGTTACACACCTCGCTGGATCACCTCGAGTTGGTTAATCCCGCCAGCCTGCAACAGGCCGACAACCAGTTGCTGGCGTTGGTCCATTACCTGGGCGATCAATCGACGCTAGTTATGAGCGCTCCCGATCAGACCTTCTTCCCTGTGCTGGGCAGAGTGGTACACTATCCAAGCAACTGGGCGGTACCCCTGGCAATCGTGGCAGGTTTGTGCTTCATGGGAACGATATTCTACGGCTTTCGCAAAAGAGAATTGACCTGGCGCGGCGCATTGCCTTCCCCCGAAGAAGCCATCTAAGAGGATCGCCTGATTGCCGCATGGCGCAAAGCCATCCCAAACATGCAACTGGAGGCTTGATGAGAGTTTGTCATTTGCCATCACCTTTTTCATTCAACAACCAGTCTGCCTGGAAATGCGGGTGCTTACCCAGATTGGCAAAATCGAGACGAATAGCAGATTGAAATTATCCGCGCTTAATTGGGGCACAGCTGCCGGGTTGATTGGCGCTGCCAGTTGGACGAAACAAAAATCTTGGAATATTCAAAATGTAAAGGAGATCACTATGAAGACAAAGGCAATTGTGTTCACAAGCCCCTGGAACGTGGAGTTTAAGGATGCGGAGCTGGCTACGGAGGGGCTCAAGCCGGGGCAGGCGGTCATTAGGACCGAGGCATCCATCCTCAGCGCCGGGACGGAGTCCGCGATCCTTGCGGGTACGGAAAGCTCCTGGGCACCCCTGCCGTACATCCCAGGTTACGGGGCCGTAGGAAGGATTCAGGAGACTGGACCCGGGCTTGAACATTTAACAAAGGGCGACCTTGTGTTCACGCATTCGAAGCATGCAACGGCCAGCCTCTCCGACGTAATGATCGCGAAGGTGCCTGAAGGCCTTCCGGTGAGAAAGGCGGTGTTCACAAGGATGGCCCAGGTTTCAATCACTGCCCTCAGGGTCGCGGATGTCGCGCTTGGCGACTTCGTCACGGTGTATGGACTCGGACTCGTCGGCAACCTGGCGGCCCAGTTCTTTACCCTCGCGGGGTGCGAAGTCATTGGCATCGACTTAGCTGAGGATCGGCTCAGCCTTGCTCAGCAGTGCGGGATCCGCCACGTTGTGGACGGGCGGTCGGATGTGAACCAGGAGGTCTCCCGCATCACGGGGGGAGCATTCTGCCGTGCGGTCGTAGAGGCGACCGGTGTACCTTCGATAGCACCGAAGGCAGCCGAACTTGTCGGTCCCCTGGGTGACCTCGTGCTTTTGGGAAGCCCGAGAGGAGAATGTATGGTGAATCTGACGGATTTCCTCAACCGGTCTCATCTCTGGAGCAACGGTTGCGTCACGGTCAAGGGAGCGCACGAATGGCGGTTTCCCGTCGAGAAGGGAACGTCTGGCCATGTGCGGTACTCATTCCAGAATAATGCCGAATGCATCTTCCGCCTCCTCGCAGACGATCGGCTCAAGATCAACCCGCTCACGACCATGGTCGCGGACCCCGCGGACGCACAGGCTGTGTATGCGGGTGTCCGGGTAAAGAAGCCGGAGTGCGTGGGTGTTGTATTCGACTGGAGCGGGTATGCTTAATGGGGTAGAACGGGCGTTCAAAATAACAAATCAATAGAAATCAGGAGATTAGTAATGAATAAGATAAGGGTTGCTTACATCGGACTGGGTTGGATCGCGGATTGGCATTTCAAGGCGATGAAGAGGGTTTCATCGATCGAGGTTGTGGGAGCATGCGATGCACCAGAGAATTACGAAGCGTGCCGGGCGCGGTGCAATGAATGGGGGATCAAAGGCTGGAGGTCGTACGAGGAAGTACTCGGCGACCCGGGGGTGGACGCGGTTGCTATTCTGACCCCCACTTGGCTCCACACGGAACAGACCCTGGCAGCACTTAGAGCAAAGAAGCACGTGCTTGTGGAGAAACCCGTTGCGCTCTCGGCCGAGGAGATAGGGAGGATGGAGCAGGCCGCGAAGGCTGCGGGTGTGGTTGTGATGCCAGGCCACAACTTTGTATATAGACCGGTTGTCCGCAAGGCAAAGGAGGTCCTCGCCTCCGGCATGCTGGGGAACGTGTCGTACGCGTCTTTCCGCGCCGTCCACTTTATTCCCGAGGTAAGTTCCGCGGGCTGGCGGAAGTCGCTTAACGCATCCGGTGGGGGCGCGATGATAGACAGCGGGACACATCTTGTTTACCAATCCCTCTATCTCATGGGACGGCCCTCCTACCTCTTCTCCTTCGACGCGAAGAAGCACTACCTCGAATTAGAGAGCGAGGACATCTCGCTGATCGGTCTCCAATACCCGGACGGCGCGATCGGAAATATTCTTCAATCCTGGGCTAGCGGAGATCCGTCGGCCGGCGAGGTCCGTATCGAGGGCGACAAAGCCAACCTGCTCATCGCTGACGGCCTGTATGTGGATGGGAAGAAGATGGAAACTGACTTTGAATACGGCGACTCGTTCTACCATCTTGCGCAGGCGTTTAGCGACGCGGCGCTTAAGGGCACTAAACCGATCTCGACCCTGGAGGATGCCCGGGCGGCCCTCATCCTCATCCAAAATGCATATGCGTCCGCGAAGGAGAAGAGGGTCATCCATAACCCCGCGGGCTGAGTTTGCCTTGCTAAGGCCCCTGCGCGAGCGCGTTCACCTTGCATCCATAGAACAGAAAGGTAACTCTTATAAACATATTCCTCACCCTAAAATTCATCTAAAATGATTGACCACTCCCTATTCCACCCCACCATGACCGACACGGAGATTCTCAAGGGTTGCGAAATTGCGGAACGCTACGATGTCACCATCGTTTGCCTCAAACCTTACGCTGTGACGATGTGCAAGGAAGCCCTACAAGGCTCCAGTGTCGAAATTTTCTCCGTTATCGGCTTCCCGCATGGCAACAACACCTCCCAAATAAAGGTTGCCGAAACCGAACAGGCCATTCGCGACGCCGCCACCGAGATTGACATGGTCATCAATATCGGTAAAGCCCTGGGGGGCTATTGTGACTTTGCCCGCGCTGACATCGACGCAGTCAACCAGGCGTGCCTCCACAACGGTGCAATTCTCAAGGTTATTTTCGAGACCAATTACCTGTAAGACGAATACATCATCAAACTCTGCCAGATTTGCTCGGAACTGAAGGTAGCCTTCATCAAGACATCCAGTAGCTACGGCTTTGTCAAACAACCCAGCGGCGATTACAACTACAAAGGCGCCACTGAACATGTGCTGACCCCTATGCGCCAGCATAGCGCCCCCGAAGTGCAGGTCAAAGCCGCGGCTGGCAACCTATCGGCGCACAGCATGTTAAAATCCAACTGAATGGCGGCGAAGAGAGAAAAGTCATCTTCATCCTTGGTTATCATGAAAATCCGCAGGATGAGAAGTTCGACCCTCCTGATTCGCAAATCATCAACAAGCGTACGGTTCTGCCAATCATTGCCCGTTACCTGAATGCCGATGAAGTTGAGCAGGCCTTTTTGAATCTGCGGGCTTACTGGGACGGCCTGCTGGATATACTTCAGGTCTCGACTCCTGATGTGCACACCAACCGCATGGTCAACATCTGGAATGCCTATCAAGGGATGGTCACCCTCAATTTATCGCGTTCTGCATCCTTTTTTGAGTCAGGCATAGGGCGCGGCATAGGCTTCTGTGACTCTAATCAGGACCTGCTCGGCTGCGTTCACCTGATCCCCGAACGAGCACGCGCACGCATCCTCGACTTGGCCGCAACGCAGCTCCCGAGCGGCGGCGCATATCACCAGTACCAGCCGCTGACCAAGCGCGGCAATAACGATGTGGGCAGCGGCTTCAACGATGATCCGCTCTGGCTAGTGTTGTCTGTGGCTGCCTACATTAAAGAGACTGGCGACTATGGCATCCTGGATGAATCTGTGCCCTATGACAACGGTCCCGGTACGGAAGAGCCGCTGTACGGCCACTTACAACGCGCGATCCAGTACACACTTGACCGTTTAGGCCCGCATGGACTGCCACTCATAGGCCGCGCCGACTGGAATGACTGCCTGAACTTGAACTGTTTCTCCGACACACCCGGTCAGTCCTTCCAGACGACGATAAATAAAGACGGCAAGATCGCCGAGAGTGTGTTCATCGCCGGAATGTTCATTCTGGCAGCCAATGAAATGGCAGAAATTTCAACACGGCAGAAACGCGAACAGGACGCCAAGGTCTTTCGTAAAGCTGCGCAGGAGATGGAGAAAACGATTTGGGCAGCAGGCTGGGACGGCGAATGGTTCCGTCGCGCATACGATGATTATGGCAACCCGATCGGTTCGAGGCAGTGTAATGAGGGGAAAATTTTCATCGAACCTCAGGGAATGTGCGTTATGGCGGGTCTGGGCCTCGAAAGTGGCCGCGCAAAGCAGGCTCTTGATTCGGTGGCAGAACGATTGGCTACTTCCCATGGCATCGTCTTGCATCAACCAGCTTATAGCCGCTATTACCTCCATCTAGGGGAGATATCCACATACCCGCCTGGATACAAAGAAAACGCCGGTATTTTTTGCCACACCAACCCGTGGATCATGATTGCTGAATCCAAGATCGGACGCGGTAACCAGGCCTACGATTATTATTTCCGCATCAACCCTTCGGCGCGTGAGGAGATCAGCGACATCCATAAGTGCGAGCCTTATATCTATGCCCAGATGATCGCTGGTCGCGATGCTCCCAAACATGGCGAGGCCAAGAATTCCTGGCTGACGGGCACAGCGGCCTGGAACTATGTTGCCATCACACAGTGGATCCTCGGCATCCACCCCGAATATGACGGTTTGCGGATCGACCCCTGCATCCCATCGACTTGGAGCAGCTTTTCAGCTACGCGCAGGTTCAGAGGTCGGAAATTCCTCATTATCGTCCATAATCCGAAGAATGTCTGTAAGGGCGTAGTAGAAATGAGGGTAGATGGCAAAATCGTCCCAGGCAACCTGATCTCGCCGGATTTGTCTGAGGCTGAGCACCATGTCGAAGTCTGGCTGGGGCATTAATAGAGCAGCACAAAAGTCGCAATCTTAGCCAAAATGCGAGATGATCCTAGCGAGAGAGCAACCCCGTAGATGAGCAGACGGAATGCCAAGCAGATAAGCAAGCAAAATCGTTACCCTAGATCGGATCTTCACAGAAAGCATGCAGGGTTATTTCAGATCACAAACCCGATCTATGAAATCTCCATTCGCATGCCCAATTCTTGCTGTCGCCTCTTGCGATTGATCCCGGAAATATAAAACAACCACGATCCTATCGAGAAATGCAATTTATCCTTCCATTCCCAAATGAAATATTTGAGGACCATCAAATTCTAAGCTGGATGATGGCCTACTGGGCATCATAATGACCGGTCGATAGGGAGCTATGTTTTCGATAAACAGCAATAGATAGCCGGCAAGGAGAAGAACGAAGAAAAAGGATAGAATTAGCTATCTCCCAACAAAACAATCATTTCGCCCTTGTTAATCCGCCAGGGGCGCGATCCGGATCGCGCCCCTGGCTTCACCATTCATACGATCCTCTACTTATGAGCTTAGAAGCTGGTCCCCGTCGTTGTATCGCTATCGGGTTCGCATGGACAGGGGCACTCGCCTCTAGGAAACCCTCCGCGACCGCCAAATCCACGTCGACCGCCGAGCATCGGACCGACAAAATCGCCGCTCACTATCTGGTCCGCCTGATCCTGCGTGATGACACCTGCGCTTACGGCATTCTTAATCGCTTCTTCATAGGCATCCTGCAAAGCTTCACGCACATCCGAGGCTTTTAGCCCCAGTTCATCAAACAGGTCAGAGAGGGATTGATCTGCTTCACGGGCTTCTTGCAGATCCTCAACGCTAATGCCTAAGGCCTTCGCCGTGAGCTCATCCCGGTCGATATACTGCATGAGCGCCTGGCGAGCTTTCATCAGTTCTGCCTGTTCTTCCGTGATGTAGCCTTTAGCTACGGCTTGCTCAAGCATGGCGGCATTCGCCTCGGCATATGCCTCCTGAAGCGTTTGGATGCTGATGCCCAACGCATCCGCCAGGAAGGCATCGTAATCGAGGTCCTCTCCAGGACCGAACCAGCCGTGATGGCCAAAACCACGAAAACCTCCCCTCCCGAAGAAGGGTGCTGGCGGCGTGTCCGGCTCATCCTCTTCATCTTGGATGACGAGCGCTTTATCGATAGCAGCATCCGATGCAAAGGCCATCACACTCAGGCCAACTGCGCCCAATACCAGGATTACGACGAATATCCGAATGAGTGGGGACAGTGACCATTTCTTTGGATTTTCCATCTAAAATCTCCTTTCTATAAGCTCTTGATAAATTGAACCGATTTTAAGCCAAAGATCCTTTTGAACATACCCAAAGGATAACAAAAAGATTTTCTGAAAATGTGAAGAAGTCATTAAGAAAATATTTGGCTTTCTGTCATGCTTGCTGGATGTGCCAAGCTTCCATTTCAAATCATCCCCGGAAACCTTGACCGATCTACTAGGATTAGGCACACATCAGAGCCGGTTTTGAGAGATGGAAGCCTGGAAAAGAATTCCCTGATTTATCATCACGCTATTTCCTCTTGAGTATTATTCGAAAGTATAGTTACATATGCCCTGATAGACGAATCCAAAGGAACGGACTCTGTTATCCCTTCCCTGAAACTGAAACAATGAGAGGTACAAATGGACGAGAAAATCGCACAACTAAAACAACGTCTGGCACACATCGAAGATCTCGAGGGCGCCCTTCACCTGATGAACTGGGACATGCAAACCTACATGCCCCCCGGCTCAGCTCAGACGCGTGCCGACCAAATGGCAACGATTAATAGAATAGCCCATGAGATGCGGACCGATGAAGCATTCGGTCGCTTGTTGGATGAATTGAGGGGTTATGCCGAAGAGTTGGATTATGACTCAGATGAAGCCAGCATGATCCGCGTGAATTGGCGTGATTATCAGAAACTGGTCAAGATTCCATCTAGTAAAATGGAAGCTTTCACCTCCGCCAGCACGATGGCCTATGAGGCCTGGAAGGAGGCACGACAAAAAAGTGATTTCAATCTCTTTCGGCCACATCTGGAAAAGATCCTGGACTTCCAGCTTGAGTTCGCCGAACTTCTCCATAAGCAAGGAGAGAATCCTTATGACACATTGATCGCATTTAATGAGCCGGGGATGGCAGCCAAGGCGATTGACGTCATTTTCTCGGCGCTAAGACCGCAATTGGTTAAATTGGTAAAAGCGATCAGCCAAACAAAGCAAGTGGAGGATAGTTTCTTACATGGCCCCTTCCCACAAGATCAATTGCTCGAGATGAGTCGCATCATGGCAGAGAAGCTTGGCTATAGTTTTAAGCATGGAAGGCTCGATCTCACCACACACCCTTTCACCTCTGGCAATTCCTTCCGTGACGTCCGCATTACCACTCGGATTCAAGACGATCAACCGATATCCACTATTTTCTCCTCCGTTCACGAAGCGGGGCATGCCATCCATCGACAGCAGTCCAGCCCGGAACTCTATCGAATGCTGACAGCGCAATACAGCATGGGGACGGGAGAATCGCAATCCCGCTTCTATGAAATGATCATCGGACAGAGTCGGGATTTCTGGGTCTATTTCTATCCTCAAATGCAAAAGACCTTCCCATCGCTGGAAAAAGTGGATATGGAGGATTTCTACCGGGCGATCAATAAGGTCAAACCTGGCTTGATCCGCGTCGAGGCCGACCCCGTCACCTACGGTCTACATATCATGCTCCGATTTGAATTGGAGAATGAGATGATTAACGGCAGAGTCAAGATTGCGGATTTACCGGAGCTTTGGAACGCCAAGATGGAGGAATATCTCGGGGTTGTGCCCCCCAATGATGCGCTGGGAGTGCTCCAGGATGTCCACTGGACCGATTTAATGGGCTATTTCCCCTCCTACCTACTGGGCAGCATTTTCGCCGTGCAGTTGTGGTACAAGCTGATGGAAGAGCATCCCGAAACCAAAGACGAAATGGCAGCCGGGAACTTCGATCAAATCACCCAATGGCTTGGCGAGCGCATCCATCGGCATGGCGGGAAATTTACCTTACCCGAGATCGCCGAGCGCGCTGTTGAAGGGGAGCTCTCCTCTGAACCGTTTATCAATTATCTTACAGATAAATTTGGCGAGATCTATCGTCTGTAGCGCGAGCAAAATGGAACATCCAGCACTTTATGACGGATTTCAAATCCGGATGTGGGCACAGCGAATCCCTTAAAATTGGGCACATTTCAGTGTCTGGCAACTATGCAGTTGATATCGTACCCGTTTGAGGCCCCATCTCTATCATTGCCGTTGTCTACCCATCTACCCTTGCACTTAATTGCGTCATGATACTCGCAATTGCCAAATGTGGCGAAGGACATCTAATACGCATGTCAATAATGAAAGGATGGACGAAGTCTTGCGAAAACGACTGAATTTATCGCTGCCCGCCGCTTCTACTAAAGCGCCACTCCTTTGTAAAACTACATATCCTTACTTGGATTGAATAATAATCGTATGGACCTCAATCGCATGACCGGGCCGGTACTCCAGGATTTGTCTTGTCGCTTCGGATGAGAAGCTGCCATCCGATAGCTCTACCTCATAACCCTGCGGGTAGTGATAACTCGGTACAAAGATCTCCGTTGGCTCAGTCACATCAGGATCATGGCGAAAACGGAACTCGAATCTTTTCCTTCGCACATCGAAAGACATGTGGAGCGGTTCGCCGGCGATACGCGCAGCGTAAGGTCGGACCACCGCCTCTAAAGCACGCCCCCCTGAATGGATATCGCTCGGATCCGTTTGCTGATCACGGCTAAAAATGGAGAGGTCCTCATCGTTCCACTGGTCGCCGCGCGCATTGGTATTATCGGCAGTGTAATTCCAGAGCGTGCAACTCACTAGATTCTCCTCAATCGCCTTAAAGCTTCGATCCATGGCGCTTACCTGATCACGATAATCACCACTCTGATATGCTTTTTTATTATCCAGATCAAACGGGATGCCAAATTCTCCAATGATTGTCGGAACGTTATTTATAAAGTCGGATGCCCCGCTCTTCAGCCAGGCGATCTCCCGGGCGAAATTCTTTCGGATCTTCTTTGACCCCAAGATCAAACGCCCATCAGGAAAAGTTGCAGCGAGGAATGGCAGATGCTTTTTCAGCGTCAAGACGAAACCATCGTACCAATGCGGCGCCCATACCACGCGATCAGCATCCGATGCACTCCAGCGCTGAGCTAAGTGACCGGGCGCTGACTCAATAAAAATTAAAGCTTTCGGGTGGACAGAGCGGAGCTCTCTGGCGAAGCAATTTGCAAAAGGTCGGTAATAATCCTGAGTGAAGTCAACCGAGCGCCCGTTAATAACGCAAAAATAGTCTGACCGATGCAAGCGCGGCTTACCATCCTGATCCACATCCCAAATGCCATGCTTGCGCCAGATATCCTCATGACCTGGAAGCCATGCCCTTTCTCCCTCTTGGCCTAATACAATTGAGCCAATACGCCGAATTCCCAAGCGCTTTATGCCATAGACCTCTACCTCCTGCGGATAACCTTCACCAAGCAGCATGGATTGATAGGGTGTAGGTGAAGACCCGAGCCGGATGGTATGCCCCAGATCATTCAAATCAGCCCAGCCAATATATCCTGCTGAAGGCTCATTCAGCACATCGTAGCCGAGCACATGCGAGAAGCCTTTCAGTCGTTTTGCCACCTGCTTTATGGCTTCGATATAATGCCTTTGTAAATATTCTTGAATGGGCTCTCCATCAATATTGGTCAGCGGCGCGAAATCGTTCCCTCCGAAGAAGAGCGTGAACATCGTCGCCGAGGCCAATTTGAACCCATTCGTCGGCCAGATCATGCGTGGAAGAGGGTCGCCATAGATTTGATGCCGGATGGCTGCACCGGTTTGGTCTAATTTGGTAATATCCATCCCGATTCCTTCAAAAGTCCATCCTGGCGCGCCATCCCCTCCAGAGAAACGGCTCCAAACATCCTGGTGGGGGTCGATGAAGAGCGTAATACCATACTCCCCAGCTTTCTCGACAATGTGTGCGACATAATCCAGATAAGCCTCGTCGTAGATCCCCGGTCCGGCATGTTCAATCGCTTCCCAGGTGATGAGAAAACGGAGAAAGGTTAAACCCCACTCGCGCAAACGGGTAAAGTGCTCGTCTGCTTGCTCCAGAGGAAAGGGTCTCCCGATAAAGGAAACATCGCGATGATCGAAAAATCCTTCACGCCGATAGGTTGCACCATCCGGCTTGAAGGGCGCTTTAGAGCTTCCGCCCAAGTTAACGCCCCGCAAGAGCAGGATTCGTCCATGCTCGTCTTTGAACCAAGGACCATCGGTTGTGATCATCATGGCTTCGCTCCTCAGCAGAATAATGGACTTTCCTTCCGTCCTATTCGCCTCTCAAGAAGGAAACGAATTCAGCCTATAGTATAGCTCATCCTGATTGATCGCCTCTTGCCAAAATCGGAATGCAGACAACGGATCGATGGCGCCTCATTGTCAGGTTAATATCAACATAATCATCAGATATGAACCTCAAGTTCATGGCATAATTAACATATCGTACGACTGATCTCAAGTTTAAGGGCAAAAACATTCAATTCCCACTTCCTGGAAGATCCCCATAAATTCAGTTGACAGCATTCAACTGGGGAATATCAAATGATGCATTCATTCCATTATTCGAAAGGAGCTTTGATGCCTACCATTCAAATCAATCATGTTAGCAAAGCTTTTGGCAAGACCAGAGCGGTGGATGACGTCAGCTTTGAAGTCGAAAAAGGAGAGATCTTTGGGCTGCTCGGGCCGAATGGGGCCGGAAAGACGACAATGATTCGCGTCATGTTGGACATCTTCAAACCCGACCAAGGGGAAGTGTATCTCTATGGCAATACGATCAATGAAAACATCAAGAAACGGATTGGCTACCTTCCCGAGGAGCGCGGGCTGTATAAAGATCTCCAGTTAGAGCCCACATTGATCTACTTAGCGACCCTAAAAGGTCTGGAAGCTTCTGCAGCCCGTACGAATCTTCAACAATGGTTACGACAATTCGATCTTATTGAGCATAAAAGCAAAAAGATCCAGGAACTAAGCCGGGGAATGCAACAGAAAGCTCAAATCATTGCGACACTGCTCCACGATCCGGATCTCATCATCGTGGATGAGCCCTTCTCCGGCCTCGATCCGGTGAACACCCGCCTGGTGAAAGATATTCTTGACGAAGAGCGCCGTAAAGGGAAGACCATTATCATGTCCACCCATCAGATGCATCAGGTGGAAGCGATGTGCGACCGGATTGTCCTCATTGACAAAGGTCAGGTAGTGCTCTACGGTCAGGTGGATGAGATCAAACGCAATTTTGCCGGAAACGCGATCCTGATTGAATCCCAAGGAGAAATAAGCGATCTTCCGGGTGTGCTTGAAACTCGCAGGCAGAACAGCGAATGGCACTTAACGCTTGAACGTGGCATCGATCCTCAATCGGTTTTTCGGGCTCTGGCAGCTGAGCCGAACATTAATATCGAACGCTTCGAGATCGCGGAGCCTTCTCTGGAGGACATTTTCATCACGGTGGTTCAGGGGCGGAGGGAAGGATTGAGCCATGCGTGAATTCTGGTTAATTGCCAAGCATGAATATCTGATCCGTATCCGTAAACGCTCATTTCTAATTTCCACACTTGGCATCCCGGCGGGATTGGCGTTGATCATTGCTCTAAGCATTTTCGCCATTCGAGCAGGGATCGATCGTCGCCCGATAGGGTATGTCGATCTTGCCGGGATTGTCGCACAAAATCAGACTGCCATTCAGGACAAGGATGCGATCGAAATCCTCCCATATTCACAGGAAGAAGGAGCCCTTTTTGACCTGAAAGCAGGCAAGATCCAGGCATATGTCGTCATCCAGGAGGATTATCTGACTTCACAAGCGCTGAGCCTATACTACTGGGATGAATACCCAGAGGAGGCATTATCACAGTTCGACGTTTTTGTCCGCAACCAACTCCTCTCCGGTTACCCGAAAGATGTAAAGAATTTGATAGAAGAAGGTCCTATACTTACCATCCGATCTGCAGATAATCAAAAGGAAGTCAGCGCAGGCGCTGGTTTCATTAATATTTTCTTGCCCTTTCTATCCGGGTTGCTGCTCTTCGTTTCGGTGATGACCTCATCAGGTTTCATGCTTCAGGCAGTAGCGGACGAGAAAGAGAATCGCACCATCGAGATCATGGCGACCTCTATCAAACCTGAAATACTGCTCACAGGTAAAGCTGTTGGTTTGTTCGCACTCTCCCTCAGTCAATTGATCCTATGGTCACTCACGCTTGTCGTGGGAGTTTATGTGGCATCGAATTTTATCGAGGAGCTTCGCTTGCTCCAATTCGATTGGAGCTATATCTCGATCGTTCTGCTTTTCTACCTCCCCACGTTTGCACTCATCTCCGCTATCATGACCGCTATCGGGGGCATGGTGACCGAATTCAGTCAGGGACAACAAATCGCTGGCATCATCAATCTGCCCTTCATGCTTCCCTGGTTTCTCAGCCCGATGATCTTCTCGGATCCCAATAATCCTCTTTTGGTGGCGTTCTCCATGATCCCACTCACCTCCTTCTTGACGATTGTTATGCGCTGGGGCCTGACCGTGATGCCCTTTTGGCAGTTGGTGGTCAGTTGGATCATGCTGGTTTCAACCGCATGCCTCGTCATGTGGATATCCGCCAAAATCTTTCGGCTGGGTATGCTGAGCTACGGTCAGAGGCTTGGACTTCATTCTTTAACCCAACTTTTACGATCAAGGCGAGGAGCTGTCTCGATAGAAAATGACCGAAGGGAGTAAGCATGCGTAATGTTTTTCTAGTCATTCAACATGAAATCCTTACCACTCTTAAGAAGCGTTCATATTGGGTGATGACTTTTCTATTCCCGGCTCTGGTGCTTGGACTATCCGTCGGATCGTCCGCTCTTTCAGAACGATCATTTAGCGCAACACCCGACATTTCCAGCCTTGCTCGCACGATTCATAGTGGATACATCGATCGTGCCGGAATTATCATTGAGCTTCCTACAGGCGTTTCCAAGAGAAATTTCGAAGCCTTTCCCGAAGAGAAGGCTGCTCAAGAAGCGCTTCTAGCGGGAAAAATCGACCAGTATTATCTCATCCCGCAGGATTTTCTGACCTCCACCGAAATCATCTTGGTTGTCAATGAATTTTCCCCGCTTCAAAACATCCAAACCAATAGCTTGATCGAATATGTCATCAATTTCAACCTGCTGGGAGACCTGCGGCTGATAAAAATCTTGCAATCACCAACATCACAGTTGTCAGCACAACGCTTGGCTCCTGCACAACCAAACTCAGAGGCGAGCGAAGTAGGGGCACCTCCTTTTATGCTTCCATTCGTCACCGTTTTTATCTTCTTCATGTTGATTACATTAACCGGCAACCTCATGCTGACAAGTGTCACCAAGGAGAAGGAGAATCGCACAATGGAAGTGCTCCTGCTCAGTCTGCGACCACGCGAGTTAATGTTCGGCAAACTAATAGGTTTAGGAGCCGTGGGAGTCCTTCAGATGATCATCTGGTTTACTGGTGGATATTTTGCGTTGAGTCAGCTTAGCGGAGGCCTTTCTAACGCCTTCCTCTCCCTCGACTCGGAGATGATCCTTTGGACTGTGGCCTTTTTCCTCTTAGGCTATCTTTTATATGCTTCATTATTAGGAGCCATTGGCGCTCTCGCACCTACCGCCCGGGAAGGTGCTCAATTCTCGTTTATCGCCACCTTTCCTCTCTTCTTCCCCATAATATTGAACTCGATCTTCGCAGAAGCCCCTAATGGTTCCTTGGCCACTTTTTTCAGCCTCTTCCCCCTTACCTCGCCGGTCGCGATGGTCACTAGGATGACCGTACTAGATCTGCCAGCATGGCAACCTGTGCTTAGCCTCCTCGGCCTGGTTATCACTACCTACTTCATCGTCCTTCTCTCAGCGCGCGCGTTTCAAGCGGATGCCTTGCTCTCATCGACCAGCCTTTCTCTGCGCCGTGTCATGAATACTCTCTTAGGGAAACCAGGTGGGAATGAATGATGGAAGGGACAGGGATTATTATTAGATTATCCTTCCTAATATTTGCTCTTCTTAGAATATCGGGCAAAAATCCGGGGTTTGCGTTGACGACCTCAACCGAGGAGAGAAAGGAACTTGCCAGAAGAGAAGGTAATTTCCAGCCTGGCTCTGGAAAGATGCTCAGGTCACATCGTCTTTTTCCCTCCCGTTCGTTTATAACGCCCTCCTTGTATACTTGAATGGGCATTCTGGACCTGCTCTTCTAAGGGCTTAGCCCATGAGATGGTGGATTTCGGCCTCGGGATTAATATCGGATCAAGATCAACTTTTAATAAGATCGATCAGGTAATCAAAGGTGGCTTGCATCCGATTCGTTCGCATTCAGTCCATCGAATTACTTAGAAAACGGTCGGAATTTGAGAGATTCATCCTGCAGCGCATCTTGAATCACCGTGTGTATTGGCTCTTAGTGGCCATAGAACGCTGGGCGGTTCTTGTGAACCCATTTTATCAAGCGATGGTAAACTAGAGTGCAAATTCCGGTTAACGATGTACAGCTTGAAGGGAAAGAGGTCGCATGTCCGCTATTGAAGTGGAACGCCTTCGAAGAGTGTATAAAGCCAGCATCGGGGTCATCCGACGCAAGATCAAGGAAGTGGTCGCGGTGGAGGATATCTCATTTGAGGTGAACTCCGGTGAACTCTTCGGACTGCTGGGCCCTAATGGCGCTGGGAAAACCACTACCGTAAAGATGCTTACAACGCTCCTCATCCCGACTTCTGGCACAGCTCGCATCTTCGACAAAGACATCGTCAAAGATGCGGATGAAATCCGAGCGCGGATCGGTTTCATCTTCGGCGGCGAAAGAGGACTCTATTGGCGACTCTCCGGTGTAGACAACTTGCGATATTTCGCCACCTTATATCATGTTGAACCCGAAATTACGAAAAAGCGGATCCCCTACCTGTTGGAATTGGTAGGCCTATCCGACCGTGGTAAAGAGAAGGTGGAGGGCTATTCGCGCGGTATGAAACAACGGCTGCATATCGCCAGGACTCTCATTCATGATCCCGAGGTGCTTTTCCTTGACGAACCCACGATCGGCCTTGACCCAGTAGGCGCACGCGAGACGCGGCAGGTGATCCGCAACCTGCAAGCCGAAAAGAAAACTATCCTGCTCACCACACATTACATGTTTGAGGCGGATTCGCTCTGTGAGCGCATCGCCGTGATCAACCATGGCAAAATCATCGCTCTTGACACTCCCGAAGCATTAAAAGGCCATGTTCAAGATCTTTCGGTGATTGAGCTGGAGGTTTACGGTGTGCCCCCGGATACCTTAGAGCGTCTGCGGGCCTTCCCATTCGTCGATCTCGTTTCGGTGGAGAACCGCGATCAGAAACAGGTTTTGCGTGTCCATTCTGCGCGCGGGTCGGAGATCGTCCCCGACCTGCTCTCGGCTTTGGAAGGGATCCGTGTGGGACGCGTCTCGGTGCATGAACCCACCCTGGAAGATGCCTATATCCGCCTGGTTGGAGCTGAAATATGATTTGGCAACGAACCAAGGAAACTACACGAGTCGTGTTTGCGGCTTTCGAATTGACGATTAAGCAAAGCTTCACCGATTCCTTCGTACTTTTCGGGATCCTGGTGCAACCGCTGATCATCGCCATCCTTGGCATATGGATGCTGAAGGAGCGCGGTGGGGATTACGGCATCTTCGTCGTTGTCGGAAGTGGGATGACTGGTCTGTGGACCAACTTAGTGTTCATGAGCGGTAACAGCATCACGGAAGAACGTTGGACAGGCACTTTAGAATTTCTTGTTGCCCAACCGACTCCGATCCAGGTGATCATCTTCGGGAAGAACCTTGCCAGTGTACTGCAGTCTCTCCTCTCGATGTTCGCCAGCTATTTACTTGCTGCCCTGATTTTCAGCCTGCCGCTAAAAATCACTCACCCCTTCTACTTTGCTGTCTCCATAGTTTTGGGAGTGATTTCATTCGTATGCTTCGGTCTGGCGATCGCACCGGTATTCGTGATGAACCCAAGCGTACAGCGCTGGCAAAATTCGATGGAATATCCTATTTATATTCTCTGCGGTTTCCTATTCCCAATCGCATTGCTCCCAGGTTGGACGACGCCCCTCAGTTATCTCCTTTCACCCTATTGGACTGCACGTGCTTTGCATGGCGCCTCCAGCGGAAATGCGCCCTTTCCCGAGATCGCACTCTGCTGGATGTTGATGATCCTCTTCGGGGTCATCTACTTGTTGATTTCGAGAAAGCTGTTTCGAGTGATGCTACGTAAGGCGCGCATGGATGCCACACTGATCGGTCAATAAGAGGAGAGCTGGGTATGAAAAGAATTCTGAGCAATATCCGTCTCTTTTTTCATGGCGCCTTGCTCTCCTATATTGCCCTTTTTCACTGGCTCCGTCCCATGACTTACCTTGCCACCAAAGTCATCTCACCCCTTTTCCAAATCCTCTTCTTCACCTTGCTGGGGATGTATGCCACAGGGCGCGAAAATGCTCACTTTTATATCATCGGCAACGCGATTCAGGTGGCGGCGTTGAGCGGCATCTATGGTGTCACGTTCAGCATCAGCGGCGATCGATGGGAAGGGACTTTGGCGTATTTATTCGCAACTCCCGCTAATCGCCTGGCACTCTTTGTGGGCAGAGCGTTCATGCATGTGATTGATGGCATGTTCGGGATCGTCATCGGACTCACATGGGGAGCACTGCTGCTGCGTTTGGACCTATCAAAAACGGATCCTGGTGCCCTGGCGCTCACCATTTTCATTACCACTTTCAGCACTTCAGGAATGGGGTTGCTCCTGGGTTGCATGAGTCTGATCACACGCAATGTGATGTTCATCAACAACACGGTTTACTTCCTGTTGCTCGTCTTCGCGGGAGTCAATATCCCGGTCTCCTCGCTGCCCCTATGGATGCAGCCCCTATCCTACGCCCTGCCCATGACGCGCGGCATCGCTGCCGCCAGAGCCATCATAGCCGGGGAAAGCCTAAAGAACGTCGCTTCTCTTTTGAACGGCGAGCTACTGGTGGGATTG
Source organism: uncultured Anaerolineaceae bacterium (assembly GCA_964353875.1). Classification (GTDB taxonomy): domain Bacteria; phylum Chloroflexota; class Anaerolineae; order Anaerolineales; family E44-bin32; genus MGNI01. The sequence goes on along the minus strand of CAYGXU010000007.1, from coordinate 29,658 downwards.
ATTTATATCCTCAGTGGCTACCTGCTTTTCCGCTGGTTTGAATTCCAGGCCAAGCAACGCGGCACACTTGAAGTCATGTGAAGAGAGAGCTTTATCACTCTGTTAATCCGCTTCTGACAGAATGAATACTAGACCCCTCATAAAAAGCGAGGCGGCATCCACGCCGCCGACCAACCGGACGTAAAAGCCCTGCCAACTAATTATTTCATTGTAGCGGCTACTTTTTATAAACAGGTTGGCAAGCATAGCAGAAAGGAGATCCGCTTCAATCATCCCCTCAGAGTTGAATCATTACGAACATCTTTCAAACAGTCTCATCCATCCAATTCAGCTGGACGAAGTGCGGGGCGCGGTTCTGTTTTGTCGATTCTTCTTCCTCGTATTCGGCCATAGCTCACGTTGAAGGCTGGCGCCAAATTCAGCACCGAGGAACAGGATGAAAGCACTTAGATAAGTCCAGAGAATCAGCGCAATGACTGAAGCTAACGAACCATAGACCGCGCCATAATTCGAAAAACCGGAGGCGAGATACCAGGCAAAGATGCTTTTCGCCGCTTGCCATAAGATCCCGGCAAAGACTGCTGCGCTAAGGGAGGCTTTCGCATTCACGGTTGTGTTGGGGATGCCATGGAAAAGCACCCAGAACAACAGGATGGTGATAACCAGCCCAAGGCTAAAGTCGATCCATCGCCACAGAGTTGTCCCCTCACCGGGTAGTTTGATCACCGCCAAAGCGCTGAAAGCCACCGAAAGGATGAACAAAACGCCAATAGTCAGCACTGAAACTACGGCCAAGAGACGACGCCGCCAGAAAGATCTTGGTTTGGCCTCCCAAATTACATTAAAGGAGGTCGATAAAGCATTGAAGAGGGCAGAAGCGCTCCACAGCAGCCCAATTCCACCGATCAGACCGATCGAACCTCGGGCCTCAAGCGTTTGATCGATGACCTGTTGAACCGTATCTGTCGCTGTGGGCAAAACTTCTGAAAGGTAATTGTTGAGCGAGTGTCTCGCACTGCTTGATTCTAGAAACTGGCTGGCAAGAAAAATCAAGAAAAGAAGCAAAGGAAATAAGGAGAGGAGTCCATAATATGCCAATGCCGATGCGCGAACACCAGCTTCATCCTTATCCAACTTTCGGATCACACCCTGGATAATTTTTATAGCCTTCTGGAGGGATGGACTTTTGGGTTGGAGCCGTGATGGTGAACGCACAATTCCCTCCCTATGGAACAGACCGACTTTCGCCAACAGATAGCCTTCTGCATCCCCTTCCGAATAAAGTGTTTCTCCATCTGCCGAGGGGCTGTTTGCATTTTCTCGATTATACTCTGACCCAGAAAGCTCTTTAAGATGAAAAAGCATGCGAATGAAAACGAATTAACCAGCAGTATGAACCATAAATCCAATATCCTGTTTGTTCTGGAGGTCGAAAGTGCGCCGACGAATGACTGAGATCGAAATCGAGGAAGCCAAACAGGTTTTCATCGAGAGTATCCAATATGACCGAGTTTGGATCTATGAGACAGCAAAATTGCCCAATTGGGTGGCCAAAGCTGGCTCATGGATGCAGAAGCAGCCTCCGCCTAAGAACAATGCCATTACACTTGGAAATCGTGTGCTCTTCCCAGTAATCCTCAAAACCAGGAACAACGATCTTGTAAATCATGATTTCGGTGATATGGCCTGGTTTATCCATGAGCTTACCCATGTTTGGCAATATCAGCAGTTCGGGATTCGCTACCTCTACGATGCCCTTGTTGTTCAACTTAAGTACGGAGCTAAATCCTATGACTATGGAGGGGAGTCAGGACTATTGCAGGCTTTCGAAACAGGCAAAACGCTTTTCGATTTCAATCCCGAACAACAAGCAGACATCGCACGCGATTTCTATCTCCTATTCAAACAGGGAGAGGAATCCTCCGCCTGGAGGCCTTTCATTGACCAATTCCAGGTGAATGAACCGTGAGCATCATCCTGGTAGTGATTCCAAGTTACCTGGTGAATCACACCTCATCCAAATCCGTCAGCGGGAAAGTCTCCTCTGCTTCCCAATATGTGCCTTTTTGGCTGGCGGGTATGGGAGCCCTGCCGGTTCTTGACCTGCTTCTAATGTTGATTGAGTTGTTGTGTATTTTTGAGCCATCAACCTTATGGAGATCCTATCTCCCGATGCCTGAATCCTTTCCAGCGTTTTACTAAGAGTGTAGAACCGCCTTCGCTCAAGAGGCAATTAAGCAATTCTTCTCAACAGCCGCCAATGAGCACCGAAACTCTGGTCGAAAATGGTTGACAAAGAATTGGTCAGCGATTTCCCTTCAGATACAATTCAATCTCAGATATTTTCCCAAGCATCACTCGTTGAACAACTCACCTACAGAACGACCCTCATGCGCGCGGATGATCACTTCAGAAAGCAACGGTGCCACCGAAAGAATCGTCATATTGGGCAAACGTTTCTCAGCAGGGATGTGAACCGTATTCGTGGTGACAATCTCTTTTACTCCTTGGACAGCAGAGAGTGTTTCATATGCGGACGCAACCATAACTGCATGTGTAAAGGAGAAGTAAACATCCCTTGCCCCATATTCGCGTACGATGCGTGCTGCATCACAAAGCGATCCACCCGTCAAAACCTCATCATCGACAACGATGACATCCTTACCAGAGACATTACCAATGACGGTGGTCGCCTTGGCGCGGGGCTCATTTCCGACCCTTCTCTTCTCAACAAAAGCCAGAGGAAATCCAAGTTTGGCCGCGAAATTCCGCCCTTTCTTAGCAAAACCCAGGTCGGCAGTCGCAACCACGATGTTCTCTAATTCCTTCTCCAGGAAGTAATCACTCAGCATGTGAAAAGCGGTTAACACATCCCCGGGGATGGAGAAGAAACCCTGGATTTGTCCGGCGTGAAGATCGATGGTGATATAACGATCCGCGCCGGCCACCTCGATCATATCCGCCACTAAACGAGCAGAGATGGGTACTCTCGGTTGGTCTTTTTTGTCCGATCGTGCATAGGCCATATAGGGAAAGACGGCTGTAATACGACCGGCAGAGTCCCGTTTCAGACAATCGATCATGATGAGCATTTCCATCATATTTCGATGAATCGGAGGAGACATGGATTGAATCAGAAACACATCCTGACCGCGGACGCTGCCGTGCAGGCGGATAAACAAATTCTCATTGGGGAACTCGACCAGATCGTATCCACTTAATGGCACACCCAAATAATCGCTGATCTCCTTTGCCAAATCCTGACTAGCCGATCCTGCAAAAAGTCGAATATCACCATATCCAAACATTCGCCCCATCTCTGTCTACTCCCTTTCGTCCTTTACATGATCCCTAATAATATTCGATCCAATCTTTTTCTTTGATCTTTAATGATCTTGCCCCTCACAAGCGAATGTTCATTGGAAGGGACAAAATCCTTATCCTGATGACCCTCTCTCCCCTGAACAAGACGATAGGATCAACGATACAAACTCAAATCATAAAATTTGTCTCCAATGAGCCCATAAAGCTAGATCATTCTTCGCTTTCCAGACGGAATTCGCTTTCAAGGCTGAATGATTCCGGCACATTGCCAAATCCAACAGACCCTTCTCAGGCTTGTTCCATTTTCTGTCAGGTTTCCCCTGCGCTCTACCCATGCCACCTAAGGTTGGAGCTCTTCGATCAGGATTTGGACTGCATTTCTGGGCGCCAATTCACGCCTCAATACCTTCTCAACCAGTTCTTGATAATGATCATCCCGATAATTAGCATGAAATTTTGCCATTAAGTGTTCCCGAAGGAGGTGCTCGATTTGAGCCATTCTTCGTCCCCGTTCCCGCCGTTGCAACTCCCCTGAAGATTGCAGAAATCGTTGATGCTGTCGAATGGCATCCGCCAATGGGGCGATCCCTTCCGCGCGAGTTGCGACGGTCGATAGTACAGGAGGCGACCAGAAGAGGGAGCCGTCAATGCAATTTTCACCCTCCTGATTGTGTCGAGAAGTCGGATGAGCCAAACTTAATGCTGCCCGTAAGGCCCGAACCGTATTCTCTGCGCCGTGCAAATCGGCTTTGTTTACCACCAGGATATCGGCAATTTCCAGAAGGCCGGCTTTGATCGCCTGAACATCATCCCCCAGGCCAGGGGCGTCCACCAACACGGTCGAATGGGCTGTTTGTGCAATCTCAACCTCAGCCTGTCCGGCGCCGACCGTTTCAATCAAGATGAGATCGAATCCGGCAGCATCAAGCGCTTCGACCACATCCGCTGTCATCCTGGCCAGCCCGCCTAACGCACCTCGACTGGCCATGCTTCGTATGAAAATACCCGGATCGCCGGCCAGATCTCGCATCCTTATCCGATCGCCGAGGATGGCTCCTCCAGTAAATGGGCTGCTCGGGTCAACAGCCACGATAGCAATCGTTGGCGATTGAGCCCCACCATTTGCTTTTCGAAAGAAGTGAGCGATGCGATTGACAAGACTAGATTTTCCTGTCCCTGGCGGCCCTGTAACTCCGATGAGATGTGCCTTGCCCGTATGGGGGAAGAGCAATCCCAAGGTCTCTATTCCTACTGGGTCATCGTTCTCGATGAGGGTCAGCAAGCGTGCCAGAGATAAACGTTCCCCAGCCAAAACCTGTTCTGCATATTGCTGTGCAGCTGATTTCATCCCTCATCCCCGGATGATTTCACGGCCCGGCGAAATGACTCGATGATGGGTTGAGTTCCCGTTCCAGGGCCAAAGATCGCGAATACACCCTGCCTCAACAATTCCGGTTTATCGTCATCAGGAATGATCCCCCCAACCAGCAGCGGCAAATCCCCCTGCCCTTGTTGACGTAAAAGCTTAATAACCTTGGGAATGAGCACCATATGGGCGCCAGACAAAATGGAGAGACCAATCGCATCGACATCTTCTTGAAGCGCAGCTTCAGCGATCATCTCCGCTGTCTGGCGTAGACCCGTATAGATGACCTCCATACCCGCATCACGAAGCGCTCTCGCAATTATTTTAGCACCGCGATCATGACCATCCAGTCCAGGTTTCGCGATCAATATGCGCAGTTTTTTCTGCATCTTCTATCTTCCATCACTATGGGGGATCAGGTAGTCTGGATTATACACCACCCCTAATTTTAGCACCGCCCTGAAAACAGTAAAATCTTGTTCTCTCTGGTCATCGCTTGTTGCCTGGCGCGCAGATCGACAAGCTTCAGATAATCCATCCATTGATCAATTCACCCTGGCTATCAATTGAGTAAAGGGTAAGAATGAGGGTGCAAGACATCGTTCCCAGGAAAGATCAATTTCGGCAGAGACGCCTTGTTCAGACATCCTCGCTCTTCATTGCCAGCAATGATTATTCCAGGTAAGTGACTCCACATGATCCACCATTCGCTTTGCTCTCTAACCCATCATTTTTCAAGGATTGATATCTTCGATGACTCAGATCGGCGTGCCTATTTGCACTGATGCGCAATAAAAAAATCCAGAAGTAAAAAATTTATACTTCTTGTAAAAGTTGAAAACTCCTCACTTATGCCATGATGAGCAAATATGGAGTTGGTTTTGCTCACGCATACCTTCCTTTAGATAGGCAGCCGGAACATCCCCATAGCGTCACGCACGGCGTGCATCGTCTGCTGGGCTTCTTCCCTCATCTTCTTCGTACCCGTAACGATGATTTCATCCACCATAGAAGGGTCTTCTGAATATTTCGCACGCTGTTCCCGTAAAGGTTCGAGGAACTCATTTAAAGCCCGCGCCAGCTTCTTTTTCACTTCCACATCCCCGACTTTCCCTATGCGGTATCGCTCCTTGAGGTCTTCGACTTCCTCTCGATTGGGATTGAAGGCATCATGATAGACAAAGACCGGATTTCCTTCTACTGTACCCGGGATGTCTGCCCTGATACGCTGGGGATCGGTATACATGGTCATGACTTTCGATTGAACGGTCTGAGCATCATCGGATAATAAAATGGCATTGTCCAAGGATTTGCTCATCTTGGTTTGGCCATCTGTGCCCACCAACGTAGGGACATCACCGATCATCACTTCCGGTATCGGAAAAACCTCCCCATACAAGCGATTGAAACGCCGGGCAATCTCCCGACTGATTTCAACATGTGCTTCATTATCCTTTCCGACTGGAACAAGGTTCGCACGTGGAAGCAGGATATCCGCTGCCTGAAGCACGGGGTAGCCCAGCAGACCAAAAGGCATCGACTCAAGATCGGCGGCCTTCGCCATGTCCTTAAGACTGGGCATACGTTCCAAACGGGGAACAGTGACCAGCATCTCAAAAATCAAGTTGAGTTCATATGTCTCTGGCACAGCCGATTGTAAAAAAATCACACTTCGTTCCGGATCAATTCCCACGGCCAGATAATCAAGAACCATCTCCCTGATATTCTCTGCCAAGCTCAGGGTGTTCTCTTTCTCTGGTCTTGTAGTCAATGTGTGCAGGTCTGCAATAATGAAGAAATTTTCATAATCTTCCTGCAGACGGACTCGGTTTTGAAGGGACCCGACATAATGCCCCAGATGCATTCGACCGGTGGGACGATCCCCGGTAAGAATTCGCCCTTTTTTCTTCTCCATGATGACCTCCAATACAGAACTAGATCATGCTTTCCCATTGAGTGTTTGCTAAAATCATAATCGCCCATCCCTTGTGGGGACGGGCGATCCCTTGCCCGCGGTGCCACCCCGCTTAGACTCTCCGACCGGGACTATGCGAATTTAACCCGGTCACCCATCGAGTCTCACTCCATCCAGGTACCAAACCTATCGTCAGATACCTGCACCCGGTAACGGGGGCGATCCGGCACAGGTTACTCAGCAATCCCTTTCACCCTGCAACTCCAAGGGCCATTCAACATCGTCTTACAAGGAGGGCTCTCACTTACCCCACTTCGCTGGATTGCAGTGTCGATGTTTACTTGTCCTTTTCACGGCCTTTATGATGATGAATTTTATTAGCTATTCCATTTTCCAAATTCGGAAATTCGCAGCTTTACCTATATTCTAAGATGGGGCCTAAGTTTTTCAAGGATACGTTTCTTGGGCTGGTATCCCGTTATTCGCTCAACAGGTTTTCCATCGATAAATAGAATTAATGTTGGGACGCTCATTACACCCATTTGCATCGTCGTGGAGACGTTCGTATCGATATCAATTTTATGAACCTTTACCCGATCCTTCCATTCCTGCGCAAGATCTTCCACAATTGGATCAAGCTGTTTGCAGGGATGACACCAATCAGCTCCAAAGTCTACTAGGACCGCTCCATTTGCCTGGGTAACCTCCTCGTCAAAGTTAGCATCCGTGAGTTCCATAACATCGGCCATTACACACTCCCAAAAAATCCCCGCGATGCAGCCTCCCGTTCGACCACATCCTACCTACTCCCTCCGGCACCGTAACAACGAAATATAATAATGCATATCCTACAGGCTGATGGAAACATTGTCAAGAATCGCCCCAACTTGACGCACTTCTCGGCCCATGGTATTATGGAACGCGCATTTTTAGCACTCTAATGATTAGAGTGCTAAAATTATGGGAGTATGGATGAGGCTGCTTAGTGAGCGTCAGGAGACAATCCTGGCGCTAATCGTTCACGATTATATCGAGACCGCTACCCCTGTCAGTTCGAAAAAGCTGGTCGAGAAGTATCTTCTTGGCATCAGTACTGCCACAGTTCGAAATGAAATGGTTGAGTTGGCCGATGCGGGGGTCATCCGACAGCCCCATACCTCTGCCGGTCGTGTCCCAACCGAAGAAGGATATCGCTATTTTGTGCGACGTTTACTGGGCGAGACAGAACTCTCTACTCAGGAGAAACGAACGATCAGCCATCAGTTTCATCAGGCTCGGACGGACGTTGAACAATGGGTTCGTCTAGGAGCATCAGTGCTCGCCCAAGTCTCACGTGTGGCTTCAGTCGTTACGACGCCTCATCCGGAACGGGCAATCTTCAAGCATTTGGAGCTCATCAATACCAGCGGGCGTCAAGTACTCATGGTCCTGGTATTGCAGGGCGGCGATGTCAGGCAACAGATACTCACCCTCTCCGAAGTGATCAATCAAGAACACCTAACTTGTGTCGCCAACCTGGTTACCCGTTCTTGTTATGGGTTGTACGCAGATGGGGTTGGGAAACAAGCGGTACAGTTCTCAGGTCTGGAACAGGAAGTTATCCATTTGGTCGCCGAAATCATGTCCCGCACAGACGCGGTTTCTGCGGGAGAGATTCATCATGACGGCATCAGCAACGTCCTCAACCAACCTGAATTCTCCAACTCCGAGTCGGCGCGCCATGCCCTACGTCTCTTAGAAGAACGCGGGTTTTTGGAGGAAGTCCTTGCGAAAGCACTCAGCCCCCACATCGGAGGTGTGCAAGTTGTCATTGCGGGCGAGGGAGCATGGGAAGAATTGAGGGATTGCTCGATGGTTTTAGCCCGTTATGGTGCGCGTGGATACGCAACCGGCGCGTTGGGCGTCCTTGGCCCAACCCGCATGGCTTATGGGCGTACAATTTCTGCAGTGCAATATGTTGCGGGATTGATGAGCGATTTGGTATTTGAAGCTTATGCTGGATAAACACATCATCATCCCCTCGAACCTATAAAGGAGCGAGTAGTGTGGCTAGAAAACGAGTAAAACCAGAGGATGATAGCATACCCCTAGTTGAAGAGGAAGATGTGCAGGATTCCAAAGCCGTTCTACCAGAGCATGAAGGTATAAATGAAAGCGTTGTTGCCGAAGTTGAATTTGAACCTGATGAAGTGCAAGCAGAGCTGCAAGATGTACTATCGCCTGATGAGCAATTGGCTGTTTTCCAGTTAAGCTTGGACGAAGTTCAGGCCAAAGCGGATGAATATCTGGATGGTTGGCAGCGATCTCGGGCCGAGTTTGCTAATTATAAAAAGAGGATCGAGCGAGAAAGAGAAGAGGAACGATCTCGAATCAAGGGTGAGATCCTCATACGCTATATAGGTATTGTGGATGACCTGGAACGTGCGTTGAAGGATCGGCCACAACAAGAAGAATTAGCCTCTTGGGCGGAAGGTATTGACCTTATCTATCGGAAACTAAAAACGATCCTCGAATCAGAAGGCATCACACGAATAGAAGCGGAGGGGAAACAATTCGATCCGAATTATCATGAAGCAATCACGCAAGTAGAATCTGACGATCATCAAGAGGGCGAGATCGTTGAAGTCATCCAGCAGGGATATCAAATCGGAGAGCGTGTATTGAGGCCAGCTTTAGTTCGAGTGGCTAAGTAGGAGATAAGAGACATGGGTAAGATTATTGGCATTGACCTTGGAACCACAAATTCAGTTGCTGCAGTTATGGAAGGCGGCGAGCCTACGGTTATCCCCTCCTCCGAAGGAGGTCGATTGTTCCCTTCCGTTGTTGCCATCAATCCGAAAACGGGTGAACGCCTGGTTGGGCAAATCGCACGCCGGCAGGCGATCGTCAACCCGGAAAATACCATTTTTTCAATCAAGCGTTTCATGGGCAGGAAATTCAGTGACCCTGAGGTACAACGCGCTCTACAATTTGTGCCTTATAAAGTAACGGAAGCGCCTAATGGGGATATCCGGGTTTACATGGGAGAAAAGGAATATTCTCCACCGGAGATCTCCGCCATGATCCTGAGCAAGCTCAGAGCCGATGCGGAGGCGTACCTGGGCGAGTCTGTGATACAAGCTGTGATCACTGTCCCCGCATACTTCAATGATTCTCAACGCAACGCTACAAAAGACGCAGGTCGGATCGCCGGTCTGGAAGTTCTGCGTATCATCAATGAACCAACGGCTTCCTCACTGGCTTATGGTCTGGACAGGAAAGAGGATGAGACGATCGCGGTGTATGATCTTGGGGGCGGGACATTCGACATCTCCATCCTGGACGTCGGTGATGGCGTCTTCGAAGTCAAAGCCACCAATGGCGACACATTCCTTGGCGGTGACGACTTTGACCAGAGGATCATCGACTGGGTAGCGGATGAATTCCAGAAACAACAGGGGATCAATATCCGCAACGACCGTCAGGGACTCCAGCGCTTGAAAGAAGCCGCTGAGAAAGCCAAGGTCGAGCTTTCAAGTGTGATGGAATCCGAAATCAACTTACCATTTATCACCGCTGACGCCTCCGGTCCAAAGCACTTGAATATCACCCTCACACGCTCAAAGTTGGAGCAACTCACGGAAGATCTTATCCAACGTTCCATCGGCCCATGTAAACAAGCGATGGCTGACGCGGGATTGAAACCGGATAAGATCAACGAAGTGATCCTTGTCGGTGGTATGACGCGCATGCCTGCGGTTCAGGCAGCGGTGCGCGCACTCTTTGCAAAAGAACCCCATAAGGGAGTGAATCCCGATGAAGTCGTTGGTGTTGGTGCAGCCATTCAAGCCGGCGTCCTGGGCGGGGAAGTCAAGGATGTACTTCTGCTCGATGTCACCCCGCTCACCCTCTCGATCGAGACACTGGGTGGTGTCGCAACTGCATTGATTGAACGCAATACGACCATCCCCACAAGAAAAAGCCAGATTTTTTCAACTGCTTCCGACAACCAACGAGAGGTGGAAATCAATATTGTTCAGGGCGAACGTCCCATGGCTGCTGATAACAAGTCACTCGGCAAGTTCAACCTGGATGGTATTCCCCCTGCTCCACGAGGCGTGCCTCAGATTGAGGTCACTTTTGATATCGACGCCGATGGCATCCTTCAAGTGAGTGCACTGGACAAAGCCACCGGTCGCAGTCAAAACATCACTATCACCGCCTCTTCAGGATTGTCCGAGGAGGAGGTCAAGCAAATGCGGAATGAGGCCGAAAATTACGCCGAGGAGGATCGAAAGAAACGCGAACTAGCAGAGGCACGCAACACAGCAGATAACGCGATTTACTCTGCAGAGAAGCTGATCCGAGAAAACAAGGAGAAGATCCCTGAGGATCAACGTTCAGAACTGGAGCGTCGTATTCAGGCAATTCGCCAGACCTTGGAGAGCGAGCAGGTCCAATCCATTCAGGAGAAAGTCAACTCACTCCTTGAGGCTGTTCAAAATACCGGCACCTACATTCATCAGCAAGCTGCCTCAGGCACAAAGCCTTCTGAAGACGACTCCACGAAGAAAGGTTCGGATGAAGACGTCGTTGAAGGTCAATTTAAGGAGGCATAGGACAACCGTTTCGACCAGTGAGAAAGATTGAGTCGAATTCGATATTATGATGGCCAACAAACGCGACTATTACGAGATCCTGGGGATTGATCGCAGTGCAAACGCTGATGAAATTCGACGCGCCTTTCGCCAACTTGCCAAGAAATACCATCCGGACGTGAGCAAGGAACCGGAGGCTGAAGCGAAATTCAAGGAGATCAATGAAGCCTATGCTGTCCTTTCCGACGCCGAACGTCGAGCAGCTTATGACCGTTATGGGCATGCCGGGCTGGAAGGGATGCGTATCGATTTTGACTTCGACTTCCCCTTCAGCGACTTGTTCGAAGAGTTCTTTGGCTTTGGCATGGGGACACGTCGCAGGCGACAAAGCACCCCACGACGCGGCGCTGACCTTCGATATGATATCCAATTGGGATTTGAAGAGGCTGTTTTCGGCATAGACAAGGAAATCGAGTTCGAGCGCCTGGAAATCTGCTCCGCCTGTAACGGTTCTGGGGCGGAACCGGGAACCACGCTTGTACGGTGTAATACATGCAATGGGACGGGAGAGGTGCGCCAGGCGCGGCAAACTTTCCTGGGTTCGATGGTTAACGTGACCACATGCCCTAATTGCGGCGGCCGAGGTGAAACCATATCAACTCCCTGCCGCCAGTGTCAGGGACGCGGAAAAGAACGAAAAAAGGTCCGGCGAACCGTGCCCATCCCGGCAGGCGTCGATGAGGGAACTCAGATTCGATTAGCCGGGGAGGGTGAACCTGGCGTCAATAAAGGTCCCCAGGGCGATCTGTATTTGTTTATCCATGTGAAGCCCCATCGTTATTTCCATCGACGAGACGATGACATCTTTCTCGACCTGGCGATCAACGTCGCACAAGCAACCCTTGGCTCGGAGGTCAAGGTACCCACCGTGGATGGCGAAGAAACCATTCGTATTCAAGCTGGCTCACAGTCGGGAAAGACCATTCGCTTACGCGGGAAGGGTGTGCCGCACCTTCGAAGAAATGGTCGGGGCGATCAAATCGTGGTGCTTTCCGTCGAGATCCCTTCTTCCCTCACGTCTGAACAGCGAGAACTCTTTGAGAAATTAGCCGAAACGATGGGAACCGAAGCCCAGCCTCAGGAGATGAGCCTCTTCGACCGCCTCAAAGAACTCCTGGGAGGCCTGACACCTTGAAATGGCTGGAGATCTCATTTACTCTCCCGGGTGAACTTGCCGAAGCTGTCTACGATCTTCTTAATCGATACACACCCAATGGCGTCGTCATCGAGATGCCACATCAGAATGAAAATGCAACCATTCCGGACAACGTTATCGTGCGCACATACCTGCCCATAAATGACGTTTTAGAAAATCGAAGGCTGGCGATTGAGCAAGGCCTTTGGCACCTTAGTCAAATCTCCCCTCTCCCACAACCGCAGTATCAAACCTTAGAAGAAGATGATTGGGAAAAAGCCTGGAAAAAGCACTACCGGCCTATCCCAATAGGCAAGCGTCTTCTGATCTATCCCGCCTGGTTTCCGCCTCCGGAGACCGATCGGATACCCCTTCTGATCGATGCGGGGATGACATTTGGAACTGGCATACATCCCACAACCCAATTGTGTCTGCTCGCCCTCGAAGAGCTATTAATGCCTGGGCAGGTGGTTCTCGACTTGGGTTGCGGCTCTGGGATTTTAAGTATCGCGGCTGCACGACTTGGTTCTGCCAAAGTCCTTGCCCTAGATGTCGATCCTATTGCGGTTCAGAATACACAGGAAAATGCACTCCGCAATAATATAGGAGAGAAAATCCTTCCCTTGCAAGGTTCTATTGAACTTCTGCTTGGGAACCAGAGCGGAGTGTGGCCGCCGATTGACCTGATTTTGGCCAATATCCTGGCCAAGACACTGGAAGAGCTTTTATCGAATGGCTTAGCGAACCTGGTCAGACCGGACGGATCGATAGTGCTTTCGGGTATCCTCGAGCATCAGGTTGATAATCTGGTCTCCGTTTGCGAGCAGCAGGGATTAGAAATTGTCCAAATAAAAGCACTCCTGGATTGGCGTGCGATTATTGTAAAACAAACATCGCCCCTGACATGAGGGGGCGATGTTTAATTTCTTCCAGAGATCAAGATGCAGCCGTTTACTCCTCCGCTCCACCCTGACCGCGCTTCTTAAAACGATAAGTAATACGGCCTCGGGTCAGATCATAGGGCGACAGTTCTACTCGCACCCGATCCCCGAGCAGAATACGGATGTAATATTTCCGCATCTTCCCCGATAGGTAGGCCAAAACCCGATGGCCATTATCAAGCTCAACACGAAATTGAGTGCCCGGCAAGGCTTCCACAATCGTGCCTTCAACCTCTATCTTCTCTTCCTTCGTCGACATACAGATCTCCAATGGGGTTTTCACTATTGCTTACCCCACCACAATGCAACGACAAACTTATTCGACCTTGGAGGCGACCTTCCTTTGTCGTCTCTTCAGTCTTCGGATTGCTTTCTTACGCTGAATCCTTCGCAACTCGCTTTTTGAGACAAACCAGCGCTTTCGACGAACCGTACTGAGAATCCCACTCTTTGCGACTCTCTTCCGGAAACGTTTCAGCAATTGATCCTGGCTTTCATTCGGCCTCAGGATCACCGTCGCCATACTTTCTCACCTCCGTTCTCTCTTAGGTTCATATCCATGGAAACCATCCCCTTTATCCTGTCTTATAGAACAAGGACCCCTTCAGCAACAAGCTCAAGGTTCATACGCTCATTTTCCGCATCAAAAGTTAACACTTTCACTTGAACCATCATTCCCACCTCAGGCACACTTTGACTGTGAGATATGCGCACCATACCTTCAATGCGCGCTTCAACCGAAACGTACACGCCTGAGCTTGCTTGTCGTGTAATTTTTCCCTCTAAAACCATCCCGGGCTGGATATGCTCCGAGGCTTCAACCCACGGATTGGGCTGTAAGCGTTTTAAGCTCAGCCCGATTCGATTCACTGCCTGATCTAAACGAATGACCAAAGTCTCGATCTCTTGATTGACCGCTAGAATATCTGCGGGATTATCCACATGCTCCCAGGAAAGCTCCGAGATATGGATCAAGCCGTCTGCGCCTCCGATGTCCACAAAAGCTCCAAATTCCTGCAAGCTCGTGACAGTCCCCTTGCGGATATCTCCTTCTTTCAATTCTCTCATGACCTTCGCTTTTTGTTCAGATCGCCATTGACGGATCGCTTTACGCTCAGACAGGACCAGGCGGTGGCGCATCGGATCAACTTCCAATACTTTCAATGGGATCTTTTGCCCAACCAATTGTAGAAGATGATCCGCGCGGTCGGCATCCTCCAACCCGCGTGGCAACTCACTGATGTGGGATGCAGGGATAAAACCACGAAGCCGTCCAAATGGAACGATGAGTCCGCCCCGATTGAAACTTGTTGGAACTGCCTCAATGATTTCGTCTTTATCCATCAACCGTTTCGCCTTCAACCAATCCCTGCTTTCCCTTGCCTGTGAGAGTGATACCACCAGATTGCCATCACCATCGAGCGGATCAATGACCATGACCGAGACTTCATCCCCAACTTCCAATTGAGCTTCATCTGGAGGCATCCGGTCAAGGTCGGAACGCGGTATCACACCATCTCGTTTTAGACCGAGATCAACAATTACTCCCAAAGAATCGACCGCGATTACATGCCCAAAAAGCAAGCCACCCCGTTGAACCTCACAAATCGTATCGACTTGCGAAATGAAGAGCTCTAAGTTCTCGGCGTCACCCATTCTCATCTTCCATCACATCCATGCTGAGAGGAAATAAAAAGGCCTGATCTTTATGATCGTTTAACGACCAGGCCCTAGTTTACGTACCGACGCCTATGCTTGAATACTTCTGCTTTACCTGCTGGCCTGCTCCTTCTCTATTTTCGCCAAATATCAATACGTCTTCAGACGATTTTGATTATACATAGGTCTAGAGTGGTTGTCAATTAATCGCTTCCATCTTCAAACATAAATTTGAATACACAATAGCATTATGAGTGTTCTATCATGATTTCCATTGCTGAATGAAGATCAGCGGAAGTACTTCGCCTTTGACCGTTCACTAATTCGCTAAAACAATGATTCTTCTTTATCGGGCGCATGAAACCTTGCACCGGATGGGTTGAATGAACCCGAGCATAAGAATGGTGACGTAGCATTCGCCTCTATACAACAATATTAAAATCACGCTCTAATAGAAAATGTCATCATAGGATAACCCATCGGAATCTTACCTCCATGCGCGCTTACCTACTAAGGGCTTTTCATTCCCAAAGAGCGCTCTTCCCATAATAGCAAGGAGCACTGAAGAAACCCCTGAGCTTGGTCTTTTATCATTCCCCTATGGACTTCCTATATCGTCCATTGCTCTGTTTGGATGATAAGTAGGAGTATTTTTATGGATCCAGGATGCCACTACGCAAAGGAATTGGTACAAGGATGATAAAGGTTTGACAGGTAGGGAGAAATTCCCTCTTTAGCATTAGCCTACGAATACGACGAAAAACCTATCCATCAATAGATATTTCCTCTTATTCTGGCGTATCTAATAATACCTTATCTGAGCCGCGTTCTATTTCCCAAGGATAGAGGATATAGGCATCCGTAATGGCCGCATAGAAATCTGGCCTCGCTTGGGAAAATAAACTGCGGTAGGGATTGAAATGCAGCACGCATGTGTACGGCCTTCCTCCCGCAGCTGAGATTCTATTCTTCACCGCAGTGATGGTACGCCCCGACCCCCAAACATCATCAACCACCAGCACACGCTTCCCCTTCAGTAATTCCGACTCGGGAAATTGTATGAATTCAGGCCATGCTAATAGTTTGGCAGCATTAAGTTCTGCTTCAAATGGAAAATCAACCGCTGCAGTAAGAACCACCTGGACGTCAAGTGCCTCACAAAGCAATCCGCCCGGGACGATTCCACCGTGAGTGATGATCACCATGGCGTCAAACTCCACGTCAAATTGAGGGATCAGATGATCAACTAATTTACTTACTTCTTCCCAAGTGAGCAACTCTCGCCTCGTCGCCATGATGACCCCGTCCATAATATCGTGATACAAATGCTGATGATAGCACCAGGGCTCTTCAGATACAAACCTGAAAGCGACCGAAAAAATGATTGCGTTCGTTCAAAAGTACGAGCAGCTGCAGGTTCTTTCGATTAGCGAGAAGAAGCGACCCAATAGGCTAAGGGTACTGAATGTAAGTAAATTGAGCCCTGAAAGATAAAAGAAACTTAAATAAGCTGCTTCGTCAACTCAAGAAATTCCTGCCACTCCTCCAGAAAGAAATGCACTGTCACTGAACCTAATTCCAGATGGTAAGTTGTCTCTTCATCTGCCTCCTCGGCTTTCCAGGCAAGATAGTTACTTGTCTCTGCGATTGTCGATGTCCTCACATCCGGTTCCTTATTCATTCTTATTCTTCTCCGTGGCTGTATATGTCTTAAAAGCTTCCAACTCATCCCGTAGTGCCAATATACTTGCACCTGAGTGCTTCGATTGATCTAATTCTTGCAGGCCATAATTTCTCTCTGTTCGATCTGGTACAAAATCCGATCTTCTCACTACTTCCTCCAACGCTGATCTGACCCTTTTGCGTCTTTCCGGTGACCATTGTTGCACCTGCTTCGTCCAATGGAATCGATCTACTACCACAGGATCAGATCCGTAAGAGTCTCGATCACCTCGAATTAGTCGCCGGATTGATTCACGAATGGAGGTCACCTTATCCCCCTTCAAGGGAGCATTACTGTCACCACGCCATCCCTGTTATGCTGCGCCTCATCCCATCAGGAGCAGCCAACACCTTATCTACCTTCTAAGTATACGATGGATTTTGGTGTGATTTTATAGAATTACGCTCGAGCAATGCGCCGACTAATACTACCAATAGCGTAATGAAAATAAGAATCACGACATAAATAAATGTGTCTCGTAATGCCGTGACCTGCACTACTCTTGAATTAAGCTGTGCATCAACAGAAAGTCCAACCTGTTGATAATAATGGAGACGACTTGCCCAAATGGCACCCAAAAGGGCGATGCCTGTCGTCTGCCCAAGGGTTCGTGTCAGGGCCAACATCCCTGAGGCAACTCCCAATCTTGTGGATGTCATAGAGCCCATAATCGCACTGTTATTCGGAGATTGGAAGATCCCCATCCCAATCCCGATCGGCAAGAAGCGTAGGACATACCCCAAAATACTTGTCTTGCTATTGAGTGTACTTACAGCAGAGTAGCCTAGAAGCAAAACCAGCAAACCCAGCAACGTGATCGGCCGAGACCCGACTCGGTCAGATAAGAAACCAGAAATAGGCGCAAAAATCCCTAGAAGTCCTGGCACCGTTGCCATCAACAATCCTACCGATTTTGGTTCAAAACCAAGCACATTTTCGAGGTAGAAAGGCATCAAAATAGTAGTCCCGGCGAGGGCGATAAATACTCCGAAACCTGAGATCAACCCGATGGAGAAGCGAGGGTTTTTAAAAAAACGAAGGTCAATCATGGGTTGATCCTTGATGCGTTCCTGTATTAAAAAGAGAAACAGGAATAGGACCCATCCGCAGAACAACAAGAGAATCCGGATTTCCGAGAAGCCGATTTGTTGGCCAAACGTTAATGCCAGCAGAAAAGAGAGAACACTAAGGAAAAGGAGTATCGCCCCAAGGCCATCGAAACGCTGGTCCTTCTGAGGTTGAAGTTTTGGCACGAAGAGGGAAACCAAGAATATCCCTAATATCCCGATAGGGAGGTTAACAAAGAAGATCCAATGCCACGAAAGTGCATCGATTAAAATTCCCCCTAATACGGGTCCTGAAATGGTGCCAATCGAGACTATCGACCCACTGATCCCCAGCGCCATTCCTCTTTGGGAGGGGGGAAATGCCTCTGTGACAATCGCCATTCCAAGTGAGGTCATCATCGTGGCTCCAATGGCCTGGAGGACACGGAAGGCGATCAACCACGAAATACTCGGCGCCCAACCACAACAGGCGGAGCCTACGGTAAAGATGGCAAATCCTGTGCCATAGAGACCTTTCTTCCCCACCATATCGCCCAACCTTCCCACACTTAGCATAAGCGTCGCCAGGGTGAGTAGGTATGCCAGCACTACCCACTGAACCGTAGGAAAGTTGGAATTAAACTCACGTACCAATGTTGGTAAGGCAACATTGACGATACTGCCGTCTAGAGTCGCGATCAAGATCCCCGTCCCGACTGTCGCCATTACATGCCATTTGCGACGATATTCCACCGCTTGTGCTTGGGCAAGGTCATCCATATGACAACTTCTTCTCCAATCGCCCAAAAAGATGAAAGGGTGCTGTCTGAAGCACCCCTGTGATCAAGTTCCCATCCTACCACAACATGATTGATCTGGCATGCCCTCAAAATACAATCTTGCTTCTGGATATCCCACCCTTATCGTTGTTGTCTGTGGCAGCCAATCCGTTCTATGGCGGATGAGAGCATCCAGAGCGCTCCAATCTTTCTCAGGCTTTTTCTCATGGGCGTCACTCGCTTCATTTCTTTCGTTAGAAGTGACTTTCGTGACAGGCAGCCATCGCTCGAACCAGATGAGGCTTTTTTTGTACCTCTATTCGCCCGGTGGTGAAGCCTGCCTGGCTTATGAACAAAGGGTGCCAAGCGATCTTTGGGCGCCAATCCAGACAGGGAACAGCCACGCATAGGAGCATGGACAACGTGCCACCCGACCATGATGGCTTCACCCCATAATATCGGTTGTAGAATCTTACCTTTAATTGAGATGTCCAAGGACGATTCATCACTCTATTCTGTGCTCGATCATTTATGGTTGTGTGCTGGCAGGAATGAATTTCCTGTCAGCGATGAATATTTGTCTATATCCTTCCACATGGTCCGAGTCATCCCGCTCGTAGTAGGGTATCTCATTGGATTTATTTTAATGTTAGCATTTTATGGGAAGTGAAGGGGTGCTCATGACCATGCGAAGTTTACATAAGGAAAACGATTGGCCATTCTTTTCAGACCGTTCATGGCGGTCAATAGCCACCACAACGTATCAATATTATCCATAATATGTCACCCTGGGGAACGCAGCGCTGAAGGATCCCTGAGATATCGCGTTTTATGGGACTATCTTTGGGATTATTCGCTCCAGTTCGCTTCTCACAGAATGATAATTCGATTTAGCTCTAAAATTTCGAGCGTTATTTTCAAGGATATTGGAAATATTAACTCCGCTCCTATTCACCCTTCTTCGGGAAGCTCGGGGGTAACTTCTTCCTTCTGTGCGACTTTCACCTTACGCTGGATCAACCTCAGCCAATGGCGCTCCGGGACCTCAGGCAAGGTATCAATTGGCGGATCCCAGGGGGATTGGTCTGTCATCTTGCGATAGATGTATTTTACAAAAAGAAACAAAGTCGCCATCGCGGGTGCTGAGAGCAACAATCCAAGAATGCCAGCTAATGTAGCTCCTAGAATGGCACCTATGATAATAATTGCAGGATGGAGATTGAGTGAGGTCCCCATGATTCTGGGAATAATCAAGTAATCGATGGATTGATCAAGAATGATGACACAGACAACCACCAAAATTGCATGCGCGAAAGGAGTGAGATGAAAATAATTCGATGGCTGCAACAATGCAACAATAGCAGCAAAAGTTCCCGCAGTTGTAGGTCCCACAATTGGGATGAATTTGGCTAAGCCACCTAAAACACCCAATCCAAGGGAAAAACGTACGCCAAGGATGGTCATTAGTAGCCAGGTGAGAATTCCGGTGATGGTCACAACCAGCAATTGTCCACGCAGGAAAGCATCCCAAATTTGACCTAGCGCATGACGCAGACGGTCAAAATCCGCCTCATATTTTGGCAAGCGGATTTGACTCAGCACTTCCCTAAATCGGGTATGATCAAGGGTGAGAAAATACGCCACAATAAGCGTGAAAATGACCTTTGCGACTGTTTCGATGGCGATCGTGGCGACACCGGTGATGATTGTCCTTGCCTGCCCCAGAACAACTTCCAAATAGCCTAGGATTTGATCGAAAAGCGCACTGCTGTCCAGTTGCCCTAGATTAATTGTCCATGGTCCAATTTTAATGGCCAGCTGCTGTCCGGTACCCAATTGCTCGGGTAAACCGAGCAGAAATCCTTGTGTGGTTTGAAAGAGCGCCTGCAATTGTTGAACGACAAGCAGGCCAATTGCCGTAAAGGCGATAATAATAATGAAGATCATAAATAAAAAAGTGATATTAGCTGCCGCTTTCCACGAGAAGCGTGCTTTTTTCTGCAACCAGCGGGCGATGGGGGTGATGACGAAAGCTACAATGGCAGCGAACACCAACATGCCGAGTACTACTCTAAAACGGATCAAGAGCGCTGCCACCAGTGCCAGGAGGCTAATCGCCACCAGTGCCTTGGTCGTATTATGCCATTTTGGAGAACCTGTGTCTGTACCGTGCGTCATGATTTACGCTTCACCCTTTGAACCCACGTTGTAGGATCAAACCATTTGCGCATCTTTCCAATAATCTTCGGCAACCTTTTCTTCGGCGGAGGGACAAGAACGGGTTGTGGTTCTGATCCCAGATTTACGATTTTGCGATAAATATAGCCGAGCCATATTCGTAATGTGGCATATGCAGGTGCAGCAAGGAGCACACCAAGCACTCCTGCAAGAATACCCCCTGCCAAGACAGATAGGAAAACTAACAAAGGGTTAATGTTCAAACTATGTCCGATGATACGGGGGACGAGAAGATTATTTTCTATCTGTTGAATGATAATAAAAATCCCTGCTATAAGAACCGCATACCATAATGGGGTTAAACCCAGCCAGTTCTCACCTTGAAATAACGCTACCAAAACAGCGATGGCGCCAGAGAGAAATGGACCAAAAATCGGGACGAATTCCAATAGACCGGCAATCAATCCGATACCCAATGCGAATCTCACGCCTAGGATGCTCAGGATAATTGCTACTGCTGATCCGATCACAATACCGAGAATCAGCTGCCCTCGTAGGAATGCCTGCCACACATCCGCTGTATTATCCATCAACCGACCAACGTCTCGATCATAGGAAGCTGGAACCAGGCCGAGGACAGCTTCACGTAGTTTATCAAAATCCAACAGCAGATAAAGACTAATGATCATGACCAAGAAAGCAATCCCAACCGTTGATGCGGCGGTGGTTGCGAAAGATGCCAATACCGAACCCGTCCCGAGTAGCATAGGCTGTAGGGACGAACTCAACTGGCTAGCAATCGGTTCAAGATTGACACGCGAAAGATCAATTACCCAGGGACCGATGTGGATGATCTGATTTTGTATCGTTGCCAGCCATTCGGGGATCTGATCGATCAGCTCGCCCAGACCTTCAAAAACGCCCGCCAATTGCTGCACGATGGCAAACCCGATTCCCGTGGTCGCCCCCATCATAATTAGTAGGATGAGGAAATAAAGGACGACCACAATTGACCAACGAGGCATGCGGGTCAATTTGACCAGGCGTTTCACCAAGGGCTGCAGCAAATAGGCCAGTAGAAGCGCGAGGATGAGGGCGGGGAAAAGCTGCCGTACTCTGAAGACGAACCATCCAATAAAGATGAGTAGCAGGACCCCAACCACCAGGCGAGTCCCAGTTTGCCAAGGGGGTGAGGTGGATTCATTTGAGTCCGTCATCCATTAACTCCTCGTGCTCGCCCCACTCGCTATTGACTCTTGATCCACAGGAAAGACGATTTTCTCTTGCACATTCCGCATCCTTCTTCCGGGCCTGCCGAGTTGGGCGAGAAAATCCTATCTATCATCGCTCACAACACACAAATAACACTTTCGTCAGACAGATGCTTTATCAGGGTCTCATAGGTCCTTCGAATTAGGCAGCATATTCGAACAGGTGCTCAGGAATTCATCATGTCAAGATTCTATCCGAGGCGTGAATTGAAAACAACCCCGGTCGGTTTACTACCCATAAATCATCCTGGGATGAGCGGATATCCATAATCAAAATCTAATCCCTTAGGGGGAAAAATGAAAGACCCCTTCCTGTCACAAGCGACGTTTATGAGAAGAGGGTCTTCCGCGTTCTCAATATTATTGATTAATGGTATTTTCCTGACGAGCCAGATCCTCGTTCTCCCCCTCCTCTTCCTCCTGGGCGAGAAGGTCTGCTGCCGCCACTCTTGCGGCTTGGGCGTCGATCACGAGCAGTAGCCTCTTCCGCGGTCCACCCTTCCAAGACCGCCTGTCGTGAGAGCCGGATCTTCCCATCCGAATCGATATCCGTCACCATGACCGTAATTTCTTCTCCTACTTTGGCAATATCCTCAACTCGATTTACTCGCACACTATCTAATTGGGAAATATGCACCAACCCATCGATATTCGGCAGAATCTCAACGAATGCTCCGAAGTCTGTAACACGCACGACACGCCCGGTGTAGATCCTTCCGACTTCCGGTACCTCAATAAGAGCTTCAATCATCTCTCGGGCACGCGCAGCGCTCAAGCCATCCGTTGAAGCGATAAAAATACGGCCATCATCCTCAATATCGATTTCAGCGTTGGTTTGCTCTTGGATCTTACGTATCATCTTCCCGCCTGGACCGATAATCGCCCCTATCTTTTCCGGATCGATCGTTATCATAGTCAATCGAGGGACATGGGGCTTGAGTTCGGGCCGTGGCGCAGGGATGCATTCATGGATTTTTTCAAGGATGGACAAGCGCGCTTCACGCGCTTGTTGCAGCGCCTCGGAGAGAATCGCAGAGGTGATCCCCTTGATTTTAATGTCCATCTGCAGAGCTGTGATCCCATTCTTCGTTCCAGCAACTTTAAAGTCCATGTCGCCGAGTTGATCTTCGATCCCCTGAATATCTGTGAGAATGGCGTAATGATCATCTTCCTTGATCAGCCCCATGGCAATACCGGCCACGGGATTTTTAATTGGCACACCTGTATCCATGAGAGCCAATGTAGAAGCACAGACGGAAGCCATAGAAGTCGACCCATTCGAGGAGAGGACTTCAGAGACGAGTCGCATCACATAGGGGAATTCGTCTTGTGTGGGCAGCACTGGAATCAACGCCCGTTCTGCCAGGGCTCCATGGCCCACCTCTCGGCGTGAAGCGCCGCGCAGGGGGTGGGTTTCACCGGTGGAAAAGGGCGGGAAGTTGTAGTGATGCATATAGCGTTTAACCTCAACTGGTGAGAGCCCATCTAATTCCTGACGCTCGCTCGGGGTGCCCAAGGTTGCTATCGTGAGCACCTGTGTCTCACCTCGAGTGAAGAGGCCAGATCCATGTGCGCGCGGGCTGAGGCCGACTTCTGCATCAATCGCTCGAATATCCCTTGGCCCCCGCCCATCTACACGCCACTGTCGATCAAGGATTTCTCGTCGAACTTGTTGCTTATGGATCTCGCTGAGTGCATTCCGTATTTCAAATTCGCCGAATTCGTCATTCGCCAAAGCTTCAACGGCTGAAGTCGCTAAAGACTCATATGCATTCGCAATCTCAGATTTGGTTTTGGGGACGCGTATGATTTCCTCAAATTTTGAGCCGAGCCACTCGTTGACCCGATCAAACGTACCTTCGGGTGAAACAGAACTGCGAAATTCACTTTTCGGCTTGCCCACTTGCTGCCGCATTTCTTCCTGTACATCAATCAGAGGCTGGAGTTCACGGTGGGCAATCTCGATAGCGGCAATCATCACCTCTTCCTCGACTTGGCGGGCGCTACATTCAACCATGAGAACTGCATCACGCGTTCCGGCAATGCGCAAATCAAGATCAGACTGCTCTAATTGCGGATAGGTCGGGTTGACAACGAATTCGCCATTAATTCGACCGATTTGTACCGCGCCAACAGGGCCGGAAAAGGGAATATCTGAGATCGTTAATGCCGCTGAGGCCCCGACGATTCCGAGGATATCGATCGGTGTCTTGCCATCTGAAGAGAACGCATATAGGATCACCTGCACATCATTGCGCATATCCTTGGGGAAAAGTGGACGGAGAGGTCGATCCGCTAAACGCGCAATGAGAATCGCTGCCTCGGATGGACGTCCTTCCCTTCGGAAGAATGAACCCGGAATCCGCCCTCCGGCATAAAGACGTTCTTCATAGTCAACGGTAAGGGGGAAGAAATCGATCCCTTCACGCGTATTTTTACTCATAGTGGCCGCGGCCATCAACAACGTATCCGCAAGCCGGATCGTTAACGCGCCGTTTGCCTGGCTGGCCATTTTGCCGGTTTCAAAGGTGATGGTTTCTCCGCCGACAACTGCACTAAATTGTTTGCTTTCTAGCATTCTATTACTCCTCCGCGCCGAGGATCACGGAGGGTGAGGGACTGGAAATTGACCGTCATCCTATCAAACTCAGCTATTGACGGGCATTCTCCAATTCCTTACCCCACCGCATACCGAGGCGCTTGTGTTATTTTATTTTCTATTAGCGATACGAATGACTTCCTTGCAACCATTCTTAAAAGTAAACGAGTAGATGTGTCTCTAGAGTCATCCACTCGTTTCCCTCGAACTTACTTCCGCCGGATGCCTAACTTCTCAGTTAAGGCCAGATAACCCGAGGGATTATTTCGCTTCAGATAAGCCAAATGTCGTCGACGTTTTCCTACCAGCTTGATTAATCCTCGTCTAGAGGCTTCATCATGTTTGTGAAGCTTCAAATGCTCAGTTAGCTGATTTATGCGATGGCTGAGGATAGCAATCTGAACCTCGGGGGATCCGGTATCATTCTCGTGACGATGGTACTCTCCAATAATCTTATTTTTATCTTCCTTGTTAATTGACATTGACTTCTGCTCCTCTGCAGGTCACCATACATGTCGCAAAAGCCACATGTTGGTCTAGTCTTTAGGCTGTTGGGATTATACCAAGCCGATATCAAGTGGACAAGGCTCGCTTCAATTGATCGCGTTCGGTCGGTGGGAAGGAACTCAATAGCTGCCTGATGATGGCCAGATCAACCATGCCTCCCGAGAATCTCTCATCCAGGAGAAATCGCGCTGTTTCCGAGGCGCTATAATGGATCAGACTTTGCATCAACTCTCGAAGAATAGTGCGCAAAACGGATCGACGGATGGGAGGCGCATTGCGTAATAATTGAAAAATCAACGGCAAATCCTGATACTTTCCGGATACCACAGCGTACTTCAAAGCACATAAGGCGAGCATCTGCAATTGGATCTTTTTACTTTGGAGCCAATGGGATATTTTTTCTGAGAATGCTCCCAAATCCTCAAACCTCCATTGATCCACCATAATCTGTGCAAGCTCGACTAATAGGTTTGGGTCATCCGTCCCCAAAGACCAGGCCTCAACTTGATGAAGAGTTTCCTCAGCAGGCAACCCCAAAAGCAGATCAATCGCCAGAAGGCGCGCTTCGCGATATCCTGATTGCCACAATTCCTTCCCAAGGGAGGGATCCAGTCCCTGCATTTCAGTAATCCAGCCCAAGAGTGCAGTACGTAACGCTCGCATGACCGGTCGAGGGACGCCGAAGCTTTTGCCGATATGCTTAAGTTGCATCACCGCGCCCGGACGACGTATCCGATCCGAATAGTATTCCAATATATTAAAAAGCCCCTGACGCAGGGCAGAGGGATTGTCTAAAGTAGAATGAAGCTTCTCAATCTCTCGAGAGAGGCGTTCTGGATCAATTGCTGGCATCCTTATTCGATCAACCTCTTAATTGAAAAAAAGAATCATCCCAAGGTCAGAGAAGGGAGGCAGTTCATCAAAGGAAATCGTCTCACAAACAATGAGGTTTTCGATTACTCCCTAATCAGTATGCTCTAGCGAAAATGGCGATGCGTTCCGTTTCATGGCCTGTGTAGAAACATTTCCCTCGCCCTTCTGTCTTGTCTAAAGGGAAGCAGCGGATTGTGGCTTTTGTTTCCTCTTTGATTTGATCCTCATCCTCACTTGTCCCTGCCCAATGGACACGCAGGAATCCACCTTCCGCCTCTAAAACCTCTTTGAATTCTTGATAATCCTGCACTCGGTGAGTATTATCTTCCCGAATCTGGACTGCTCTCTGAAAAAGAGTGCCTTGGATCGAGTCCAATGTCTCCCTGATGATCTCTTCCAGTCCATTCTGAGTCACTACCCTTTTTCCTTCACGACCAGAAACATCTCGACGTGCAAGGACCACATTTCCGCTTTCCATCTCTTTAGGGCCAACTTCAATGCGTAGAGGGACACCGCGCATCTCCCAATCATTGAATTTAAAACCGGGTGTGAGACCTTCTCGATGGTCTACCTTGGTCCGAAATTCGGATAGCTGGGATTTCATTCTCTCAGCCGCTTCCGATACGACCGATTTTTGAGTATCGTTCCGATAAATGGGCACGATGACAACTTGATATGGAGCCAAACGAGGGGGCAGGATTAGACCTTGATCGTCCCCATGAACCATGACGATAGCGCCAATAAATCTTGTTGAGAGCCCCCAAGAAGTCGTCCAGCAATACCGTAATTCATTCTCCTGGTCGGAATAGCGGATGTTGAAAGCCCGGGCAAAGTTCTCTCCGAGATTATGAGAAGTCCCTGCTTGCAATGCTCTTCGATCCCCCATCATGGCTTCAATGGAATAAGATCGCAACGCGCCTGCGAATTTCTCCCGCTCGCTCTTCAATCCCTTGATCACTGGGACTGCTGCTTCATTTTGAGCAAAATCCGCATAAATATCTAACATCTGCAAAGTTTCTGCTTCCGCCTCCTCATGCGTTGCATGTGCAGTGTGACCTTCCTGCCAGTAGAACTCCGTCGTCCGCAGGAAGAGTTTTGTTCTGAGTTCCCAGCGTACAACGTTATTCCACAAATTGATTAAAACAGGGAGATCGCGGTACGACTTGATCCACTTTGCATACATATGCCCGATAATCGTCTCCGATGTTGGCCGAACTACCAAGGGCTCCTCAAGCTCCTCACCGCCACCTATCGTGACAACTGCTAATTCTGGTGAGAACCCCTCCACATGCTCTTTTTCTCGTTCCAGGAAGCTCTTAGGGATGAATAGAGGAAAGGCAGCATTTTCATGACCTGTCGCTCGGAAACGCCGATCAAGTGCAGCCTGGATATTTTCCCATAAAGCCCAACCGTAGGGACGTACGACCATGCATCCCCGAACTGGCGCATAATCTGCTAATTCAGCACGGAGCACAAGTTGGTTGTACCACTCGGCGAAATTTTCAGCGCGTGAAGGTAATCGATCGTTTGACATGGCCCTCTCTCAATCCTGTTCTTTGATTTTTTGCTACCTTGAGTACCGGTCGAGAAGTTGTCCGACCCGCGTCTCTGCTCCCGAATTGGCTGGTTGGCTGAAACTTAAAGAAGACTGATTTGACTGGCCCAATATATAAGGCAGGAAAGAAACCCAATTGATCATGAGATCGTTCGATGGTTGTCAAGATTTAAGCACTGGTCACCTATTGAAGCCTAATTCTCCCCTAGCCTCTTTTCCACGGCTGCTAAAACCGGCTTCAGCCAGACCTTCTCTAATTGTTCTGCCCGCGATAGCAAAACCGGATCGGGCGAGGCAGCCAGAAGATCCAACCATTCCTGAATGAAGCGCCACATAAGAGCATGTTCCCAAAGTCGTTCCCAATCTTCATCCGACCAGGTAACACCAATACGCCTCTCCATCAATTTGCGATAATACTCGATGATCTCCTGCTCGTCGATCGGGAGCGAATCGAACCACCATACACTCTTTTTGATAAAGACCAGTAAATCCAGGATGGCCGGCCCGATGGCTGTCAATTGCCAATCATACACGATTTGACTCCCATCCTTCATTACGGAGATATTTCCAGGCCAATAATCTCCATGAAGCAGGGTGCTCGCTTCCTTTCGTAGCGGTGCGATGATCAATTCTGCTTTGTCTGTCAAACTTTTTAGTACCTGCATCTTTTCAGGTGCTTTGGCGAGGGAAGCAGGTTCCCCTCGATAAAGAATTGTCTCCACAGCATGAGTGCCAGCCGTGACATGAACTTCAAAATCCTTGGTGATGGGACGGCTGAGCCAGGTGAAGGCATTCAAGTCTTCTCCCAGCGCCCAGAACCGATCGTGTAATGCAACCAGGGCTTCGATCGCTTTCAAATAATCTCTTCGCTGCCAACGGCTGGCATCTCGCGCCGGAGGTACTGCTTCCAGCAAGAGCCAATCTCCAGTTGGAGAAGCTGTAATTAAGGCAGGGAGAATGAGAGGCAGTTGCCCGGACAAAAACTGGTAGACGCCCACCTCTCGCCGTCCCGCACCTGCCAAACCAGTGCGCGTCGTACCTCGCGGCTCTTTGACAACCAGGCGACAGCTCCCCTCGCCCTGGTTCCCCCGATATTTAACCTGCAATCCACGCAACGCTCCAATCGATGGGCGACGTGAGGAGATGGCCATTGGCTGCACCTCTGACACCTTTAGGGTAAGATCCCGCAAGGAACGTCGCAGGCCAGCCGTAAGGTCAGCGCGGCTGAACGGCCATTGCCAAGAGATGTCTTTCACAATCGTCACCGCGTCTTACTCCATCCTACTTATCCGAATCAAGGATATTCTCTACGAAATCCTCTACCGCATCTTCAGGCATGACCACTTCAGAACCTTGCTGACTACGAAGATAATGAAGGTGATCCATCACCCAAAGGTATAGATCAGCAGCTGTCTTTCCAGGGAAATCCTCCAGGATCCCCGATTGTTCGATTACTTCCACCACAGGTTGATAGAGTGTTTCATACCAATGAAGGATGGCTTCCTTCTCCGTAATAGATCGATTCTCGTCCAACCCCATAAAGTAACGATGGACGGCGATATGCTCGATGAGTCGCTCATAGCCTCCAAGCAGGGTTGTCTCAATCTTAACGCCGAGAAGGATTTTATCCAACTGGGTACGCTCAAAGAATTCCACCTGCACTTCAAGCCGCTCCAGATCCTCCGGACGAATGTCTCCACTGATCGTCACTCGTGTAGCACACTCCCGGACTTCCGCATCGATGAATTCTTGATTATGGCTACGGGCGACTGAGACACGATGGTTTCCATCAACAACAAAGTAAAGCTCTCCCACCTTGTACAAGACCACGGGGGGCAGGCTCACTTCTTTATACCAGGCAGTATTGATCCTTTTCCAACGTTCGGCTGTGTTAGACGAAGTTGGCAAAAAACGACGATCGAAATCTAGGTAGCGATTCACACTGCCAACAACCTTCGCCAATGGAACTGTCTTAATACCTTGATAAATACACCCCCCAAGGTGCAATTTACTTTGAACTTCTTCAAAGGAAAGAAGCTCCCGGCTATGGCCAGAAAGTAAATCCAGTAATTTTCGAAAAGTAGCTCGAGACCTGGCGGCATCGTAATCTGCTCGACTTTGAGCATCATAAGTACTCATCGCTCCTCCAT
>CAYGXU010000006.1:52589-64462 GCA_964353875.1 uncultured Anaerolineaceae bacterium | reverse complement strand
CATTTCTACCCGCCACTTTTGCGCTCGGCCAGCGTGAGGAAGTTCATGGTGGGATATGAAATGCTGGCGGAGGCGCAGCGCGACCTGACCCCAGAGCAAGCGGCTGCCAGGCTGCGCGAGCTGCCCGAGGTTCACTATAAGGAAAGCGCCTCTCCTCGAGGCAATTAGCCCCCGAACATTTCGGACGCAATCCTACTCCGTTATTCGATAGACGCTTGGATCTGGCATATCGATGTTCAATTGCCTATTGAAAGTCGTCCAGATTCTTGCTATTTTTCATCATGACTAATAGTTGTGAGGTTGCTAGCATGGCAAAGACCAAGGAACTCAGCATGGAAGAATTGCTTGCCAATTGGGAAGAGGTCTATAAGAAGGGATTGCTCTCCTTCTGGCTGCTGCTGCTCTTGAATGATGGTCCCAGCTACGCTTATGAGGTCGCCAAGTCGATAGAGGTCTTCAGCCAGGGCACCATTTCTGCAGACGAGAATAGCATCTATCGCGCCTTGAGCCGCTTCGCGTCGCTGGGGGTCCTACAGAGCGAGATTGTGGACTCGGACATTGGTCCGAACAGGCGTTATTACCGTCTGACGGAGAAGGGCATTCGATTGCTGCGCACCTTTATCCGGCGCAATGTCCTTGTTTTCGAAGAATCTATGGTGAAAGATCGGATTTGGAACGTCCTGAACGTACCCGATAATGGCATACTGGAGGGTCAAAAATGATCGAAGATGATTTAACCGAGAAGCGCTCAGGGATCATGAGAGAACTTCGCTGGGCTTTGATCGGCGCCAATAGCACCTTTCTTCTGACGCCCATCGCTGATTTGCCCAATCAAACCAATCCATGGTTTCCTGGGTGGTATGGGATTTTCGTGATTCTCAACGTGGCAATCCTGGTTCCTATTTGTTGGCTTCTGATCGCTGCCAGTTGGAAGAGCAGACTAATTTCCGAGCGATTGGGGCTGGTCTTCGGTTTTGCTGCCCTGGAATGGCTCCTTCTATTGGCATTGGGGTTGAAATTGGCCCAGACCGCTGCCTCCTCCCTGCCTCAAACGATGATTCCCATCTTCGTTGTGGGGGTTTTGTTGGCAGTTGCCTATGGGCTCATACAACGGCGGCTGCGCAGAACGCTGGAATCACCGGAATCGATGTTCCCGTAACGTTGATTATTTGCACGAGCGGCTGTCCAAAAATATCATTGAGACAGCCCCCATTCGAGATAGCCCATAGTGAAGCTAACGGAAAAAGAGGCGTGGGCATCCCGAGTAGAATGCTTCCCAAAGACATACCAACAATCTACAACGCCAAGTTATTTACAGCATGGATGAGGAAAGGGGGCAGCAAACTACGCGTCTTGCCAAAAATCACCCCGAGCAGCATCCCAAAGACGGATAAATAAATGAGGCCCAGTGCATCGGATATCGTCGGAGTTATTCCTGGCACGAGAAAGTGCGCATAGAAATGGTAGAAGCCGAAGATGAGTCCGGACAACACCCAGGATCGTACCGTCCCCAATGCAGACTCCAGCCTGGTTTGAATTAGCCCCCGGAAAAGCGCTTCTTCCAGAAAGGGGAAGAGGAGGCAGTTTGAGAAAAAGCCACGCAGATTGAAATCAAACGCTTCACCCTGGATGAGGGGTTCGATCAGCCTGGAGATCAGATACAGAACAAGGATGCCAGCGACAATCGCCAGCACTCTCCGATTAGTAGGCATCCGAAAACCGATGACCGACAACGGTCGCCTGCGTATGATGATTTCCATCACAAGTGGGGCGAGCAAACCGAAGATCAGGTAGGCGCTGAGCCAGCCAGAATACCATAACAGATCAAATTTGAGATAGGGAATGATGAGCAGGCATATCATAAGGATGCCCACTTCAATGTACTCTCTGCCTGGTCGCCGAGAAGCGGATAGCGGAGGTGGGTAGGCTCCTCGATGGATGAAGAGGGTGAACATGATAACGAGTGTAATTCTTATGATCGAAGTTGCCATTTTGTGCGCGTATCGTTTCTATTGGGGAGCCTTACTTTCGTCGGCGCGTTCGTATGATCCGTCGACCAAAGAAGCGCTCTCCGATTTTAAAATATCATTCGAGCCAGAAGGCTTTCACCAGATCGCGATTCGGCTATTCTGTTTCCGCATTTCCTGAGCTCGATGGACTCCATTCGAGGAACTCGTCTCTTTTCGCCAAGGCTTCTTCCCATGTTTCTGCTTGAATTTCCCATACACATTTTGCATCAGATTCCAGCATATTGCTTGCACTCATGTTGTCTTCGGGAAAGAACGAATAAGTAGTACTGCTTTCAGAGTGCCAAAGTTGATACTTTTTCATATTGATTCCATTCACCCCCTTAAATAGGCTATGTGCGAAAGCGGTCCTGTTTCAACACCGAAAAATCAACCAACCCAATCCCAAGCCTGGACATGGCCTCCTTTATCTCCATATCTGTGAGGATGCCCAACTCGCGCTGGCGCGGATGGGCATAACCGCTCATCGCCATCAAT
The DNA here is from genome assembly GCA_964353875.1 of uncultured Anaerolineaceae bacterium. Taxonomy (GTDB): domain Bacteria; phylum Chloroflexota; class Anaerolineae; order Anaerolineales; family E44-bin32; genus MGNI01. Next base: position 61,958 of record CAYGXU010000006.1, on the reverse strand, counting down.
TGTGAATCAACAACTCCCGGATGGCACATGAGCTCGGTTACACCTGGTTGTAAGGCTCGCAGCAGTTCCAGCAACCTCTCCTTGGTGGCCTGTGCGTCGAAAAAGTCGATCAGGAGCCGGTCGGGATGGTGGGTAGAGTAGGCAGAAAGCAATGTTTGTGAAAATTGACGAAACGCCACTGTAAAGGAAGGTGGAAGTCCGCTCACGATCGATTCCATGAGCAGGTCCTGGGGGAAACGGATCGGGCAATGGTATTCCTGTGCCAGCGAGAGCATGATCTCGAAGATCTCCTGACTGAGGTAGGAGGCGAAGTGATGGCTGTCGAGGTGGTCGGGCGACTGACCCAGGATGGTACAGAAGCGATCGATTTGCGCACGCCATTCGACTTCGATCTCGTTAGGGCTGATTTGGGGCAATCGTGGGATGTATTCCGATGGAGAGAAAAAGTGCCCCTCTTCGTCGATCAAGGAGGGGATGAGCCGAGCGGGGAGTAAGGGGGTGCCGGCGGTGAGCACCAGGTGGATCCCAAGCCCGAGGCCTGGACATCGATCCCTTACTGCAAGTAAATCCTTTTCCACCCCTGGCATATTCATCATGGCGGTGGTCGAGCTTACAATGCCATTGAGATGGGCTGTACGAATCCCATCTGAGACTCCCGCGGTGAGGCCGTAATCGTCAGCGTTAACAACGAGGCATTTCTTCGTCATGTTATCCAATTATAGGCAATTTCTTTTATGGGAAGATTGTAGCATTTAAATGGGACAGTATGTTGACCTTGTATCACTGCTGGAACTGGCTGCAAACCGCCGGCAGTTTTCTTGGAAGCGATCCACGCTTCTCAGAATCCTTCTAGTTGGATGACCTGGTTTTCTTGCGCGGATTGGTAGGCAGCCAGGGTGGCTTGTAGGGTCTTGAGATTATCGCTGGCCACCGTCTCCGGCGTTCGCCCCTCCCGCAGGCACTCAATGAAATGGCGTTGCGCCGCGGTGTAGCTCTCCTGATAGGCTTGAGCCGGCGTGATGTTGAAAGCTGGGTGTTGCCATGATTCGTCTCTGCTGGTCACTTCGAGCAGATCCCCACTGTCGGGCATGAGTTTAATGGTGCCATTGTCCCCTTCTATGGTGACCTGCTCCAATTGGCTTGAACCCCCTTCACTATTAATCGTGCTCCAACTGATATCGATCAGGCCGATCATGGTCTCAAAGTTCAGGACGACCAGCGCGCGATCTTCTCCCTGTCCGAAGGGGCTGACCTTGTCCATGCGGGCATAGACGTTGTTAATCTCCCCGAATAAAAACCGACAAACATCGATGAGATGTGTTCCCCATTCGTAAAGGATGAGTTTGTCCATCTCAAGCAAATAGGATTGATTGATGAACAACGCCGGGGTTTCGGCCGCGATAGGCAGGACGAGGTTCGTATGACGAGCGATACGGGCGTAGCGTGGCTGTCCGACGACTCCCTGATCTAAGAGCCGCTTGACCTCGCGGTACCAACTGCGCCAGCGCCAGTTCTCATTGATCGAGAACAAGACGCCTGCTCGATTGCAGGCATCGATCATTGCCTGAGCATCCTCAAGATTGGGGGCGAAGGGCTTTTGGCATAATACGTGTCGTCCATAGGCTGCAGCGGCTTCCACCTGCACACGATGGATGTGGGGAGCGCTGGCGATATCAACGAAGTCGATCGCTTCCTTATCAAACAATTCCCGGTAGTCACTGTAGACATGTTTCATAGAAATACCAAACTCTCGCGCCCGCGCTTCCGCCTTGTCGATCGTGCGATTTGCCAGGGCGACGATCTCGACTCCCTCGATTTGCGCCCAGGCGCGCAGATGGTAGATGGAGACATGTCCGCAGCCGAGAAGCGCACCGCGTAAAGTCATATGTTTCTCTCCGTTATGCTTGTGATCAAATAATGACCCATTTTGATGTCCGAAAGGTCGTCTGAAAAGCGGATTTCTTTTTCTCAATCAGGATCGTTATGATCTTTATTGAGGTGGCAGAAGTGGATAACGACCGTACTCTTCAATCACCCCACGCAGGGCACGCATGTGGGCTTGAGGGTAGGGGAACTTTTGATCCGCAGCGCAGAAGTAACCTCCCTGCTGACCGAGTTGCCAGATCCTGCCTTTTGCTTCTTCCCTAATTCTATCCCTCGGACCATCCATCAAGATCGCCGAATTCACCCCACCATGCAAAGCCATCCGCCCTTGAGTGACCGTTCGGATCCGATCTAGATTGTTGGCCGTCGCCTGAACCGGGTGCAGGATCCGCACCCCAAGTTGGATGAACATCTCCAGCAGCGGCTCCACATAGCCAAAACAATGGAACCAAATCAGGATCCCTCTCTCGCGGTAAAATTCACACAGCCTTTCGTATTCAGGCTTGAGAAACGAATCGATGATTTCCGGACTGAGCAGGAGATCGCGCTGAGAACCGAGATCATCGCTCAAGCGCACAAGTTCGACGCCTAGCTTGAGGTAATGCTCGGCGATACCCAGTTGGAAGTCCATGATATGGTGAAGCACTTCGCGAGCGTAGTCAGGCTCGGCAAGGAAGTAGACCATCATGTTTTCCATCCCGACCAGCATATAGGCTTTCTCCCACAGGGTGTCGCGATGCCTCCCAGCCAAGAAGCCATCTCCAGCCTGCACGGCATCGGCCAGCTCGTAAATTTTCCCACAAATACGTTCATCGTGAGGGTCAGGCCAGTGATACGCTTTAAGCGCCCTGACGTCGACCAGCGGGTTGCCCACCGGCAGCCCCATTACACCTTCGTGGATTTTCTCCCATCCGGTTCCCCAGATATCGACCCATCTCGAGCCGACCGGGCTCTCATCCCCGCCGCCTTCGAAACCCTCATGGTCGCATCCATGGTAATAAATCTCATGGAGCGGCGGTTCCGATATTACATTGGCGGGTTGGTTAAAAGTTATGATCCTTAAAGCATTCTCTTTCGCGTCCAAGATCGAGTACTCCGAAATGTCGCATGATCGATTATTACCACTTCTTTAATGCTTGAGGTTTTCCCAGGTAAACTGGGTATTCTCCGTGGGCGAGGTAGCGTGGACCCCAGTATACTCGCGGCTCCTGACGACGCTGCCCAGTGATAGTCTCCTCCTCAACCGACAGGAGCTTACCTTTCGGTAGCAGGCGATAGGTAATTGTGGATCGCGTTTCGAAGGTTAAGATAGAGGCAGTCGTGGAGAGAAGGATACCTTCCGTCGGCAATTGGCGCACTTCGACTTCCTGACCGGGCCAGGGGTTCGCGATTTGACAAAGACCACCGGCTTCACTATGGATCACAATCCAATCCACAACTCCTTCCCGGCAGGATGCTGAAACCAGGAAAGCGCCCGCCGCGCGGAAATGGGCGAATCGCCCGGACCAATCCGCTGGCATCGCAGGAAAGACGCGAATAACTCCATCGTAGCTCTGAAGAACCATCTCGTTGATGGCGGCCGCGAAACCCCCGGAGGAATTGAGCATCGCGGGTTGGCGGATTCGTTGTTTGTGCGTCCAGGCAGCGGTCCAGGAGAAGGTCCCATTGAATTTCATGAATTGCCAGACAGCCAGATCGTATAGATAGGCGCGCGCGGTCTCGGCGTCTCCCAAGCGTGCCATCAGGCAGCAGAGCCATGGCCAGGACATGTCATCGTTCCAGGTGGGCAAGTCGAAGGGAGCCAGGTCCACCTGGCGCCCGCTGCGGGCCAAGAGACCATAGGCGGTCCGTTTAAACAGCTCCCATTGGGGATGGCCTTCTTGTACATCGCCGACGGGGAAGATGGGACCAATGAGAGCGGGGTGGTTCAATGGCAAATCCGCAGGTGCGCCTTCATAATCCAGGATGAAACCATCTGCAGCGGGATAGGGGGCCAGATTTTTTAATAGCTCGCCCCAGATCGCTTTTTGATCATCATCCACCGAGAGGATATTGGCTGCCTCGATGGCGGCTGTCAGAAGCTCTCGCAGCAACGTCAGATCGAGGGTCACATCCCGCACCCACCATACCCCCTGCTCGGAGGAGTTACTGGGCCAGATGTGGATGGCGCCCTGCTCATCTCGAGAGACGTAATCTTCATAGAAGGTGAGTACGGATTTCATCACGGGATAAGCCACAGTGGCCAGGAAATCTCGATCTTGTGTATAGCGGTAATACTGCCAGAAGATGCGTGTGTGCCAGGCGGGGACATGCATCCAATAACGGGCCCAACCAAAGCCCATCTCAATTCCCGTATCGATGGTCATGCTGGGGTATTTCGCCCCGCGCATGCCAAAGACCCGTTGCGTCTCCTCTTCCACCATCGGCAGCATGGCATGGAAGGTGTGGATATAAGGCTGAGCGAGCTGGGGATGGTTGGCGCTCAGCACAGGCCAGTAGAGTTGCTGGATATTGACATTACCGTGATAGTCGCCATGCCAGGGCTGGAAGTCATCCAAATACCATGGACCTAAGAGCGGAGGGGGCTGCGTTCCGCGCGAGGAGCAAGCCAGCAAATAAATCGAGAAGTACCACAAGTTTTCAAGATAATCATCACTGAGGTCGAGGAAAGAACTCGCCCAGAAATCATGCCACCAATCCTGATGCTCCTGATGGACGACCTCCGGTCTATCCAGGATTGCATTCTCGATGATCGCTCGGGCTGTTTCCAGCGGATCATCATGCTCACGATTGGTCGCAACCGACACGTAGATAGTCCCCTGGAAAGGGTTCCCATATGCCGGTTGCCAGCGGAAGCCATCTGCGAGCGGCTCAAGTTCCTGAATGGAACCAAGGACGCGCGCCATGATCACGTAGCGGAAACCATCCGGGAAGGCGTAGTCGATCCAGGCGAAATCGTCCTTTTGCCCGTATTCCGGCAGGCCCAGGGTGGGATCGGCAGGGCGGACAAGCTCGATCGCACGCCGCCCGGGTAAGGTTGCCGTGTCTTCTACCTGAACCACGAGCAGATCGCGGGTAGCACTGACGAAAGAAGTGATCTTTCCCGAGCCGTAGCGAGTGCTGTAGGTTGTGGTGGCCGTTGCATTATAAAGCGAGAGGCGTTGCTCGAAATGGTCGTGGATTTCGGTGGTGAAATCGGGATTGTAGCCGCCGACGAAGAGCCGTAAGTCGCCACAGGGCTTGGGGGAGGGGGGATGCATCCAGGCTTGGGGCATGGTGCTGTAGGGGAACTTGGAGTAAGGGGGCGCCTCACGGTCGGTCAGGTCGAAAAGCCCCAGACGATCCTCCTCCATCACTAGGCGCATCACCTCAACGTGGGGTGTCAGCGGGGCGCTGGCGCGGTCGAAGCGGCGATCCCAAACATCGGCTTTGGAGATGCCCCATTCAAAAGCCTTAGGCTTATGGAAATTAGCACACAGGTCGCCGTTGCCCAAGAAAGTCCCGTCCTCCCAGGTCTTGGCCGGTGAGAGGTAAATCAGGTCATGCTGAGCCAGGAAGGATGACAGGTCGACTTTGAAGGGCACAGCAGGATAATGGAGGAAATCCTCTTTCATCTTTACTCATCCTTCAGGCACCGCTGAGAAAATGTAACTACTCAGCTACCTTCGACCCTCACCCGCGATCCCTCTCCCTCAGGGAGAGGGATGACTACTCGACCAACCGACTCCCTTCTCCCTCAGGGAGAAGGGTAGGGGATGAGGGTGAGTTGTCACAAGATGTCAATATAGAAGCCTATCCTCGATTGGATGATCACTTCCCGGGCATCTCAGCCAGGGCGACTGTGCGTTGGGCCAATTGCGAGATGATGCTGTCTTGGAAATCCGGCACCAGGCTGTAAAGGCGATCGTTGAGGGGAGCAATCCACTTCTCAGGCAAAGCCTTGGCGCCGAGGATAGCCCCAACGATCGAGCCTGTGGTGGCGCCGGTGCAATCGGTGTCCCAGCCGCCCATCACCGAGGTGCAGATGCTTTTTTCAAAATCACCCTTCCCATAGAGCAACCCCATGACATTCATGCAGGTATTGTTGATCGTATGCACGGTGTGATAATGGCCATATTTGGCATTGACCTTCTCCCAAGTCTGCTCCCAGGTCGGGTAGATCTGCGCCCATTTGATCGTGTCTCGGATCGCCTGCGCCAACCTGCAATCGGTTGGGATTTCGGATAGGCCCGCTTCGATAATTTGGATCAGGTCGCCCGTTGCGAAAGCTGCAGCAATGGAAGCGGCAGCCCACATCTCGCCATAGATGCCATTGGCAGTGTGGGAGACGGCCGCGTCGCGGTAGGCGAATTCAGCCGCGCGTTGCGGGTTACCCGGGTTGACATAGCCCCACATATCGGCGCGGATCTGTGCCCCGAGCCATTCCCGATAAGGGTTACGAAAGCGAGCCGTCGCCGGCGGTTCGAGACCGTTGGCAACATTGCGATAGGCGATCGCCTCGGCAGTGTAAACTTTGTAAAAGGGCAGATTGTAGATCCAAGTCAGAGCTACATCCCTACTATTGAAATCACGTCCATAGGTTTCCAGGATATGCAAACCGAGGATGGTATAGTCGATATCGTCGTCGCGGGTCATGTGGGTGACATTCCCTTTGGTGGTTCTCACATAATTGGCGGCCAATTCCAGTCCCTCAGGAAACGGATCGAGGACGGGAAAGTAATCGCTGAGCGGGTAGGCATCCGCCTTGCGTAGATAGGCCTCAATCGTCACCCGTGGTCTTCCCTCGACCGGCTTGCCGAGTGTGCATCCGGCGCAACGTCCCAACCAGGCGCCATAAATCTTCTCAGCGAATAGATCCTTGTCCAGCTTGATAGCAAAGCGGCGCGGACCAGCGGGGCGAGCGGCGCGGATGGGCTCCAGGTCGGGAGGTTCTTTGCTGCGACTTTCGGGGAGCGGCAGCACTTCCATACGCGACCAAAAATCCTCCATCTGGGTCTCGAGTTTACCCGCCGCGATGGCGGCTTCGATTTCCTGGGGAAGGTCGCCCAGGTCGTAACCTTCTTCGCGACGCTGGGTGATTTCCGTTCGTAGGAGAAGTTCAGGCAGTAGATCTAGATGTAACATTGGGATACCTCCAAGAGGAATGGGGATGGGTGGAGCACTCTGAGTTCAATTAGGGAGTCATCTTTCGAGATAATTGTATTAATACAGGACGAGCAAATCCAATTGTATCAACGTGGCTTTCTATACAATAGGGATAATGTCGTAAAAAGAGATCAGGATCCGATGTGGTCGGTGCCAAGGATCTTGGCGATGGTACGCGCCTCCTCGGACTAATAAGTCCATTAGCCGCGGTTACCTCCACTTGTGTCTCAACTGGAGGAAGGGTCGCGCCACACACCATCCCACGGATATGCAAGATCTGCCAAAGATGTGCATCCAATGTGCATGATCATTCTTCTGTCTACTTCCGTCTTTATGAATGTCCAGTATAAGGAAGAGATCTGATTGCATTCCCGGTATGGGCTCATTTGGTAAATCCGGCTGTCAATCCGCCCACCAATCGGCGCTGTGCAAGGGCGAACAGTATAGCCACTGGCAAGCCGACAATAATGCTGTAAGCCATCACCGGTCCCCACTCCACCCGCTGGAATCCCATGAAGTTAATGATCTGCACCGGTAGGGTGCGCAGTTCCTGCTTTTGCAGGATGGTCAGGGCGGCCATGAATTCATTCCAGTGTCCCATAAAAAGGAAGATGAAGACCGAGGCAATGCCAGGAAGGGCCAGCGGGGCGATGATGCGGCGGATGGCCTCCAAACGCGTGGCGCCGTCAATCATGGCCTGCTCCTCCAGGTCAATCGGGATGCTATCGAAATAGCCTTTCAGCATCCAGGTAGCGAGCGGCAATCCGATCGAGGAGTAGAAGGCGATCAATCCCCAGTAGGAATTAACCAGATGTAGTTTAATTAACAGGATAAACATTGAGATCAGGATCAGCGTTCCTGGGATCATGTTGATCAGCAAGAGGTAGACGCTGAAAAGGAACTTCCCCCGAAAGCGGAAGCGCGACATGGCATAGCCGGCCAATGTCGTTATGATGATGGAAAAAACGGTGGAAACGCCGGAAACAAAGAGACTGTTCATGAAAGCGCGACTGATCATGGCTCTCGGGTTAGTCAGGACCTCGCGATAGTTGTCGAGAGTGAACTGAATAGGCAACCATTGGATCTGAGGGTTGCGGATGTACTGCGGAGTCTCAAAGGACGTTTTCAGGATCCAACCTAACGGGAAAATGCAGAATAGCGTGATCACGATGAGCGCGCTGTAGCTGAAAAGCATGCGGACAGCTCCGAAGAGGCGTCTCTGATGGTAGGCTTTGCCGCGTTTCGTTTGTGTTTGCTGAAGAGAGCGCATGGGAAACCTCCTTCGCTATTCCTGTACGGCGCGCATCTCACGGCGCACATTACCCACCATGATGATGAACATGACAACCAGGGAGATGACGGAAATGGCCGCTCCACGACCCAAGTGTTTCCAATTAAAGGCTTCAAACCAGGCCAGGATGGGAATGGTCATGGAATTGTAGCCCAGGCTGCCAACCGGGCTAAGGATCTTTTGCAGGTCAAATGAATTCCACCACCACATGGTGGTGAGCATGACGACCACCACTGTTACGGTACGCATCGAAGGCAGGGTAATATGGAAGAAGCGTTGCAGGGCGCTGGCGCCATCGACTTTGGCCGATTCATACAGCTCCTCCGGTATCGATTGCAGGCCAGAAAGGAGCATGAGGGACATAAAGGGCAATCCGCGCCAGACAGCGACGATGACGATGGGCCAGATGGTGGAGTTGGGTTGGCCAACCCAGACGAGGTATTTATCGATGATGCCCCACGCTTTCAAGTAATAATTGATAAGCCCAAAAAACGGATCATACATCCACTGCCAGGTCAAGCCGACGACCACGCTGGGGATGATCCAGGGGACGAGGATGAGGGTACGGAAGATGCCTCGCCCCGGCAATTTCTCGTTGAGCAATAAGGCGGTGATATAGCCCAGGATCAACTGTCCGCTGACCACGCTGATGGTCCACAGCGCCGTCTGATAGAAAGCCTGCTTGAAGAATTTTGCTGAGCCCACGCTGCCGCGCAGGATACGCTCAAAATTATCCAATCCGATCCACTGAGCTACGCCCCCAAAGAATTTGATATCAGTGAAGCCGTACCAGATACCGCTGAGGAAAGGGTAAACGGAGAAGAGAATCAAGGCGATCACAGCGGGGAAGATAAAGAAATATGGGACCGATCGTGTACGCCAATTTTGCCACATCGATTTGTCACCTCAGATGATTCTTGAGTTGAATGAAGATTCGTCAGGTGGATCCAAATGATCCACCTGACGACAAGTGCTGACCCGCATGTTTACTGGTTCAGGATATCCTGTGACCCCGCTTTGATCTCGGCAATGGCCTCATCGAGGGTCTT
>CAYGXU010000006.1:35375-52489 GCA_964353875.1 uncultured Anaerolineaceae bacterium | reverse complement strand
CTTCATCGAAGAAGATGTCCCAGACGCCATCCGCGCCCTTGCGAATCATGGGCTTCCCAGAGGCCTGCATGGCGAACTGGCTTGCTTCCTCCCAGAGCTTCGCGTCATCCAAACGAGGCATGTAGCCCCATTGCACAACATTCGTTGGGTCGAAGCCCTCTTCGCCCAGGTGCTTTCCATTGGCATCGAGCGTGAGTAGTTTTGCGTTCGTCAGGAATTCTTCCCAGGTCCATGCACTCCCAGCAGCAGGAGGCTCAACACCGGCTTCTTGGAAAAGCTTGGGGTTGTAATACATAAGCCCGTGTTCGGCAGAGTTTGTGCAGTTGAAGAATATGGAGCCATCCTCCATGGTGCGGGAAGCCCAGAGTTCTTCTGGGATCGTGGCGCGGATCTCATCTGTCACATAAGGAGCCAGGTCATGAAGGAATCCTTGCTCGTACCATTCCTGTGCGCCGCCTGTCCACCACTCGATGGCGTCGGCAATCCCGCCGCCGCCGGCCACGCCGGCGCTGATGTAGGTATCGCCCTCACCCCAGTCGCCCTGGATGTATTCGGCCTCGATCTTGCCTTTGTGCTCCTCATTGAATAGATCGATCAACTCGGCCATCATGGCCTGACTGCTTGGTGACCAGGCGACGGTGTAGACGCCGATCTTGACGACCTCAGCTTCTGGAGGGGCTGCTTCTTCTGTGGGCTCAATAACGGTCTCTTGTGTGGGCTCACCGGCTACGGGTTCGGTCGGGGTGGCTGTCGCTTTACAGGCGGCTGCTGTCAATAATAGGCTCATCGCCATAATCACAGCCAGCACGCGGATTAATTTCTCTTTCATCTTACTCCTCCATTGAGTCTTATAGGATACGACGGTTCTCTTTTTGTCATTCTAGTTGGCATCAAGGATTGTCATCACCTCCTTATCTTCGTTATTGCATTTCAGGTTGATGCATGTTGCTCGCGGATCGCAAATTGGATGTGGTTGCTCAAGATCATGCCTATATTTCGGTAATTTTCACCTCCATGGGTGTTGTCATAAAGCGGGATTCGGATAAGCGACTCTCTTTCCCTCTCATTCGGCAAGGACGAGAAGAGGTTAATGGATGAAGTGAAGTTCGAGTCACAACATTCGATCTTCGCCAGGACAACCTCCTCCTAACGGATCAATTCCGTCAGCTCCCGTGCGACATCGGCGATGTCCAATCCGGCGCTGAAGGCCAGGCAACGTCCGGCGGGGCGTCGGGTCTTCTCGATCCAGTCTATCGGGATCACTTTGACTCCGTGTTTGGCCCCAGAGAGCGCCCCCACCAGGGCAGCCAGCGTATCGGCGTCGCGCCCGAAATTGCCGGCGTAGAGGATGCCATTCTTGAACTCGCCTTGGGTCAATTTGAAAATGGCATAGGTTTGGGATATTGCCTCGGCATTGCTGCAACGGATATACGTCCACAGATCGTGATGGAGCGCATCCCAGGCGTCTTCGATGCTGGAATTCTGATCGACGATGGCCATGGCTTTGCCCATCCAGCGTCCCAACCAGCTATCTTTGGGAATGAAAGACAGTCCCGCTTGAATGATCTCGTCCACCGTCCCGTCTGCCATCGCCACGGCGATGCTGGCAGCGATGGCCTGTGCTCCCCAGATTCCGTCCCGATAGTGACTGATACATGCGTCGATTTCGGCCAGCTTGGCTGCTTTTTCGGGCTCGCCGGCGCAGACGATGCCAATCGGGGCGACGCGCATAGCAGCGCCGTCGCTCCAATAGTAGGGATTGTCGCTGCCGGAGTAAGGAGGCATGATTCCCCGCCGCAGGTTTTCAGCTGCGCCGATCTCGCTCTCGCCGCCTTTGGAACCCAGATCGCTTTGGGGGAGCACATGTTGTTTCCAGCCCTCCACGACGGCTTCTGATGTTAGTTTGCCTCTGGTCTCGATCAGGGTCTTAGCGGTGAGCAGCGCGAATTCGGTATCATCGGTGCTCCAACTGGCATTGGCATATAGATCGCGACTGAAGCCGTAGCGGGTGTGGTTTTCCGGCGAGCGGGCTTGATCACCGAAGGAGTCGCCGATGGCCAATCCGATCAGGGATCCGAAGGCCTTGTCGTAGAGCAGGGCGGGATTTTTATGCAGGTCTTCGCGGTTAAGCATGGCGCTTTCCTTCTCCTCTTGAGGTTTCTTTAGCAAAGAAGCCTCCTATAAATCGGGCGTCGAAACGTTTACGCAAACGATTTCGCAACAAGACAAAAAAACCTACCCCGGCGGGCCAGCCGACTCGCGCACGACTAGTTTATGATCCAACACCACCCTCCGCCGTTGGTGGGGAGAGTTGCCGTCAACATGGTTAAAGAGCAGATGCCCGGCAACCTCTCCGGTTTGATATTGGGGCTGGGCAATGGTGGTTAGTTTGGGAGTGGTGATGGAGACCTCATCAATATCGTCGAATCCAACCAGGGAAATATCCTTGGGTACCTGCAACCCTGAATCCTGAATCGCCATGAGCGCGCCAATCGCCATCACATCGCTGGCAGCAAAGACCGCGGTCGGATGAGGACCTAGATTAAGAATGTGTTTCATGCATTGGTATCCACCCTCGTGGGTGAATGGTCCTTCACAGATCAGCGGTTGAATCAGGGGGAGGGAGTATTCGGTTAGGGCGCGCAAATACCCCTGATAGCGCTGATCGCCTGAGCTCGAAGTGCGTGGGCCACCGATGAAGCCAATGCGTTGATGCCCCAAATCATGGAGGTATTTAACGGCATCACGGCCTCCCTGCACGTTATCAACCATGACAACATCGTAATCAGGATGATCGATTTGTGAACCGATCAACACCACCGGGATCTGGGAGCGTGTCACCTCCTGCAGATCGGATAGGGTCACTTTGGAAGGGTTGAGGATGATCCCATCTACGCGTTGTTGGCGCAAGGTGTTCAAGAAGCTCCTCTCACGTTTTAAGTCGCGGTCGGTGTTGCAGACGATCACGACACACTTGTTCTTTTCGGCGACGTCCTGAACCCCACGCGCAATCTCGGGGAAGTAAGGGTTGGTGATGTCGGGAATGACCAGGGCGACGATATGGGTCCTCTTAGTGCGCAGGCTGCGGGCGACCTCGTTGGGCTGGTAGTTCAGCTCCCGCATCGTCTCCATAACCCGTTCACTTAAGGCCTCACTCACAAAACGGGTCTTATTGATCACATGCGAAACGGTCGAGACACTCACACCCGCCTGTAAAGCCACATCTTTCATGGTCGCCAAAGGAATTTCCCCTGATGAAAACGATTGCGCAATCGATTTTACCCATGATAGCATATTTTTAAAACGTGTCAAGAAGCTTTATTTAGGTTTTGCCGTAAGATCGAGGCAGACTTTCATCCAGGGAAGTCAGAACAGCTTTTATGAGCCATGCCAAAGCCTTCTATCCCTGCGGATAGAACCGCCAGCCGCAGCTGTAAAATGGACCTTGATTGAAACCATTCTGTGGAGACAGAAATCCATTTGCATGGACTTTGCAGGGATTCGACGCCAGCGACTAAAACTGCTTGAGAAACAGTCAAAATCATCCCGTGTCGATCACTTCGTTTTCTATTCCGGGTGGCTCTTGATCCTCATCCCAGGCTGACGTCCAGGGTCATCATCGCAGCGAAACCGAGCATCGCTCCAAGGGTGGCGATATCGGCGTTCTTGCCAACATGGGATTCAGGGATCAACTCCTCCACTACGACAAAGATCATGGCTCCCGCCGCGAAGGCAAGGGCATAGGGCAGGATCGGGCGCATCAGCAAAACAGCAGCTGCCCCTATTACACCGGCGATGGGCTCCACCGTTCCTGATAATTGACCGTACCAAAAGCTCTTCAGTCGGGACAAGCCTTCACGACGGAGGGGGACCGATACCGCCGTACCTTCTGGAAGGTTCTGAATTCCGATGCCGACGGCCAGGGCGACTGCGCCAGCCACGGTGGCGGAGGGTAGCCCCGCAGCTGCAGCGCCAAAGGCGACCCCTACCGCCAGCCCCTCCGGAAAATTGTGCATGGTGATTGCCAGGACCAGCAGGATGCTCCGTCGCCAACTGGTTTTGATCCCCTCTGCCTCTTCCATGGGGAAACCCAGGTGCAGGTGGGGAAGTAGATAATCCACAAGCCGGATGAAAGCACCGCCCAACAAGAAACCTATCGTGGCCGGCACCCAGGCCGGGACGGTGAACTCTTCCGCCATTTCGATGGCGGGAGCCAGGAGGGACCAATAGCTGGCAGCGATCATCACCCCCGCCGCGAAGCCCAGCATGCCGTCCAGCACTTTCTGGTTGACGCTCTTAAAGGCAAAGACTGCCGCAGCGCCTACAGCGGTTAAGAACCAGGTGAAGAGAGTCCCCGATAGGGCTTGGAGGATGGGATCGAGTTCGACAAACCAATGGACCACAGGAAAGCCTCCTCCGCTGAAGGATAAGCCCTATTTTAGCAGTGAATCGACAAGATAAGCTCCTTTTGCCGGGAACGAAAGGCAAATGGTAGGGTAATCGATTAGGGCAAGCGAATGTAGGAACTATTCCGGATGAAGGTGTATGCTCCTCCCCATGGCCCCAGCAAATCATGGCTGCTTATGATTCTCCGGGCGTCGGCTTCAACAGCGACGACGCTCACTGCATAGCCCTCATTTTGAGGGGAGGTCCCCAAGAACCAGAGAGTCTGGCTATCCGCTGACCAAAGCAAGGCCGATAGGTCTTTTGAGATGAAAATCTCTCTCATCGTCCAGGCGGGAGAGGAGGCGAGGAGATAGTGGTATTCAAGCCGACGGCCCGAGTACGCGCTTTGCACGACTTCAATGGCGGCAAGGCGGCTTCCATCCGGCGAGAGGGCGTAATCAAGAAGGGTGTTCGCGGTCGTCCGCACGAGGATGTCGGCGTCATCCCCTCCCGCACAGATCTTGAGGAGCGTGCTATCTTGGCGTTGCTGTGTGTACGCTATGGTTGTATCATTCTTGGCGCCCCTGAGGGAACCCACCCCGGCCAACTCCCCCATTTCGAGGCCGTGGCTGGAAATCCAATACAATCCCATTGGAATGCAATCATCCATGGAGGAGCAATCTCCCGCCATCCAATAGATCTTATCCGCTGCACCTGTAGGAATAAGGTCAATCGGGGTTGGCTCGGGCGCTGAAATCCGCTGCTGGTCACTGCCATCGGCATGGCAAGACATAATCGAGTTATCACCGCCGGAAGAAGCGATAAAAAAGACTCGTTCAGACCCCTCCTGCCAATAGGCGCCCGGCTGTGCAGCTGCAAAGAAATCCTGATTGAGCAACAGCGCCTCAAGAGAGATCATGTCCATGACAAATAGGTTGCGATCTTTGTTGACTAGCAGATGCCTCCCATCAGGGGATGCATCCTGCAAACGGTAGCCTGCGTCCGTCAGTCGATCGAAACGGCCTTCCTCTGGCCGAAATAGGAAAAGACCCGAATCCACCACTTCCCAATCCACCTGTTCTGCGAAGCTGAGAATCAAGCCCTCCGAGGGGCCGCTGATTGGGGTGATTGCAGGCGGCGTGGGCTCGACATATGCAGAAGGCTTAGGGGTGGCAGTATGCACCTCTTCCGTCAATTGTGCGTTTAGCTGGCGCCAGACTTGGTCCAGGGATTGCAGCGCGGTGTAGCTGCGCACGCTCCAGGCCTCATACAGAATGTGGAATCCGGTTGAGTCACGCTCCCAGTCGATGCCGTGATCTGGGAGCGGCTGCACCGCCAGCCAGAAATTCCACAAGGGCAAGTCGTAATCATAAGCTAATCGGGCGATGACGCCATTGATCCCATGGTCGCCCTCGGTGTTGTCCGCCTTGGTCGCCAGGATCGGGACAGCGCCATATTCGATCACACGATCCACAATTTGCCGCAAATATCCCTCATAGACCTCTGGGGTTCGACCCTTGAACCAAGTCTCCATGCTGATGAACACGATGCTCGGACGGTGCAGCCGCAGCTCGCAGTCCAAGGGGGTCTCTCCTTGCCGGCAATGCTCCAGGTCTGCCCATAGGGGTGAGAGCACGGAAGCGACGTTGAATCCGCCGCGCACGGCCTGGCTTTCGCGCCAGAACGAGCCCTGGAAGTGTTCGATCGTCTCCTGCAGATAGGCAGCATCCGAATCGAGCGTGTAACGGCCGGGCTTATCGTACAAGCCCAGAAAGGCGTTGGGGATATTCTGGCAGTCCCCGACTTTGGAGAAGGCCTGTGGGTTATTGCCAGCCGCCAAGCCATTGAAATAAACAGCTCGCATTCTGTCGCTCACCCGTTCGGGGACGATGGGCCAGCTTTGCCACTGTTCAGCCGGGAGGCGAAGATCCGGAGTTGGGGTCCCTGCCGGTGTCTTGGATGGAGGAGCCGTGTCAGATGGCGGGGATGTGTCGGATGCCGAGATCGTGGCTGAAGCGGAGCTCAGGGATGCGCTTGGCTCGCTCGCTACAGTGGCGGTCTCCCATTGAGTTTCATCGGTCGCTCCCGGTCCTTTACAGGAGAAAAGGACGAGCAACAGAAAGATCAAGATGCGCCTGTTGCGCTTCAATGTAGCCCTCCCGGCTTCCTGGCATTCTCTATCCCATTCGCGGGATTCGCAAAAGGAGCACATTTTCATTATTATCATCATTTATCTGGCCATTGGGTATCAAAAATGGCGCTGGGCATGCCCTTGCGTCCGTCCTGCTGACAAGCATGCCCCATATTATGGCTGCTATTTGTACAGCGATTCAAGTTTCATCGCCAGTCGCGCAGGGGGAAGCCAATTGGTGTCATTATCGGATAGCCTATTATGAGTATCCGCGGAGTCGAGTCGCGGCCCGTCGAATGAAAGGGGCGCGTAAGAAAAGCAGCAAGATGACAATGCTTGCGAAGATGAGGGGCTGGCGGATGTCGGATTTCACCAACCACAGGTAGTGCACCACCGCCAGGACACCCGCCAGGTAAACCAATCGGTGCAGACGCTTCCACCACTTCCCCAGGCGCCGCTTCCAACCTTGCGTTGAGGTGAGGGCAAGTGGCAGCAAGATCAGTCCGGCCGCGAAACCGGCAATCGCATAGCGTTTCTCGAAGATGGCGTCTTTGAGGAGATTCAAGTTGAATCCATAATCCAGACCGGCAAAGATGAAGAAATGAACACCAACATACAAGAAGGCATACAGCCCCAACCATTTCCGAAGGGGTAGGAATTGCTGAAATCCGAGGAGCGTGTTCAGTGGCGTACAGGCCAGGGAAAGCACGAGCAAGATCAGCGCCGTCTTGCCCGTCCGCAAGGTAGCTGCCTGGACCGGGTTAACCGTGAGACCGCCTGTAAACCAGTCCCAACCTAAGACGATCATGGGGAGGATGGCTCCTGCATGCGACAAAAGCAGGAGCCAATGGCGCTTGACCCACTTCATTTAATAATTTTCCTTTAAATCCATTCCTGCATACAGATCGGCAACTTCGTCAGCATACCCATTGAAGAGAAGCGTTGGACGCCTGCTTGTCTCGCCGATGCGTCGCTCGCTGGCTTGCGACCAACGGGGGTGGGGGACATCCGGATTGACATTGGCATAAAAACCATATTCAGTCGGAGCCAGGTCCATCCAGAGAGATGTAGGCTGTTCTGCCTCAAGGTCGATTTTAACGATCGACTTGATGCTCTTGAAACCGTACTTCCAGGGCACGACAAGCCGTATCGGCGCCCCGCTCTGGGGGAGCAATTCCTGGCCATACAGGCCTGTGGACAGAATGGTCAGGTCGTGCATGGCTTCATCCAAACGGAGACCTTCAGCATAGGGCCATGGATAGCGGCCGCTCTTCTGCCCGGGCATCTGCTCGGGATCGTAGAGGGTTTCAAAGCGTACATATCGAGCATCGCCCATCGGCTCGACTTCTTTCAAGAGAGAACCCAACGGGAAGCCAAGCCAGGGAATGACCATCGACCATCCCTCCACACAGCGCATGCGATAGATCCGTTCTTCCAAAGTGAACTTGTTGCGCAGGTCGTCGATGTCGTAGGTCTTCGGATTGTGGACCAGCCCCCCAACCTGGACGGTCCAGGGAGAGGCTTTAAACTCGCTTGCCAGGCGGGCTACCCTGGTCTTGTCCGTCGTGAATTCGTAGTAGTTGTTGAAGTTGATGATCTCATCGAATGTATTCAAGGGATCGCCTAATTCATCTATGATTCCCTCAACCTGAGATGTTGGACTGCCCATGGGTGGCGATGAGGTGGACGTCTCGCCAGCGGTAGGTGACGAAATGAAAGTTTCTTTTCCACCACATGCTGCCAGCCAAAGGGAGCCGGCGGTCAGCAATCCTGCGCCTCTAAGAAAATTCCGCCGCGAGAGGTAGACTTGCTCTGGGGTGATTTCAGAAGAATTAATTCTAGCCACGATGGCCTCCATAAAGGGGCATTGGGAAATAGTTACTTCGGGTGCCTCTATAATAATTCTACCTTATGGATCATAATTGTGCGGAAATTTCTTCGGGGAATCGATCAAAGATCCCATGTAAGATGGCAGGGGCAATTTCCTGCCTAAAGGAGTCACCTTTCCTTTATGAGGGTGGTGGATAGCGCGGTGGCAGGGTTTTATTAAGCGAGAGCAGGATTCCTTCGGCGATAAAGACGAATGCTCAGCAGCAGAAAGGGCTGGCTAACCCTTCATGACATAAAGGCAGCGTTCTAGTTCATCCTTCATCTTATCGGATGACCAGCCCAATGCCTTACCCACGATTTGCGCCAATTCTTGCAGCAACTCCGGCGTGAGCCGGCCCAACTTGGCCAGATTTGAGCGCCGCCGCACCAGGTCGCCGAGGTGAAGGATCATTTCGTGCTGGACGAGGTAAAGGATCTCGCGCTGGCTGAAATCGGGCTGATGCTGCAGGGGCTGGTCGGATTCTGAGGCGATAAAGCCGGCGATGTGCTCGGCGCGCGTGCCGTAGCGCTCGAAGAGGGTCTGAAGGCGATCCAATTCGAGACCGTTCTGATGATTCACTTCGCATAGCCATCGATTTTGTTCGGGTTCAGACTTGGGATAATCCTTTCCACCACCGATGGGGATGTGGGCTGTGCTTAATTTACGGGGAAGCCCGAGGCGCGCAAGAACAACATCCGTCGCCTGCTGGGCAAGAGCGCGAAAAGAGGTCCACTTTCCGCCGACCAGACAAAAAATTGCAAAATCCAATCCAGGGGAGGCTTCAACTGACTCGATACTGTGATCGCGACTGATTTGTCCGGCAAGGGAGGATTTACTTGCAGGGAGGGGACGCACGCCCGAGAAGCGATAGACAATATGGGATCGATCAACATGGATTGCGGGGAACACCCGCTTAATCATTGCCAGGAAGTAATCTATCTCCTCCTCGGTGCACTGAGCTTGATCGGGGTCATCGATGCGCATGTCGGAGGTGCCAACGAGCACACGATCTAGGAGAGGGAAAATCAAGACGATGCGCCCGTCCTTATTTTCGAAGAAAAATTCATGATCGCCGATAGCGGTACGCAGTTCCGGGTGATTCAGGACCAGATGGGAGCCTTTTGTACCGCCGATGAGACGCGTCTCCTTGCCCATCGCCCGGTTGACGAAATCGATCCAGGGACCGGCGGCATTGACGACGATTCTCGGATTCACGCGGAAAGTTTCGCCACTGACCTCATCACGCAGGGTGACATGATCCTTCTCGGCGGCGATGACGGGCATGTAATTGAGAGCCCAGGCTCGCTCGGATGCTGTTTCGGCGTCGAAGATCAGATCCATACAAATGCGTTCCGGTATGGGCATAGCAGCGTCGTAGTAGGTGGCAGTGAAGACGATTTCGGGGTTAAGCTTAGAGAACATCTCGAGCGACTTGCGATGCGAACGGAAAGTGTGTCGGGGAACAGACCGTTGCGAACCCGTGTAGGCATCATAGAGGCTCATGCCGATCTTGATCACCACGGCTCCCCGTTCGGATGGCCGGTCCAATAAACCCAGGAATTTCAATGGAGCGTTGAATAATCCTGAAAACCACTTGAAAATGGGGAAGGTCGTAGGCAAGGGTTTGACATAATGGGGAGCATTTTCGATCAATCGGTTACGCTCGCGCACCGCCTCTCGCACCAGGCGGAATTCCCCATTCTCTAGATAACGGATCCCGCCATGGACCATGTGGGAGGAGGCGGCGCTGGCGCCGGAGCAAAAATCGCCGCGGTCGACCATAAGCACGTCCACGCCCTGCAAAGCCAGATCGCGAAATGTCCCGATCCCGTTGATCCCCGCGCCGATGATTAAGACCGAGACCTCGGGGTTCTTGCGGATGATATCTAGTGCATCTTCTCTTTTTGTCATTGCGCTACTCCACCCATCCGAGCGAGCGTTCAACCGCTTTGCGCCAACCGTTGTAAAGACGAGCGCGCTCCTGGGCGCTCATTTGGGGTTGCCATTGCTTGTCGATCCCCCAATTGGAACGTAGTTCTTCCTCGCTGTCCCAGAAACCGACTGCCATTCCAGCGGCATACGCAGCCCCAAGAGAGGTTGTCTCGCTTACTTTCGGACGGACTACTGGAACATCGAGCATATTGGCCTGAAATTGCATCAGCAATTCGTTTCCTACCATCCCACCATCGACTTTGAGCGCCTTGAGGTCGACGGCGGAGTCCTTGCGCATGGCCTCGAGCACCTCCAAGGTCTGGTAGGCGGTGGCTTCGAGTGCGGCGCGGGCGATATGGCCTTTATGGACGTATCGCGTCAGCCCGGCGATCACGCCGCGTGCGTCACTGCGCCAGTGCGGGGCGAAGAGGCCGGAGAATGCCGGTACGAAGTATATGCCCCCGTTGTCTGGCACGCTTTTCGCTAATGCCTCCACATCGGAGGATTGTTCGATGATGCCCAGGTTGTCTCGCAACCACTGCACCAGCGCACCCGTGATGGCGATCGAACCTTCGAGGGCGTAGACAGCCTGGTCATCACCAATTTGATAGGCGACGGTTGTCAGCAGACCGCTTTGGGAAGGGACGATTTCTTTCCCGGTATTAAGCAGCATAAAGCAACCGGTGCCATAAGTGTTCTTGGCTTCGCCTGGGCTGAAGCAGGTCTGGCCGTACAACGCCGCCTGTTGATCGCCCAAGTCGCCGCAAACTGGAACATCGATGTCATCGATCAGGGCTGTGCCGTAAAGCCGGGAATCACTCGAAGGGCGGATTTCCGGCAGCATCTGCCGGGGGATGCCCATCGCTTCAAGGATCGAGTCGTCCCACTCCAGGGTGTGCAGATTCATGAGCATTGTTCGGCTGGCGTTGGTCACATCGGTGATGTGTGCTCCTCCCTTCGTGCCGCCGGTGAGATTCCAGATGAGCCAGGTGTCGATGTTCCCGAAGAGCGCCTGGCCGCGTTCGGCTTCGCCTCGCAGGCCATCGATGCTGTCCAAAAGCCAGCGAATCTTCGGGCCGGAGAAGTAGGTCGCTAAGGGCAATCCGACCTGCGCCCGAAAGCGGTCCTGGCCGCCATCCCGAGCAAGCGCGTTACAGATTTGATCTGTGCGCGTGTCCTGCCAGACGATGGCATTATGGTAAGGTAGGCCACTCGTTCGATTCCAGACCAAGGTGGTTTCGCGTTGATTGGTGATTCCAATGGCAGCAAGGTTGGAGGGCGAAATTTTCCCTTTTTCCAACGCTCCCTTGATGGCAGCCTGGGTGTTCTCCCAGATCTCCAGTGGATTGTGTTCGACCCATCCTGGGAGAGGGTAGATTTGCTCATGTTCTATTTGGTGGGAAGTAATCACTTCTCCGCCATGGTTGAAGATCATGAAGCGTGTGCTGGTCGTTCCCTGGTCGATGGCTGCAATATACTTGGGCACGGATCCCTCCTTATTTGAGCTATGGGGACAGAGAAGATTCTACCGAAAAGAGCGAGTAAATCAAAAGAGTATTTACCCTCTCCTTTACGGTCAACGTCAAGGGGATATTCGTACGCTTGTCTACTATATCTTTAAACCTGGCAGGCGTTATACTTTCATTTCAACGTTGGATGGAGAGAACGTGGAATGGCAGAGCCCACGATTTTAATCGTTGAGGACGAACCAGGCACGGTGGAGATGTACCGCATCGTGCTGGAGATCGAGGGATACCGCGTGGTGGTCGCCTATTCGATCGCCTCAGCAATCAAGGCGCTCGAGAAAGCCAGGCCGGACCTTGTCCTCCTGGATGTGGTCCTACGCGACTCCTCGGGGCTGGATTTATGCGAGCGCATACGTGGCGATCTGAAGCTGCAGGATCTGCCGGTTGTCATTGTCTCTAACCTGGACTCTCCTCAGGATATTAAGGCAGGTTTGGCAGCTGGCGCGAATGCTTACCTGACCAAGCCCGTTTCCCAGGATGAGCTTTTAGAGACGATCCGAGAAAATTTATAGGGGCAATCGAAGATCAATCCAGGGAAGACCAGATCTCATAGTGTGTAAGCACGCAGGGCGATAATCTTGGGACTTCAACGGCGGAGGCATTCGCCGGCTCCATGTAACCGCTCGCGCATGCGCCCCTCTCATAGAAGCCTCTTGTGCAGCATCCTCACGATCATTGTATAAGCGATCTTATTGACATTCTTGGATCCGCCCTTCCCAGACCCATCCATCGCTTGGCCCATCCGCTGATTGGCTCACTTCCCACCACCAGCCATTGATCTCGGCAGTGATCTTGCCCCACTTGGGCCCGCTGCGAATAATCCAGATGGCATCCCCTGTGGCCGTGGATACGATGGAGGCCTTGGATGCATCCGGCGTGGACCATAAATTGGCGTCACCCGAGAGATGAACCAATTGATTTCGCCTCAGCGCGCAGGAGACATCTCCCGTATCACTTACCATTTGCGTCGACTTTTCGGGTGGGATAACCGCCCAAATGATGACGGTGCCATCGGCGGAGGCGGAAGCCAGCCAGAGGCCATCCGGCGAAAAGCTCACGGCACCTTCATGGGATATTCCCATTCCACCCGAATAGCCGCCGATTCCACCTAGTGATTCCTCAATACCGCCGTAAATGCTGCGATGACCCTCCATAGAGCGAAGGCTGGTTCCATCCTGGGCGTTCCACAGACGCACGACTATGTCATGGTTTTGTTCTCCATAGCTCGCCAGCAAGTGCCCATCGGGTGAGAATGCCAAGCTATTGACTTTACTCCAAATATCCTCTTCAGTCGCCAGCGAGAATAATATCCTGCCATCTGTTGTGTCTCGTATATACCCATTTAGATTCTTATTGGAGAGCGAAGGATCAGACATGAAGCCGACGGCAAGGGTTGTGCCATCCGGCGCAAAATCAATTGGCGAAGCGAAGGATTCGTCACTCCCGGCTTTCCACAATACTGCGCCGTCTATGACACGCCAGACCCTGAGCATGCCATCTGCGGAGGCGGCCAAGGTTTTTCCATCTGACGAAAAATCGACCTCCACGTTGTAGGTGAAACCTTCCCATTTTTCCAGGGTGCGGATCAATGTGCCATCCGACGCGTTCCAAAGCTGTACTTTCGTTCCCGCTGTTGCCAGGACTTGGCCGTCAGGCGAGAAAGCGAGGCTGCACATGAGGCCATCGGGCTGCTCCAATCTGTATACCAGGGCACCATCGCTGATTCGCCAGAGTCGGATGCCGCCATCGCGGCCACTTGAAGCCAGGTATTGGGAGTCCTGGGAGAAGCCCAAGCTGGTGACTTCACTTCCCTGATGTATTGATCGTAGGGGAGCGAAATCCCCAACCCGCCAGAAGCGGATTGTCCCATCGCTGAAGCCGGAAGCCAAGATTTGACCGTTGGGCGAAAAAGCCAGAGTCTCCGCTGCACCCACATGATCCTCCAAAGAATGGAGCTGTGTTCCGTCAGAAACCAGCAACAGGCGCGCCGTTCGATTAAATGGCTTGATAAACTCACCATACAAACCGGGGAGGGCCAATCCAAGCATCCAATCGATACCGCTTTCTTCACTCAGCTCCTGAAGCAAAACGTCGTTGGATGTCCACCAGAGTTGGTTGATATAACCAGGGATATTTCCAGGGTTTCTGCCTGAGGGGATCGCTCCTTGACTTGTGATAAGTAAAGCACCGCTGTTCACTTGCCAAATCCTTACCACAGCGTTATTCAACGAGCCCGAGGCTAGCGTCCTTCCATTGGGTGCAAAGGCAAGCGCATTGATGGGCTCGTCGAAACCATCCAATGTGCGTAGCAACTTCCTGTCTTCTAGACTCCAAAGAAAGATGCTATCCGTCGCAGCAGCGAGGGTCTTCCCATCTGCTGAGAAAGCCAAAGCTTCGATCTCCCCATTCATAGGGCCTTCCAACACGCCAATGAATTGGCCATCGACCGCTTGCCATAATTGAATAGCGTTCTCTTCTACGGATGCAACAATCTGTCCATTGGCTGAAAAAGCGAAGTCCGTGACCATGTCCACGGTGTTGATCAGAACACCATCGGTCATCCGCCACCACATCAGGCTTTGATCAACTGTT
The DNA here is from genome assembly GCA_964353875.1 of uncultured Anaerolineaceae bacterium. Classification (GTDB taxonomy): domain Bacteria; phylum Chloroflexota; class Anaerolineae; order Anaerolineales; family E44-bin32; genus MGNI01. The sequence goes on along the minus strand of CAYGXU010000006.1, from coordinate 38,052 downwards.
CCAGCCAGAGCGGCCAATGTTTTTCCATCGGTTGAGAAGGCCAGACGCATAATCTCCGGACTGCCATATCCCTGTACCTCACCTTTCAAAGTCTGGAGCAATACACCATCCTTCACACGCCAGAGGTTCACAAATCCCGCTCCAGGGATTACCGATGCCACCGTTTTTCCATCCGGGGAGAAAGCCAGCAGACGAGCCACATCGCTGTATCCTGCGGCTTTCAACTCAAGCAGTGAAGCGCCATCATCCACGTGCCACAGGCGGATGCCATCTATCGTGCTGGCCGCCAGGGTATGTCCGTCGGATGAAATAGCCACTGAGAATGTCCAGCCTCCGGTGTCAATACAGCGCACTTCTGCCAGCGTCCTGCCATCGTACACACAGACGCCCAGTGAAGTTGCCACAGCCAGCAGGTTGGCAATCGGCGCGTAAGAACTGTCAGTGATGACCCCCTTGCCGAGGCGCGCCTGCTGGCGCACCAGGTCGACATTGCTGAGTGATATCGCTTCCTCCGCCAACGGCACCCCTGGCCCGGGCGTGCCCAGCGTCAGGGTCTGGAGGGGGTAGGGGGTTGAAACGACAGCTGCCGGAGCAGCCGTTGTGCTAGTGGGCAACAGAGTCATGGTGGGCAATTTCGTCAATGTGGCGGCCAAGAGCGTACCAGTCTCCGAAGGTTTCGGCGTGGCGGTCGCTGATGGGGATGATGTACCTAAAGACTGTGCCGGGCTCGTTGTCTCTTGAGCACATGCCGATAAAGGACCGAGGATCAGAAGCAAGGTGATTGCCCATAGCGGGCGTTTCATTGCGGTTTTCTTGAGTGAGTTCATCTCGTAACCTCCGCAGTGGGATTGAGCGTATTCGACAAGTGTGAGACCAGATGTTCCTCATGGATTCGGAAAGAAGTATATGCATGTATGAGAAATGCGCCATTTTGGAGTTGGTCTTCTCTCAGGGATTGGATTCTGTGATTAGCCAAATGGCTGGCATAGCTGGGCATATACAATCCGCTTTACCGAATTCCTACATCGTAACTAAGGATAACAGGATGATGTTGCAAGTCTGTGGCAAGCGCGTTACAGATCCGAAATAACGCCAAGGAGTTTGTCTCAGGCAAGTCGTCTTTGGTTCCGATTCGCCCATGACCTCCCTCTGTCCCCCATTGGGGTCACTCAAGGCTCTGGACTTGCCCCGAATGAGCTTTTGGTGGCGCAAATGGGGGGAAGAGGGGGGACGAGGCAGGGAAAATCGTCGGCCGATCGGCTGGGAATCCCGATCGGCCTGTTGAAAGAACTGAGGTGCAATAGGTTTCTACAAGAGTATTTCGCGCAGCGCTCCGATGAATGTCACTACATTCCAGCGGCTGGAGGAGTAGCCCATCAGTCCGATGCGCCAGATCTTGCCCTTCAGAGTCCCCAATCCGCCGGCGATCTCGATGTTGTACTCATTCAATAAGCGCTTACGCACTTCTAATTCATCCACGCCTGGCGGTACGCGGACCGAGGTCAGAGTAGGTAGCCGGATCGTTTTTTCGACATGACATTCCAACCCCATCCCCTCCAGGGATTGCCAGAGGAATTCGGCGTTTTCCCTATGGCGGGAGAAGCGCGCTTCCAATCCTTCCTCCAGCACAAGGCGCAACCCCTCCCGCAAGGCAAAATTCATAGAGACGGGAGCGGTGTGGTGGTATGTGCGCTCATCCCCCCAGTATTTTTCGATCAGGCTTAAGTCCAGGTACCAATTGGCGACTTTGGTTTTGCGCTGGTGGAGCGCGTCGATCGCGCGCTCGCCGAAGGTAAGCGGCGCCAGGCCGGGCGGGCACGAAAGGGCCTTCTGGCTGCCGCTGTAGGCAGCATCCACCCCCCACTCATCGATCTTGACTGGCACGCCTCCAAGGGAGGTGACGCAATCAATGAGCAGCAATCCGCCGTGCTTGTGCACGGCGTCGGCGAGGTCTTCCACGGGTTGGAGCACGCCGGTGGAGGTTTCAGCGTGGACAAGCGCCACCAATTTGGCCGGTTGCTTCTTCAGGGCGGTCTTTATCTCTTCCAGACTGAAAGCCTCTCCCCAAGGACGATCGATTCTTGCCACTTCAGCGCCGTAACGAGTGGCCATATCGACCATCCGCTCGCCGAAATAGCCGTTGACACAGATCAAGACGCGATCGCCAGGTTCGATCAGGTTGCACAGGGCAGCTTCCATCCCGGCGCTGCCCGTACCGGCGACAGGGATGGTCAGGTGATTGTGTGTTTGAAAAACCTGGCGCAGCATCTCCTGGATTTCATTCATGGCTTGCAGGAAGCGTGGGTCCATGTGTCCCAGCACGGGATGGGCCAAAGCATGATACACACGCGGGTGGACCATGCTGGGTCCTGGACCTAAGAGCAGGCGTTCGGGGGTGTTAAGGTCAGTATAGGCTGTCATGAGGGTCATCCTAATAATGTGGAATATGGCGGATCACATGCGAGAATTTATGGGTAGGATTCCGCGATGCTCTCCCGGCGACCGGTTTGAGATTTATTTCTCATTGGTTGATCGCTTGCCAACTCAAGAAATCGATTTTGCTTCAGGGGTATTGTAGTCGCTTCCAGCCTAGATGTAAAACCCGGGGCTCTGGCGAAAGAGGTCATCCTGAGAAGCGCAGCGACGAAGGATGCCTGAGATGAGGCATGGATTGGAT
>CAYGXU010000006.1:0-35275 GCA_964353875.1 uncultured Anaerolineaceae bacterium | reverse complement strand
ACTGCGCTCGGAATGACATTGTTGCTTGTGCTGGCCTGAGGAGGGCAGAGACGAAGGATGCCTGTAATGCAACTTTGATTCGTATAAATCATTGGGTCCGATCGAGAACCGCGCAACGCTACTGTCCTTGGATGATGGTCCGCCAGACGGCATCCAAGGCCTGCAAGGCGGTAAGATTGCGAACCGGCATCCCCGATTGCAAATAGGGCGAGGTGAAATCAGCGTTGTGTCCATATGCTGCAAGCGAGGGATGAATACCGTCGCTCCCAAGACCTTCCTCGGGAAGCCCTTGAAGTGCTGCCCAGTAATCCCACAAGGGGATATCATACTCTTGGGCGAGATCGATGATGACGCCGTTCAGCAACTCGACCCTACCGGCTGCCTTGGGAAGGTGCATGGGTGGGATTGTACTCAGAATTGGGATGACGCCGTGATCGATCGTGGTTTGAATGATTTCTCGCATGGCTGATTCAAAGCTGTTTACGGGAGTGCTGGGTACGTTATTGGTGCCCAGCATGATGAGAGCGATGGAGGGTTTTACCCAGCGGTATTCACACTCCAAAGGCGTCTCGGCCTCGCTGCAATATTCTCGATCGGCCAGCTCCTCCATGTTTAATGCCTGGGCAGACCAACCGATTTTGGCGGCCAGGCTGACATTGGCAAAGGAGTTATGCGTACGAGCCCATGAGACAGAGAAGTGATCGATCAAAGGCTGCAAATAATCATATTGGTGTAAATTGCATTGTCCGGTTCCGATAGGATTCAGGAAGGCCGAGGATACGGTAATGCTATCGCCCACCTTGGAGAAAATGTCGGGGCGATTCCCCAGGCTTTGTCCCTGCTGAAATATCTGGCGGGAACGTTCTGTGATGCCAGAGATATATTTGTAGGCTTCAAGAGGTGGGGGGGAAGGGATGACGAGGGTCGCGCTGGCCGAAATGGTAGTGGGCTCGGGCGAGGCAAGATTTGCGATTAAAACGGGAACCTCGTCCAGGTCCACAAAAATGTCAACCCATTCGGAAGAAACCCAGCCCTGATCCTGATAGGGAGTCCTGACTTGCAGCCAAGAATTATCTGTGATCCTTCCAACGATGGTTAATGGCGTCAGCGCGGCCAATTCGAGGATAATTTCATAATCAAAACCCGGACCAAGGCGCAGCCTCAACCCCCCGCCATCGGCAGAAACGCGTGCATTGGTAGGCCAGGTTTCTACATTGTTGTTATCGATAGTTTCTGTTGAGGTGGGGATGAGCAGCTCGTCGCCAGGGAAGATCAAGCCGGCCGCATTGAGATTGGGGTTGGCGCGAATGATGGCGTCGATGGTCAGACCGAACTGCATGGCGATGTCCCATAGTGTGTCCCCTGCCAAGACCTTATAGATGGTTTCGACTTTCGGAGTTTCTTGTGGGTTGGGCGAGGGGAATGGTCCTGCCTCATTGGGCGTCAGGGAAGGCGTGAAAGGTTCAGATGGAGGTACGTCAAAGGGGAAAGCAGTGGTCGCGAGGACTGTAGGTTGCATCGTGCTTATTCTCTCGGAATGGACCTTCCATCTCCAAATGATGAGCACGCTTATCAATGCCAACGCCGGAAGACAGAATCGGATGAGACGTTTCATCGATGCATTCCTATCCCTGAGTTCCAAACAACAGGCCGGAGTGTATCATATTGCTGTCTGCCAGCAACCCGGTTATTCAGCATGGAAGACTGGCTCGCATAGAATAGCTGCAGCCGATCTCCACCTTGCTGTTTTCGTCAGGGGTTGCTGCAGAGGAAGCCCTTTTATGGATTTGGGCAGGGAGGAGATTCATTCTGACGAAGGGCTGAGCAGCGGTTTTATTTCGATCAGAATCGAATGGAGCATCTGTAATCCTGAATAGCTGCGCACATTCCAGGCTTCGATGCTAAGATAGTTGCCATCCCGATTATCGGCAAGCCCGTGATGATCCAGGTTCTGAACCGCTCGCCAGAAATTCCACAGGGGGATATCATAGTCATAAGCGACTTGGGCAATGCCCTCGTTGATGGAATGATCGCCCTCAATATTATCGGCCTTGGTGGATAAGATGGGGAGGACGCCACGATCAATGGCGAACTCGACGATTCTTCCCAGGTAGTCATCATGGCTCAAGCTGCCCGCAAGCTGCCAGTTGGTCCCCAGATTGATGAAAACCACGATCGGATTATGCGTCCGAAATTCGCATTCCAAGGGCGTCTCGTTCGAGAGGCAATCATCGCGGTTTGTCCATAGCGGTGAGAAAACAGTTGCCACGCTGAATCCGTTTTGCACAGTGACTCGCTCCAGCGCAAAAGATCCAGCGAAGTGTTCAACGGTTTCCTTCAAATATAAGGCATCCTCGTTTAGTTGATAACTGCCTGGCTGGTTGAATATGCCCATGAAGACCGGAGGCATGCTTTGGCAATCACCAATGATAGAAAAGACATGGATATTATTGCCATTGGAAATTCCTTTGGAAAGGATTTCTTTCGCTCTGGCGCTAAGTGAGGGGATAACCGGATATTGACGCCAATATTGCGGTGACATGCGTACGTCGGGTGTTGCAGTCCAAGAGAACTCCCGACCAGGCGTAGGCGAGCTTTGGTTGAGGATCGCAGATCCGGCCTCGACTGTCGGCGAAATGGTGGCCTCAGGATTCGCGCGGGCGGCCGTTGTCGAAGGGGGTTGTGTACTCTGGGCGAAAGGGATGGCCTGCTGCGGTGAGCGAACCTCAGCAGGGAGGGTCGAATTGGGTTGTGAGGGACGACAGCCACCGAGCAAAAATAGGAAAATTCCGAGAAACGCTGTGTGAAAGAAAAAGATACGAAAGGGATATTTCATTCTCATCTGGGATGTGTTGGCCTATAGATTGGCCGATTATTATAGATGATGATCGCATCCAGCCATAGGCGGTGTAGGTTACCATTGCGGCATCCCCTCTTCCTCCAACGCGACCGGAAGTCAGCGAGCCTTGTTATCCGATTGTGGGAGCATGCAAAAGCCCCTTATGCGGGATTCCTCTTCCTAAGAGGGCACAATGGACCTTAATGCCAGTGGGACATGCCTCCCGGAGGTTGACAACCTCCGGGAGGATGAAAGAGTGGGTGCTCTATGGGACGCCTTGGATGCTTACAAGGATGGCGGAGAAAACGTTCCCAATGGCAGGGCCTAGGAGAGATAAAATGGCAATGACAACGACGGCCACGAGGACCAAAATCAATGCATATTCCACTAGCCCTTGTCCCTTTTCTTTGACATAGTACAGCATCTCGATCACCTCCTTTCTTTGAAGAATCTCGTGCTATTAGAATAAAGGCTCGACGATGTCATGGATCAACAGAGCGAACATCAACCCGAACAACGCCATCATCCCGGCTGCATGGACGATCTTCTCGAGTTTGATGTCAATTGCTTTCCCGCGTATGACTTCGATAAGGACAAAAAGGATACGACCTCCATCAAGGGCGGGCAGTGGCAGGAGATTCGTCAATCCAAGAGCGATGCTGAGTACAGCTGCCCAGTTGAGCAGAGGGAAGTATGCTTCCCAGACGAGGGCATTTTCAACCACCTGATCACTCATCTGCTTCAACCCTAGAGGACTGGCGAAGCGGACCTGTTCCGGCTCTATTTGCCCCCGGAGCAGTCGCGCTGGCAGGAGCGCAAACTCCCGAATTTGGAAAAGCATCTTCTCACCTGCGCGTTGGATCGCGCTCGGGAGGGGGTATTGCACGACCTCCATGGAACTTATGAAGCCTGCCGGACCTTGCCCCTCTGGCCATGCCCTGCGTGGCGTGAGGGTCGTTGTGAAGGGTTTCCCTTCTCGCAGAACTTCCAAAATTACCGGCTTCCCAAGCGAAGCATGGATCGCTTCGCGTAGATGGGTACTCTCGGTGATCAGAGTATCATTTGCCCGCACGACGACATCTCCAGAACGCAGACCGGCGCTGTAGGCTGGGGAGGGGTTGCTGACTTCAAGAATGCGGACCCGATCAGGCCACCCAGCGATGAAAGTAAGAGTGAGAAGCAGATACCCAATCAGCAAGTTGCTCAAGGGTCCGGCTAGGAATATCGCCAGCCTGGTGCGGGCTGGTCGGCTCAGCAGGCTATCGGGTGCAAAGGCGTCAAATTCCCCTTTTAAGCGGACGAAACCGCCCAATGGAATCCAATTCAATGTGACGTCGGTGTTACGGATCGAAGTTATCCGGCGGATCCGAGGCGGCAGTCCCAATCCGATTTCTTTAACCTTCACGCCTCCCAAAAGAGCTGCGACCAAGTGGCCAAGTTCGTGAATCAGGATCAAGCCCCCCAGCGTCGTGACGAAGATGAGTAAATTGCGAATGGCTGCATACATTGAAACCACCTTTCTTAGGCAAAACGGATTGCAGCAGCGGAGAGCCTGTTGTTTAATGGAGTGGGCTGCTTCTTTTTACAGCCTACAATAGAGGCAGATACGAAACTGCCGAGAAAGTGCCTATTTTGGACAGATTGGATTGTGAGACCGCGGATCGGATCGATCGAAAATCTCTCCGCACCGCATTGAAAAGTTGGGATCATTCCCAGCAATTAGGCGCGCTTCCCTTGGCGCGGCTGAATATCGTGGAGGCTCATCGGAATGCGGCAGGCTATCGAGACACGGCCATTGGCTATGGAATTGCCTTACGTCAGGTTCTGCTGAATGCGATTGAAGGTTTGAAACCCAAGGAAGGTGCCCAGGATTATTCAGAAAAGCGCTGGCGGGCATATCTAATTTTACGAGAGCAATTCCTGCATGGGCGCAGTCCGGATTTCCTTTGTGAGCAATTGAACATTGCGCGCAGTACCTATAACCATGAACAGGCAAAAGCCTTTGAGGCTCTCATTGACCATCTTCGTCAGTGGGAGAATATCCAAACCGAAACATTGAGTATGACGGATCAAAAACGCCCTGCCAATTTCGAGGAGCGGCGAGTTCCCTTTCTTGCCCCACCCTGTCCCCCCTATGATCTTGTAGGGCGTGAGGCCATCCTGCAAAACCTCAAAGAGCAGTTGCTCGATTCGCATGGCTCAAAAATGATCGCCATCTATGGTCTGCCGGGCGCGGGGAAAACCGCATTGGCTATTGATCTGGCGAATGATACGGAGATATTGAATCACTTCCAGGATGGAGTGCTGTGGGCAGGATTGGGACGTCAACCGGATGTATTTGCCCATATAGGCTTGTGGTGGAGTGCATTGGGTCTAGCTACGGAGGAACTCGCCAAGTTCATTCTGCTCGAGGAACGGGCAAAAGCCGTTCATGCTGCCATTGGAATGCGGCGTATGCTCTTGGTCATCGACGATGTCTGGGATGCGGGTGAGGGGCTGGCATTTAAAATCGGTGGTCCCAATTGCGCTTATTTCTTCACAACACGCATGCCACGCATCGCCTTGGAGTTGGCTGGCAAAGAAGTAAAGGTGCTTCACGAATTGGATCCCGGGAGCGGGTTGCGTCTATTAACCCGATTCGCACCCGAGATTACCACCCGCGATCAGAGGGAAGCGGAAAGGCTTGTAGAAAAGGCGGGTGGATTGCCGTTGGCTCTTGTTCTCATGGGGCGTTATTTGCAGCGAGAGGCGCATATGGGCCAGCCTGATCGGCTACAAAGAGCTTTGTCTCGATTGCAGAGTACGGAGGAGCGGTTGCGCTTGGCTCAGCAGCAATCTCCCCTAGATCACCAGCCCAGTCTTCCCGCCAGTACACCAATTTCTTTACGGGCCGTGATTGCTATCAGCGATGAGGCTTTGGATGAAGAGGCGAGGGAAGCGTTGTATTCGCTTTCTGTCTTTCCTCCAAAACCTAACGATTTTTCGCAAGAAGCAGCTTTGCATATTACTCAAACCGATATTGGCGTGTTGGATAGGCTCATCGATCATGGTCTTCTGGAGTATCGACCGCCTGATCGGTTGATCCTTCATCAAACGATTGCAGAGTATGCAGGATTGAAGCTTCAAGATGGAAAGGTTCGGGAGCGTTTCGTCGATTATTTCGTTCGCTTTGTGGAGGAACATAATAAAGAATTCGACGTGCTTGAACCGGAAACGAGCAACATCTTCTCAGCCTTCACAATCGCTGATGAATGCGGGATGCTGACCAAATTAACGCTCGCAATAGAGCACTTTTTCCCCTATGTGGACTGGAAAGGATTGGATCAAGCAGTCGCAATTCCCATGGAGCAGGCAATCGAGGCGGTTCGACAATTAGGGGAGAAGTCCAGGTTGGCTACATTGTTGAGCTATTCCGCGAAACTAGCGCAACGGCGAGGGGAGTATGCCCGAGCAGCGGCGGATTATGAAGAAGCATTGGCTCTGGCACTCAAGATAGGCGACGAAGCCAGATTGAGTGGAATATTGCGCGGTCTGGGTGTCGCGGTTTTCAGTCAGGGGCAGTACGATCGGGCGGAGAAGTTGTATCGTCGCGGTTTGAAATATGCGCGCAAAGCTGGAGATCCTTCCTTGGAAAGCTCCCTTTTAACCAATCTAGGTGTGTTGCTTTTCAACCTTGGACGATTCTCCCAGGCCGAAGCGCATTTTCAGGAAGGCCTGCGATTGGCGCGTGCACAAGATGATCGTACAGCCATCCAAGCCGTGTTGGTGAATTTGGGTGTCATGGCTGCCAGGAAGCGGGATTATTCCATAGCAGAGGCCCTCTTCCAGGAAAGCTTGGAGCTGGCTCGTGGGGCTGGCCGGAAGGATACCATGAGCTTCCTCCTGACCAATCTTGGGACATTGGCCAATGATCAAGGGGATCTGGAGGCGGCGGAAAGTTATTTTCATCAGGGCCTGGCGTTAGCCAGGGAGATCGATGATCGCGTCAGGATTTCACACTTACTGGCAAACTTGGGAGCGATGGCAACCGCCAGGGGGAATTTCGAACAGGCAGAAAAATATTTAAGAGAGGGATTAGATCTAGCGCGGAAAATTGGTCATCAGGAGGGAATCTGTCTCTTGCTCACGAATCTGGGAGTGCTCTCGAGGGATCAGGACATGATAGAGGAGGCAGATGCTTATTTTCAAGAAGCCTTATTACGGGCGCATGAGATGGGCCATCGTCGATATCAGGCTGCTGTGCTGAATAATTGGGGGGAAATGCGCCTTCTTAAGCAAGATTGGAATAAGGCCGAGGCGGATTTTCAAGGGGCATTACAAGTAGCAGTGGATCTTGGCCTGAGAGATATCGCTGCAATCGCTTCTTTCGGGCTTGCGCGAATTGCATTAATACGAAAACAGCCAAGTGAAGCCCGGCAGCTGGGGGAAAAGAGCCTCAAAATAATGCATTCGTTAGGGCTCCCAAAAGCTCATCAAGTGGAAGCATTCTTGAGAAAGATAAAATGAGAAGGCGTGAGCATCTCATCGCCTTCTCTATCCTCATGTTGAATACAGATCATTATTAAGAGATAGCTCAACCTGATATGGGCGTTTCGTTGTCTGAATTACTGATTGCGCGCCGCCTCGATCGCCGCTTTAATCTGCTCCATATGGTTGCGTTCATGTGCATTGGGGTATTCGAGAAAACCAAGAGTCAATTGCCACATGACTCCCTTCCGGTGTTTAAGCTTCTCGGCCTTTGTCAGGAGGGCAACCACCTCTTCCCTGCTCTGCACCAATCGATCCAGCAATTCAGGGATGGTTGGGGTCACCTTTAGCAGGACCTGTAGTCGGGCACGTGTGTCACCATCCCCTCCTGCATATTCTCTCTGACCATCAACCATCACTTCTGTGATGTGATCCAAGGAATAACGTTCCGAATCGATCAAGTGCGCCAGAATCTCTTTTACAGACCACTCCTCTGGCTTCGGTGAAAACTCGGCCTCCTCTTCTGTGACCCCTTCCAGAAGATGACGCAGGTCTTTCATGAAGGCTGCATCTGCGGGGCGGATTCGCTCGGCCATGAGGGCAGGGTCCAGCGGATAATCTCCAAATGTCCTGCCGGAGAGCTCCATATCTACCGTATGCTTCTCGAGACCTCGATAAAAGGTGACAGGGATGACATCTCCGGCTTGTTTTCCCTCTAATGCGCGGCCAAAATCAGCAAACCCGGCGATGGCTTTCCCGCCCATCTCCACAATCACATCGCTCGACACAAGGCCAGCTTTCTGTGCACCAAGGCCCTCAACGGTGCGGTCGATACGGACACCTTTGGCGGTGGGAACGCCAAGATCCTTGGCGATTTGCTCGTTAAAATCGGCTGCAAAGATCCCTAGCAAGGGCCGCCTGGAGATTCGAAGATCAATGCCTGTATCAAAAATGGATTCCAGGTTCTCAAGCCCTATCTCCCAACCTTTCTTCGATTCCTCTCGGATCTGGTCCCAGGTCTTGTCCTGCCCGAGACCTGAATGCCGGATGTCCACTCTGGTCCCATCACCTTCAGCTTTAAGCTCGATCGTGACATCCGTGTAGTTCGGATCCTCTTTACCGCGCCACTTAAGGCTAAGGTGTTTAGGCCGTTCGATTTCTTCAATTGAACCAGCAGCGAACCAGCCGCTGTTCCAGGAAAGTTGATAGGTCCCTCCGGCCCTATTTTCAAAACGTGCCGAGTTGCACATCCAATCGCGCCATCCCTGGGCGGTGGCGAAGGCATAAAAGACATCCTCCGGCGGAGCATCAATCAGCCGCGTAAAGGTTAGCTCAGTTTTTTTCTCTTTCATTTCCTCTTCTCCAATTGAATTCGATCTGAATCTTATACTCCTAAGGTATCCTATTCGGTTCGGAGAGGTCAATCACCTGCTTGGGTGATCTAGGGTGAGAAAGCCGGGGCATATTGCTCGCGTTCCGAATGCAGGTGTATAGTATCAGAAGAATTTTAATAGATATTTCAAGATGGAAAGTATGCGGAGGCCTGAACTCAACCAGCATTACGAAAACGCTCTTCGGTGCGAGTTAGATTGAAGCAGGGCTTTGGTTCAATTCCTTTTACTTGAACAACCGATCTTAAAATGGAGGGACATCAGATGATTCCAAAACTGAAAATTCCTTTGGCGTTCATTTCCCTGGTGGGAATATTGGCTGCATGTCAAGGCGGAGGCTCCCCCTCCGATGCGGTGCAAAACTACTTGCAGGCCGTCGTCGAAGCGGATTGGGCTCAAGCGGTTTCGCTCTCTTGTGCGCAATGGGAAGAAGGGGCCAGAGTGGAAGCCTCCTCATTCGAAGCAGTTGAAGCCAAGCTCGAGGGTGTGTCTTGCTCGGTGGAAGCGGAAGAGGGGGATGTCCAATTGGTTTCCTGTCAGGGGGTGATCTTGGCTACATATGGAGTCGAAGACCAGGAATTACAGTTGGAAGGTCGCCTCTATCGGGTGGTATTGGAAGGCGGCGATTGGAGGATGTGCGGTTACCAATGAGATACCTCAGATCCATCTTTCGGCGATTGCTCACGCGTGAAAACCTGCTTGCCCTTTTGCTTTGCCTGATGGCGATCGGGATCATCATCATGACTGCGGCTACCTCGCCGCAATGGATCTATCAAGGTTTCTGATGGGTCTGATCCCGATTGCGTTTTTTCTCCTCATATCGGTTTTGATCGGCGCATTTGCCCGCGGTCGATGGCGTAGTTGGGCGATTCTGGTAGTGAATGTCCTGGCTGTCTTTTGGCTTCAGCCGGCAACCACGATCCGTCATCTTGACTTCTGGTTTCCCACCTTTTCGCTAGGGCTGACCATCCTGGTATGGCGAATGGTTGCCTCGGGCGATGAAAAGAGCAGGCGAGAGGACCTTATCGCTTTCACTGTGGTGGCCGGACTCATACTCGCCCTTGGCTTAACGCGCTATCTGGGAGGGCGAGCTTATCTCACTCCCACGCGCCCCCCAGCCCTAGGAGATATCACGATCGCAATGCTCCTTTTGGCGAGCGGCACCTTGCTCATTGCGAAGCTGAGGCAAAAGGGTCTACCTCTGGCTCAGATTGGTGTGGGTTTCATCTTGGTGTGTTTCATTTTGCTCAAGTCCCCAACTTTGGCAGAGGCTGTCAGCCATGGTTTGCGTCATTTGAATAATCAATCAACCGATTTGGCAAGTAGTCTTGATCTGCCCTGGTTGGGCTTCTCCTATATCGCTTTTCGATTGTTGCATACTTTACGCGACCATGCACAAGGGAGATTGCCCTCTCTCTCGTTACGGGATACCATGAATTATGTCCTCTTCTTCCCCGCCCTCAGCGCCGGTCCAATCGATCGCGTGGAGCGATTTCAAAGGGATTTGGACACCCCACCTATCCTCTCAGCCAAGACGGGGATGGATGCGGGCAAGCGCATAGTGGTAGGCGCCTTTAAAAAATTTGTCCTAGCCGATGGTCTTGCCTACTTCGCCCTCAATTCCGTCAACGCGAGCCAAGTCACCTCAGCAGCTTGGACATGGGTCATGCTCTATGCCTATGCTTTTCGGCTGTACCTGGACTTCAGCGGATACACGGATATTGCCGTCGGAATAGGACGGATCATGGGTGTGGAGCTACCTGAAAACTTCAACCGTCCTTACCTCAAGCTTAACATCACCGCTTTTTGGAATAGCTGGCATATCACCCTGGCGCAATGGTTCCGTGGCTATTTCTTCAACCCATTGACGCGAGCACTGAGGGGCGCAAGGGTGAGGCTGCCAACGGGGGTGATTGTCTTCGTTGGGCAGCTGAGCACGATGGCGCTAATTGGTTTGTGGCATGGCATCACATGGAATTTTTTACTCTGGGGGCTTTGGCATGGAGTCGGGCTATTCATCCATAACCGCTGGGTGGACTGGCAACGTTCGCATGCGAACCGGCTCACTCAAAGCTTGATGACCAACCGTGCGTTCCAGGCATTAAGCGTCGTCTTGACTTTCCACTTTGTGACCTTGGGTTGGATCTGGTTCCTCCTCCCCGATGTGGGCCAGGCCTGGCAGGTGTTCTTAAGGCTATTTGGAGTTTAAGAACATGAAGACCGATCAAGTCCCTTCCTCGATACCAACGGTTCCGTCTGCAGGACATTTTCTGCGCAACATCCTGGTTAAGGCTTTCTTTCTCTTCGTTCTCCTCAACCTTGGTTTTGCCTTGATCCATCCTGTTCAATGTCTTGGTCGGATTTCTCTCTACAACCACCTCCTTCCAGGACGATTACGCCTTCCCTTTGGGGAGGACTTCGAGAAATCCTATAACCTCAGCATTCTTCAACTGGATGCAATGTTCGCCTCGCATGAGATCAGTGCGGGAGTAAAACCGGAAGATGAGATGCGCGTGTTGCTCCTGGGCGACTCGTCCGTTTGGGGCTTCCTGCTGGGGCCGGATCAGACTCTGAGCGCCAGGTTAAACGACTGGGGGTATAAAACTACCGGGGGCAAGCAATTGAGATTCCTCAACCTTGGCTATCCGACCATGTCGGTGACGAAGGATCTTCTACTCCTGGATGTCGCAATGCGCTACGAGCCTAATCTGATCGTTTGGTTTGTCACTTTGGAGTCCCTGCCAATAAAAAAGCAGCTTAGCTCCCCTTTGGTGCAATACCATCCGGAATCGGTGCGAGATCTTATTCGCCGCTACAACTTGGTTATCAATCCTGATGATGAGCGATTTGTCGATCGTTCATTATGGGGGCAGACGATCGTAGGACAGCGACGTGAGTTAGCCGATTTAATTCGTTTGCAACTATTAGGTGTGATGTGGGCAGCAACATATATCGACCACGATGTTCCTGCTGTATACGAACCCTTGCAAGTGGAACTGAAAGCGGATGTCACTTTTCAAGAATATCAGCCTGGGGAAATGTTGGCCCAAGAGCTTGCTGTTGATGTTCTCGAGGCTGGTATCCGCCTTGCGGGAAAGATACCCGTGATCATTGTGAATGAACCCATCTTCCTTGCTCAAGGTCAGAACAGCGATATTCGCTACAATCCTTACTATCCACGTTGGGCATATGATGAGTATCGAGAGTTGTTGGGTGCAAAAGCTTCGAGTGAGGGTTGGCACTATCTCGACCTTTGGAATATGGTTCCCCCAGAGTCATTCACGGATAATGCGATTCACTATTCACCATCGGGAGTGGATCTTGTTGCAGGACAAGTCATGGAGTTTGTTGTGGGGATGATTGAGCAATTACCTTAATGGGGGTATTCGAAGGCGATGCCAAAGAGTATTGGGGAAATTACGTACACCGCGAAATTCTCCTCTTACGATCTATTGGGGATTGATCTACTCGAAGGTCCTGGAAATTAACCGGAGCAATCATCTTTCTCATTTCACCCAATTTTGCTTTTGTGGCCTTTAAAGCGTGGTAACAGAGCTTGCCAAGGGCTCATGAAATGAAAGAATTCATGAGGTGCTCCTTTTCCACCAGGCTGATATCTTCATGCTGCCAAATTCAAGAACTCCTCGAAGAATCCTTTCTGCCCAGGTCATCATGACAAAACATGAAGGAAGCAAGGATATGTCTGAACGCTTCGGCCGAGGCTTCTGACAATTGAGTTCAAATCGGTTAATGCCTCGTTAACCACTTGAGAAACAGTCAAGGAGATGGCTTTGAAAAATGCGTCCATCATCTTCCCAGGCGCCAGCCCGGTAATTACGGCATCCTTTCAGAAGCAGGATAGCAGGTGAAGTTCATTGGGAAAACCTGGTTCAAAGGAGGGATCGGTCGTCAGATTTGATAGTTGGGTGTAATCACTCACGGCTTGGATTAGCGAGAGCATGCGTCATCAGCACGGCTGGGGGATGAAGATCCTTTATTTTTTCCAATATTTGAAAGCACAGGAAGAACGTTACGACCAAGTTACCATGGTGGTAACTCCTGGGTTACTTGACCGAGACTGGGGGGTGAATTTCTTGCTTTATTAATTAACGAAGCGAATGGATAAGGCAGATAGCCGGGGTACGAAGAAGTATTCCATCCCCTGCGCAATGATTTTGTGGATGCATATGAGAAGCCCTGAAAGAAAACATCGATTTGTATGCTGCTATCGTTGTTTCAACACCTTTATTCATCTTTTGCGTGGAAAAGGATTGAGTGCTATAAATTCGGGACATTGGCCTGTGGTAAGTTGCAAGTTTTCGATTCTGATAAAGGTATTTTGGGTGATTTTGAGGTTTCGGTTATTTTCTCATTCAGTATGGGTTGGTTTTATCCGCCAGATTGGGCATGGATTCGGGCTTGTATTCCTGCCACTCCTTCTGTTGCTCTCCGCCTGCCGCGCCTCGACTGATCAGGTTACAACAACTCAGACTGGTCCTCAAGATGTTCCTCAAGAGCTAGAAATCACTTCCGGCTCGCCGGCAATGGGTTTTTGTACCCCAACCTCGAGAAGTGCCAAAGTAGCACAGCATCCGCCCATAGAAATCAGTGAGACTCCGGAAAACGAGACGCCCGTTCTTGAATTGCCATTGGAACCTAGGGTAACTGAGACTCCCTCTCCTGACTTTTGGAAAAGTATGCCGGTTGTCCCTGAGATTGGCCCAAATGTGAACCAGATTTATACCAGGGGCCTGTCCAAGGGGAATAATCCTAGAGCCTTTTCGAAAGTCGGTGATTGCGGCGCTTCGAATGCGTGGTTTTTAGGTCCTTTTGACCAAGGAGGAGAATACTATGCCCTGGGTGAGTATACCGATCTGGAAGCGATGATCGAATACTTTCAGGGCTCATTTTCACGTGATAGTATCGCAACCAGAAATGGTTTCAACGCCTCCTCTGCACTGTCACCTCTTTGGGCGGATCCGAAACAGTGCACGCCAGGGGAAACACCGTTAGCCTGCGAGTATCGAATTCATAATCCTAGCTATGTTTTCATTATGTTAGGCACAAATGATCGCTGGCATTTGGAGACATTCGAGCAGGATATGAGGGGGATCCTCGAATATACCCTCGATCGGGGGATCATACCCATTATTGCTACCAAAGCAGATAATTTTGAGGGGGATGAAAGCATCAATCGGCTACTGGCTCAATTGTCGCTTGAGTATGAGGTGCCCCTTTGGAATTTCTGGTTGGCGCTTCAGTCGCTTCCCAATGCCGGTTTGGAGGAGGATGGAAGTCATCTCACCTGGGGACCCATTCATTTTGATGACCCTGAAGCAATGCGCATGGCATGGCCGATGCGCAACCTGACAGCCATGCAGGCTCTCTATGCTGTCTGGCAGGCTGTAACCGGATCGTCCGTAGGAACGCCGTGAGGATGTGAGAAAACGATTGTATTGGGAGAGTTGAAAATGGTTGAGCAAATTATAAGTTTCATTACCAGGCAAATACTGAAGGACCCCAATCGCCGTATCGGGCAGAATGAGCCCCTCATCACCAGCGGTTTGATCGATTCGTTTGGCCTGGTGGATCTGGCTTTGTTTATCGAGGATGCTTTTGGGGTACGTATTGAAGATGTGGAATTGACCGCCTCGGTATTCAACACAACAGGCGAGTTAGCCCATTTGATTTCCCGGAGATTAGCGAGTTCAACAACATGAAGACACTCCCTCGAGTCCTCCATGAAAGCTTTCTGCATACCCCAGAGAGGGTTGTGATTCACCTGCAAGAAGCGGATTCGAATGCTTCTATTCGCTACAAGGACTTGATTCTGGGGGCTGCTGGCTACACCCGGGCGTTGCAGGACGCAGGCATAAAAAGGGGGGATGTGGTCATTATCATCCTGCAACATGGCGCAGACTTGATTTATGCATTCTGGGGAGGAGTTCTATTGGGGGCAGTTCCCTCGATCATGCCTTTTCTGACGGAGAAGCTCCCTCCAGAGTCCTATCGAAAATCGCTTTCATCATTAATCAAAATCACCAGGCCGGCAGCAATCATCACCTATCCCGAATTCCTGCTGGAGGCGAGCTCGGCCATTCAAGATGGGAATTCGGTGCGCGCCGTCATCAATTCGGAGAATGTTGATGCATTGAATGAGGTGGAGGCGCATACGTTGCCCGGGCTGGCGTGCTCACCAGAGGAAATCGCGCTCCTGCAGCATTCCTCGGGGACCACAGGTCTGCAAAAAGGGGTGGCGCTCTCACATCAGGCAGTGATCCATCAGGTTGAAAGCTATGCCGAGGCTATCCGCATGACCTCGACCGATACGGTGGTCAGTTGGTTGCCTTTGTATCATGACATGGGATTGATCGCAGGCTTTGTTATGCCGATTTTGCTACAGGCCTCCCTGGTCTTGATGTCCCCCTTTGATTGGGTGCGTGCGCCCTATAAGCTCTTGCAGGCTGTTAGCAAGTTCAGGGGGACGCTCTCTTGGCTCCCCAATTTCGCATATAACTTCTGCGCCCAGAAGATCCGCAACCGTGATTTGGAGGGTATGGATCTCTCCACTTGGCGGGCCGTCATCAATTGCTCGGAACCGATGCGTTGGCAAAGCCAGCAGATGTTCTTGGAGAGATTTAGCCCTTATGGGCTTAGTTCAAGGGCATTGGCAACCTGCTATGCCATGGCGGAGAATGTCTTCGCGGTGACTCAAGGGGGGATCGAGGAGCCTGTCAAAGTGGACGAGGTGGATTTGAGAGCGCTGCAAATGGGCAAGGCAATACCGATGGGAAGAAATGGCAACCCTCTCAAAATGCTATCAGCAGGTCGTCCCATTGCCGATAGTGAGGTGAGGGTACTTAATGAGCAACGGATCGACATGGCCGAACGGCAGATAGGAGAGATAGCTATTCGCAGCAATTGCATGCTTACGGGTTACTTCAATCGCGACGATCTTACTGAGAAAGCCTTTCATCAGGGTTGGTATCTCACTGGGGATTTGGGCTATCTTGCGGATGGTGAGCTATATGTGACCGGTCGCAAGAAAGAGCTGATTATCGTAGGCGGCAAGAATATCTACCCACAGGATCTGGAGGAACTTGCCAGCGAAGTCCCAGGTGTTCATCCGGGTCGAGTTGTGGCCTTCGGGGTCTTCAATGTTGACCTGGGCACCGAGGAAGTGGCGATTGTAGTCGAAGCAGACACTGCGGATCCGGACAAACGCTGTCAGATCGCGACTCAGATTCGTGATCAAGTCACACGAAATTCGGATGTCGCCGTGCGCTATGTCGAAGTCGTCGATCGCAAATGGCTGATTAAGACCAGCAGCGGGAAGGTCGCTCGCAACGCTAATCGAGATAAGTTCCTTTGTTTACGGTTTCCCGAGGAAGCAGAGCAAGTCTGGGCGAAAGCCAGTTGATGGAGAGTGTGAAAAGCGTGACCATTTGCTCATCCCTTAGATATCCTTGAGCCTCTTTTTCTCTTTCTATGAGACGCACTCTGGGATGAGTGTACCAGTAGCGTGATTTATTCCCTGCTACGGAACCGGAGGGGTTTGCAGACCGGGTAGCCGGAGTCATTCTCGGGGCTGCAGAAGTTATTCCTTGCAAGAAATATCATTTGATCATTGTTGAATGTTGCAGTGCTGTCTGTCATAGCAGCCTGTAAAGGGTATTGAAGGATTTCTCTCAGGCAAAAGTCAGCCATGGCCGATGGAGCGCTTCGATAATGAAAAGTTCCCTTAATGCTTCACGATGGTTGGTTAATATATTCCTGCAATGGACACTTCCTGGAGTGCAGGTCCTCTTTGCGGCTATGATGCTTGTGAGTTGTCGCTCATCAGAGGGTGACTCTGAAGCGATTTCAACTTACACTCCCCGATCTGAATCGGCTGAAACTATTTTCACATCGACTGCACAGGCCGAGGGCTTTCGAAATGCAGACAAACCAAAGGGTAAATCTATCACATCTCTTCTTAAGCCTAGTGAGTGGTTCAGTACCCCTCAGTTTCATCCCACGAGTGGAAGGCATCCCACAATCCCTGCCCCAACTGTGACCCTCTTACCTGATTCCTGGCAAAGTTGGCCAGTAATTCCGCATGTCAGTGACACGGCGCGTAAAATTTATCAGCGTGGAATGGCGCTTGGAAATAATTCTCATGCGTTCTCCAAGATAGGTGATTGCCAAAATGTGCCATCGATGTTCCTAGCGGTTTTCGACTATCCCGGTCAATATACATTGGGGGCGGAATATGCCTACCTGAGCGAGGCCATCGAGTGGTTTTCTGGCTCCTTCTCGCGTGAGAGTCAGTCAGTCCGGAGCGGTTTTAATGCAGCTTCGATAATTTCTCCTATGTGGGCAGACCCCGATTTCTGCAAACCAAGTGAAACCCCCCTAGATTGTGAAGTCCGGATCCATAAGCCTTCCATTGCGATTATCAGCCTTGAAACCTGGTGGGAAGGAGATCCAAGCGCCTATGAGAAGTACCTTCGCCAAATCATTGAGATAACAATCGGCTATGGTGTTGTTCCAATACTAGCGACAAAGGCCGATAACCTAGAGGGCGATCACCGCATTAATGCCATTCTGGCTCGATTGGCTTCCGAGTATGACATTCCATTATGGAACTTCTGGCTTGTCGTTCAACCTCTTCCGAACCATGGCCTGCTTGAGGATGATTTTCATCTTACCTTTGCCACGAATCAATTCGATGCCCCTGAGGCAATGCAAGCCGCCTGGCCATGGCGCAATCTCACTGCTCTACAGGCGTTGGATGCCATTTGGCGAGAAGTTTCTGATCAATGAAAGGATTTCCTGAGCTTGCCGCAATTATCGAATCTCACGATAATCTAAGAACAACCGCGGTCATGGGATTCTGAGCCCCGGCAGTGATGCACTCACCGCATAGTCCATCAGAGATTTTGAACTTGTGATATTCTTTCTTTTCTTGGTTGTTCCGATTTTTGGTGCTTTTATGCGCGTGCAAATTCAGAGGCATTGCTTGATATGGAAGTTTCTTGCCCAATTTGGATATTGCATAACAAAGCTGGTTGTATACTGCACTCAGGTTGAAAAAATAGGCATGCTCGAGATAGCGTCCTTCGTTTGCCAGATAGCAGGGATGCATAGCCTCTCAGGATGGGGAATATTATGCCTTCGACTTCAAAGCCCTATGATCAAGAGAGATCCATCCGGGTCTTTATCTCCTCTACATTTCGTGATATGCAGGGGGAACGCGACGAGTTGGTCAAGCGCGTTTTCCCTCAACTTCGAAAGATGTGTGAACAGCGCAGCGTTACGTGGGGAGAGGTGGATCTGCGTTGGGGGATCACAGAGGAACAGAAAGGGGAAGTGCTTCCGATCTGTTTGGAAGAGATTCAACGCTGCCGTCCGTATTTTCTGGGACTCCTGGGGGAACGTTATGGATGGATCCCGGACGAGATCTCTGACGAACTCGTTGAGCAACATCCCTGGCTGCATGAACATCAAGGGAGCTCCGTAACAGAGCTTGAGATCCTGCACGGAGTCCTCAACAATCCGAAGATGGCAGACCATGCCTTCTTTTATTTTCGCGATCCTGGCTATATTGAGACCCTACCTGCAGAACAACAACCAACGTATCGTGAGATTCCCGCTTCGGAGGAGATCGAATATTACGGGCCTGCTGAGTCGGAAGAGAGAGCGAGGTTGCGCCGGCAAAAACTCTCCGGACTTAAGGAAATGATTCGGACCAGCGGGTTTCCCCTGCGGGAAAATTATCCCACCCCGCAAGTGCTGGGGGAATGGGTTCTGGCAGACCTGGGAAACGTTATTGAGCAGCTATTCCCGGCGGGTGGCATGCCCGATGCCCTGGACCAGGAGGTATTAGGCCATGAGACCTTCGCCAGGTCCCGTCATGGCGTCTATGTATCGGATTCCGCCTTGATCGAAACGCTCAATCAGCATGTTCAGGGGCAGGATCCCCCATTGACCATTTTGGGAGAGTCGGGCTCGGGAAAATCAGCGCTGCTGGCGAATTGGGTGCTTTCCTATCCAGCATCTCAGCCTGGGGAGGTCGTGCTATTTCACTTCGTCGGTGCTACACCTGGAAGCTCAGATTGGATGACGATGGTTCGCAGGTTCATGGCGGAGTTCAATCGGCATTTCAACCTAGGGCTTCTCTTTCCGCTTGAGCCGGAAGCACTGCGCGTGGCCTTTGCCAATAGCCTGCATGGTGTCTCAAATCTGGGCCGCGTGATTCTCATCATCGATGGCCTGGATCAACTTGATGACTACGAGGGTGCACATCAATTAGCGTGGCTGCCAGAGGAGATGCCGAACAACATTCGGGTGATCCTATCAACGCTTCCGCATGGACCAGGCGAAGAAATTCAGCGCCGCAAGTGGCCAATGCTTTGGCTCCGAGATCTGGAGATCGCGGAGCGCAAACAGCTTATTCAAAAGTTCTTGGCACAGTACGCCAAGTCACTAAGCCCAGATCGGATCGAACGCATCGCAACCCCATCTCCTTCAGCCAATCCGCTCTATTTGCGAACGGTCTTGGAGGAACTGCGTTTGTTTGGCCTTCACGAGCGTCTCGATGACCGAATTGAGGAGTGCTTGTCTGCCAAAACCATCCCAGCGCTCTTTCAAAAGATCCTGCAGCGATATGAAATGGATTATGAGGGCGATAGACCATGTTTGGTGCGTGATGCAACAACTCTTATGTTGTGTTCCCGGCAAGGGTTGGCAGAGAGCGAGCTGCTGGAATTGCTTGGTTCGATGGAGAAGCCGCTACCCCATGCCTTCTGGTCTCCACTTCGCTTGGCTCTTGAGGGCTCTTTGATCAATCGATCTGGTATATTCCAATTTTCTCATCCCTATTTTGAGCAGGCCGTACAAGAACGATACCTGGCTGAACCAATGGCGAAAAAGGCATGCCATCATCGGCTCGCCGACTATTTCCAGGCACACGATTTGAGCAGTCGGGTAGTGACAGAGCTTCCATGGCAATGGGAGCAGGCACAAGCCTGGGATAAGCTCTATGAACTTCTGGCGGATGTGACATTCTTTTGCGAAGCCTGGGATCGGGATTCCTTTGGGGCACAATCCTATTGGGCTGCAGTTGAAAGTCATTCTTCCCTGCGAGTCCCTGATGCCTATGAGAATCTCATGACACAACCAGCAGCAACTCCGGCGGAAATAAGAAAAATCGCCCACCTCATGCAGAATATGGGATATCTCGACCAGGCTTTGCAGCTGCAGGAATTTCTCATTCAGCGACATAGGGAAATTGGAGAGAGCGACGGTCTTGCTTTAGCGTTGGGGAACGCAGCAATTGCCTGCGCGGCCAAAGGGGATTTGCAGAAAGCGCTTGATCTTTTTCGTCAGGAGGTTGGCCTTTGCCACGATCTCGGTGATGAGAGAGGACGGGCGCGCTCTCTCTTTAACCAAGCGAATATTCTGCGTTCTCTTGGAGAGTTGCAGGGGGCAAACGAACTGTATCGAGCGACGGAGGAATTCTGGCGCCAAATAGGTGACCGGGAATCGATTGTGGCTTCTTTGGGAAATCGGGGGCATATTCTCAGGGGATGGGGTGATCTCGACGGTGCAATGGCGCTTTTCGAGGAGAAGGAGCGCCTCAGCCGGCAGTTCGGGAATCGATTGGAAACCGCGCGGGCGCTATCCGGCCAAGCGACTATTCACTTCACACGGGGATTGTTGGATCAAGCTGAGGCGCTTTTTGTGGAGGAGGAACGTATGCTGCGCGAGTTGGGGAGCCGGGCGGATCTGGCCACATGCATTGGAAATCAAGCGATCCTGCGCGGTGAACAGGGAGATCCAAATGGGGCAATGAAGCTCTATCGACAACAGGAAGATATTTGCCGTCAAGTTGGTGAGACGCGGGGTATCGCCGAAAGTCTGGGCAGGCAAGGGACAGTCCATTTGGCTTGGGGAAATCTAGAAGCGGCTATGAGTTGTTTCCAATCTCAGGAACAGATCTGTCGTCAGCTTGGGCTAAAGGACGAACTACAGGTCAGCCTGGGCAATCAGGCTCTGGTCTTAAAGGCGCGTGGCGATCTGGATGGTGCCTGGATATTGCAGGAGGAGAAAGCCAGCATATGCCGTGAGTTGGGGAATAAAAAGGGTTTAGCGATAGCGCTTGGCAATCAGGCGAACATCCTCGCATTGCGGGGGAATTTAAGAGGGGCAATGGTTCTTCAGAAGGAGAAGGAGAACATTGAACGAGAATTGGGGAACATTGCTGGCTTGGCGCTCTGCCTGGGCAATCAAGCGGGAATTCTGTTGGATATGGGGGAACCACTTCCAGCGATTGATTTGTTAAGGCAGCAGGAACAGCTTTATCGTCGATTGGGGAATCCGGATAAGCTGGCACGTTCCCTGGTGGCGCAGTCGAATATCTTGGCTCGCAATCTAGCCCAACCTCAAGCAGCCATCCCTCTGCTCGAAGAAGCGGTCCAGTTGGCTTTGCGGTCCGGAGCTGATGAGTATGCTCAGCAAGTGAAACAGATCCTGGATTTGCTTCGAGGGTCTGCGGGGTAGGCCAGGATTTCTAGGAAAGCAGTATCGATTTTGTCCCGAATTACTCACTCTGGACAACCCTCCATCAAAAAGAATCGAGCAAAAGCCCATCCGTTCCGGGATGAACCGACACAATCAGTGAAGCGGAAGGAGCGCAAATGTCTTGCGCCTGATCCCCGGACTGCTCAACCACGCGATGTTTAATATCTCTTGGATGAAGAAGGCTGATGCAGGGTTAAGGATTTTCTTGGATGGGCCAATTGATTGCAGATTGCCCCAGGCGTTTTCGCCAATCATCTCTCGAAGCCATGTAATTGATCGTAGAAATGCAAGCAGGGCTGGTTAAAATTGCCGAGAACCCGGCTTTCCGTTTGCCAGCCCTGTATGATTTAGGTCAGGAAGGATTTGGAATTCTGCTTAAGTACTCCCTTCTCTTTGAGCTTACTTCACAACGCTTCCGAGAAAAAGCTGTGCACGGGAATTGCACTTGGGACATAACAGCCACCCAGTCTGGGATTGGGCGACCAACTCAGCTTTCCATCGGTTGATCGCCTCCTGTCGTGAAATCCCACCCATGGCGGAAACCCTTCCAAATTCCTCTCCGGGTTCAAATCCATTGGCGACCAATTGACGGAAGGCATCAGCGCTATAAGGCGTCCCTTCGCCCACTTTGACTTCCGCGCTGCACACATCACATTGCCCTCCCAACGGAATCCCTCGGAAGGCCTCTCTTATCCTGGGAATAGCGTTTTCAATAACGCCGAATTGCCACGCGGCAGTAAGATTGGATTTTAATTTTGTCGGTGGTCTTAGATCGAGGATCTCCTTATCCCGACCAAATAAGGAAGCAGCGCCTTTCACCAATGTGGGTTCGGCGTCGTAGCGTTCCAAAGCCAAGGTTATGATCTGATCACGTTTCTTGGCCGATAGGCCACCCATCATTGCACCATGTAGACATAGCCCCAATGCAGCAAAAGGAGGCAATTTCTTCTGAACATCTTTGCCGCTTATCTTAGTGGTTCGACCTCGGCGTACCCACTCCTTATGAATCCAGGCGGCGAAGGTGCCTACCAGCACCTCAGGGTCAGCCGCGAAAAGGGTTTTACAGCGTTCAAGGATGGAATTGCACAGGAAGTCAGTGAAGAACACGAAGTCCTCGGGCTGAATGGTTGCCCACATCGTCTGGAGCAAGGCCTGCACTTCCTGCGGAGAATCATCGCTCCACTGCGTCAGAGCTTTGAGCAAGGTGCCATCCAAGACCCGGTAGCTCCATTCTCCAAAGCCACTTACCCGCAGGTATTCGCCGAATTGATCCTCAGGCTTTACTCGAGTTGGAAATGTGCTATATAACGGCGTTCGAGCCACGTATTCTGATGCCAGTTCATCAAAACTCTTCGCCTTTTGAAAGCTGAATAGACCGCGTTTCTTCTCCGCCTCAGGGGCTACAAGCCACATGGCACCCGGTAGGGATTGAGTTCCTCGGTTGGTCACGCGTCGTAAGAAGGCAACCCTTTCCTCTTGTGACCGAAAAGCCAGGAATTCGCCCACCGGGTCTCCGGCCATGTCGTTTGGCGAGATAGCATCCCGAGCGTGTGCAGGATCAAGGGACAGCCAGGCGCGGCGGACGCGTTGACTCAATTCACTCTGGCGACCAGTCTGCATGGCAAGATCCAGGGCCTTGGCGCCCAGCCCACGCATAACCAGCATGACAAAGAACCAGGCGATGGCATCCGGGTCATTTTCAACCTTTCTGCGCAGGGACAGGAGTTCATTCTCAACCGCTTCGGGCGCGGCATGGTGCGCCGAGTAAACCGCCCAGATAAAATCGACGAGATGGGCCGGAGTATCCTGAAGCCATTCTGCCAGTCGCTCCTCAGTGAGGATGCCCAGCATGTTGCCAGTACCGAGGATGAGGTCCAGTAGTAGAAAAATGGTCGTCCATCCGCTGGCCGCTTGAGCTGTGCGTGTAATGAGGACATAGACTTCCTTTAGAAGGGCAACTCGTTCGCCTTCCGCGACGTTGCGTTGGACAGTGAGAAGCTTAAGGTACTCAAGCAGAAATTTGCGTGCCTGATTGAGGTCAGGGGAAATGGCAAGTTCTGTTCTTAACACAGACAGGATATCTTTGCCTGTCTTTAGAAGCAATTCTTGCGGCAATTCGAGAAATTGGACATCCTCAGCTAGCAAGCCACGAACAACCGAAGCACATTTGCCCACATTAATGCGATCTACAATGGCTTGCCATTCTTCGCGCGAGAGCATTTTCTCCTTATTAATTTGGCCGATGACCTCCGCTCGCTCCCCTTGGGGAACTTTCTTGATCATGTCCAGTGCCTTGGAGGGATGGACCCGCGTCCAGGCCTGGGCGAGGGCAGCCCAAAGCGCTCCTTTGCCGAGAGGCCACGACCGTTTCCCAAGTTCTTTTTCCAGGGATTCGAGTTGTTTGGAGGCACTCTGTGGATCTGCAGAAGAGGCCTGCTCAATTCGGGAGAGGAACTCTGCCGCAAAGCCCTTGGCTTCCTTGCGGCGTGAGGGTTCGATAATATCCTGCAGCGCCCGAAATTGCATCTGGTGCTCGGGTATCAGCCGATTCTTCTGCTTCTTTAGCTCTTCCCAAAATCGTTGAGCGGTTTCCTCATCGATTTCGTAGGTGGCTTGACAAAGGTTGAGCAAGAGAGAGGCCTTGACTTCTGGTTTGAGCTCCGATCCGGCCAGTAACGATTCAACTTTGGATTTCACGAGCCCAATATCCGGTCCGGCCATTGCTCCTACCTGCATCTGGGCCTGCGTTCCGATCGATGCTGGCACAAAGCCACCTCCCACACGAGCTTCGATTGCACTGATCTGCCGTTTGGCTGGTGCGAGATCGGGATCGATGGCCAGGGCCTTGCGTAGATAAACAAGGGCTTCGTCATAATTGCCGAGCTCGGCATGGATTGCACCGATGTTATTGAAGGTCGTGGCATCTGCGGGATCAATCTCGGCCGCCTTCAGGAACTCTCGGATGGCCTCTAGCTTCTTGCCTTCGCTGTAGTATCTCCCCGCCTGGGTTTTGACTGCCTGCGCTTTGGGATCCTTGCTGCCTGGCATGACAACGACCCAGCCGGGGTCCACTTTACCGCATATTGGGCAGTTCGTCAGGCTTTCGTCGTAAGGGACTGGATTACCGCATGCCCGGCAGGTCATGGTCTTCTCCGCCTTTTGTCCTGCTACCCAAGCGCGCGCTTCAGCTGGCAGATTAGGATCAACTTCAGCCCAGCGCATTGCCGTCTTTCGGGCTCCTGCCTCATCTTGTTTGCTGACGTATGCGCCGAGAAGGTTCTTGTACGTGAGGGATCGATTGGGATCAAGTTGGAGCGAATGCTCCCAATAGCTGATCGCCTTATCCAGCGCTGCCATTATTGTCGCTTGAGGGGCGTCTGTATTCATCATCGCGCCGATTGCGGTATACCAGGCTGCACCCAGCCAGAAGAGCTTTAATGCTGTCTCGCCCTCGCTAGCCAATCGTGCTTCATAACGTTTGGCTGCAGCCTCAATTGCACGGTAATCGGAAGAGGGGGCGGATCCGAGTTCTGCCTTCAGCATATCGCTATAGCGCTCGCTCTCAGGTGACATCGTCTCTTTTTCTGTCATTGTGCTTTTCTCCTTTGAAGACTTCAATCGCTCTCTACGGGATTAGGAGCTTCTGATCTCTTGTGAATAATCTAGCGGGAATCCCGCCATGGGTGAATTTGTGGTGCCGAATGCCTTTTTTTCCAATGGTCAGAACGGGTATCAAATTCCATACCCGCCACGGGAAGTTGGCCAGGGCAGCAAGTTATAGCTCCATGCATAAGCTTATGTAAGAGGCGTGGTTGCTGGAAAGAACAAACGTGCTTGGACAATTGAGTGCCCTCAATAAAGACGGATTTTAGGCTGAATAGAGTCACATATTCGCAGTGTCTTGAAGGGGAACAAGGGCTGTTTCTTTTATTGAGTCTATCTCCCGTGAGGCATGCAGCCCTTCTCTTGAGCTAGGCGGGCACACTCACTCGTCCTTGTTCCCAAGATCTTTATGTTTCTAGCAGAAATGTCCAATTAAAGCAACCTATGGGTCCTTTCGGGTTGAAAGTATGTCTCTATTTGGTAAAGAAGCAAATCATCGAGGGATGTCCGACAGTCGCTTCCCTCATCGAATATGAGCAAGGATACCTTCTCTTCAGTCCGTCGATTGTTGCAGGATTATTTTGCTCTACAAGTGGGCATTTAGCAGTGCGTTGTAGTGTCGCGGATATCTCCGTCTGGGCTTGAGGTGAGAACACAATGTCTTCTTCAGCTCTTCCTCCGTTGAGTCAGAGCGGCTAATAGGCGTGGATGCAGGGGAGGAACTGCAAAGTCTGCCGCAGTCAATCCCGGATCTTTTTTCTCCTCCCGGACACTTTTAGGTCGATCCTATGGCAACGGGAGGCCTTATTAGGGAAGGCCAATCGCGGTAGGAGGGCAGGGAGCATGGCTTCCTTATCCGGGCAGTATTTATTGGCGTAGTGCGTGGTCATCTCATTTGGCCCTTTTGTAAGCGATGGGAGGCGAAAAATTGGCCTTTACAAGCCATGTCAAAGGCGAATTGTTTCGCATAGCCAAAATAATCATCCATTCCGCACGGGCCAGGAAATGTCACATATTTGTGACGGCCCAGATTTTATTGGGCGTTGTTGGACAGGGACAAAAGTTAACAACCCGAAGAACCGCAATGACATTGGGGTAAGTGATGAGCCATCATAATAATCCACAGATGTGGACAAAATGTGGATAACTTGGCTTGTTGCGATCAACGACTTTGATGTACAGCGGGGGGATTTTGGCGTGGCTGCGCATAGACATAATCATTCAACATGATTGGATATCTATAAGAGGAAGAGGCGATCAAACTTATGGCCAATATCTGGTTCTTGGTTTCATATGTTGAAGGGATTGGTCACCTTTTGATGCAGTATTAGATCCTTGTGAGATAATATTAGAAGTCGGCTGAAAACACTTTCGAGGGAGAAAAATACTGAAAAAGCGGTGAATTAATGGCCGGTTCCCGCAAAAATGTCTTAAATGCACTCAGATATGAGATATTTTTCAAGCGATAGGATTAGTTTGGCCTCTTGAGACTGCTCAGAATTCATTTATGAGAGCATTTGCCGCGTGGGGGATGAGGCCGATATTTCGATCATGGGAGCATTGATGCTTGTGTACAAAGTGAACGTTAAACCGGCGTTATTTAAGTATGAGAAGTGGTCCTTTGCTTACGATGATGGGTTGGAGAACACAACCCACTGTCTCGACAGCTAAGTTCCGATTTTACTTCTTCTCTGGAGCGTTTTCTCCAGTTTCCCCTTATGGTTGTAGATATGTGCTTCGATTTCGACGATTAAACCCGCCAGTGGGCGCGGTTGCGTCCCTTGCCTGATCACTAACACCGTCGAGCAAGGATCAACTTCATGGTAGAGGGCACAAAGCTCTTCGTTCGCCTCCTGAAACTTACCAAACATGTCAGTGATTGAATTTCCCCGACTTGCGGCTACTGCCTGCGTGTTCAAATCGCTGAATCGGCCCTTCGGGATTGTAAAAGGCCTCTGGGAATGAACGGCCTTGAACTGAGACAAATAGCCTTTATGGTGGAAAAGTAGGTGGGCAAGGATTTCCTTCGGACCCCAGATCTGCTCCTGCAGGGCTTCTTCAGGCAATGCCTCTATGAATTGACAGAAAGCTTGCACGGTCGCGCGCAATCGTTCGATGTTTTCCACCTTTCCTCTTGCTATCTAAGGTATCGCCACCATTGCGCGTAGCTTTTTCCAAGCCTTCTCTTCCAGGTCGGCGATTTCCATCAGGGGGGCGGTGGTCTCAGCCAGGATGGGGGTCGGATCGTCGAGATGGGAGCCTTTTTTGAAGAGCTGCGCAACATTCTGCCACTTGTCTCCGATGATCTGCATTTCATTGCCGACTTCGCTCAGGCGCCGATCCCCGATGATTGCAGCTGCCTCCCCAAGGAAACGCCCATACATATAGCGGAAAATCCCACCTCCGGTGCCGCCCTCGGCGTCGATGAAGATGAAGGTATTGAAGCACGACCAGCGCAGAGCTTCAGTGTCCATGCTCTCCGGCCATTTAATCACCTGCTTGGCAGCCTTACGAATACCGCGCACACCCAAATTGGAAATCGGACCCTCGAGCATGTAGGCACAAACCTCTCGGACGGCTTGCTTCACGTCCTGAGGATTGGGGCTCCTTTTTTCACTGAAATCGAAGGTGAACCAGGTGTGCATGGGAGGGAAAGGTTTGAACTTTGATCCACGCGCCTTGACGAGATCTTCCCACGGAACGGCATGGAGCGGTTGGTCTCGATCCGCGACGAGCACCTCCCTTGTTTCCGGATCGTAACCTCCAATGACAATGGAGTGACCGCCAAAATGAAAGCCTTCTGGTAGATCGAAATAGGGTAGAAAGCCCATGTCCACGCTGAGCATGGTGGGCTGATCCTTTTCCAACATTTCCAACAGGATTTTCTCCGCCTTCTTGGCACTATTGGTGTAGTGTTTTTCGACTCTTACACCTGTCCGTCGGCCAGCGGTGACCTCCAAACCTTCCTCGCCAGGTCGACCAACGTTGCCTCGTCCGCCGAACATGGGCGCCATGCCTTTCATGTGCCAGTAGATGAAGCTCAATCCTGATCCCATTCCCAGGAGCATGTCTTCGCTAATGGGATGGTTGTTGAAATGGTAGATGTGCAACATTGAGCCAGTGACACAATGCTGGGTGGTAAGGGATTTAAAGCCTGGAAAAGGTTGGATTGCCATTTCATTGCTCCTATTGGGTCTTGACCGCCGGTTGGCGGAGAATGGTGCGCATTTTCTCGGGGGCAGTGCGATTGGGGTCGCTCAGATAGATCTCATGATGCTTCCCTGCCAGTTGATACCCTTTCGATCGGATGAAGTCATGCATACGGGCGATGACAGGGCCCTCTTCGGAGTATGGTCCAATATGCATAATTTGTGCGCATAGACATTCACTAAAAGCTTCGAAACGCAGCTTGGAGAGCGCGATGGGATTCTTTTTTCGTTTCAACTCCTCCATCGCTTTTCCAACTGCGTTTTTGCTGATGTGATCGGGCTGGCGGATCATGACTGTCCACAGCCAGTTGCTCTTGTCGTTCAGGTCGAAGTTGGTCAACTCTTCCGCCCACCACAGTCCTTCCAGAGGCAAAACGGTAAAATCGATGCCCATTTCGCGCTTGCTCATGAATTTAAGGGTGTAGGAGAGGCCATAAAGGGCTTGCACGGCCTCCTGGAAAGCCTGGGAAGTATTGGGATCGCCTGCGCCATCGATCATAAGAAAGTTCATGGGGGGCACAGTGATCATTTGAAATTCCGACTTGGATGGATTATATAGGTATTTTTCTTCGTTCTTTAAGTCAATTTTGCGCATTTCCTCGTTCCTTTCGTTCTTCTAATTGATGGATGAAACCGGTGATCCAATTTAACTCGGCATTAATCAAGGTCATGCTGAGATCAAAGAGGGCATGGATGTTATAAGGCAGGCGAACCTCTTGCGTTGTCCAACGAGCACGCAAGTGTTCGGCCCGCAGGGTTATTTTGCGTTGATATTGTTGCAGTGCCTGGATCGCTTCCTCAGTGGGGATGCTCTTTAGATTGGAGAGCCCAAGCAAAAAAGCCGAATAAGGTGGAGTGGGCGTAGAGAGGGCAGCAAAGGTGGCCTGTCGGTAGGCATCGTGTCCAGCGGGGGTAAGGCGGAAGACCTTGCGCGCTGGTCCTTGCCCGCAGGATGGTTCGATTTTCCCCAGCAGGAAACCCTCTTTCTCTAGTTTTTTCAGCAAGTAATAAATGGAGGAGAAGCCCACCTCGGTCCAATTGCGCATCTCGCGCTGCTCGATCACCTGCTCGATCTCATACCCATGGCGCGGCTTCTCGGCAATCAGACTGAGAATGGCCAATTCAGCGTTTGTCATCGGTTAATATCCTATTATTAGAATAATATAGTACTAGAGTACCACTTTTGGTTCTGGATGTCAAGGATTTGATTTAAACGAAGGCGGAACTGCTTTTTCCTCGGATTATTCTTATGCGATCGGGAGCAGGACCATAAGGTCAGCTTCCTTTGCCCTGCTGGAAGTTTGGAACTTCCGGGAGGTGAAGCAAACCATCAATTTCTATGAGGGCTGGTTTTCAAAAGAGCGACGAAATCATCAAGTATGCGCTTCGAAGTAGAGAGATTTTCCTGTAAGGGGATGTTCCAGAGAGAGCGTTTTAGCGTGCAGACCTAACCTTGGAAGTGATTGATGGGCAGGGTGCTCGGGGTTTCCATAGAGGGAATCAGCGAGGATGGGAAAGCCCACGTGAGCCAGACGGACGCGGATTTGATGGGGGACGACCGGTGCGGGGTAAGGCTTCGAGCAGCGCAAAGCCTGAATAATTCTGTCTTCGGTGAGCGCGGGTTTACCCTGTTGTTCATCGATCAAAGTCCGATGGCGCCGATCGGCATCGGCGCGCAGGGGAATTTGAATGGTATTGATTCCCAGGGCGGATTCCCAGCAACGAGCGTATGGTAGCATTTGACAGTCTTTCTCTCCTGGAATTGAGAATTGAGCTGGCGGTGAGCCATGGCTGTGCGGGCGAGCAGCATAACCCCGCTGGTCCAGCGATCGAGGCGGTGGACGATCCACAGATGCCCGAAGTGGGGCTCAAGGATCGATCGCAGGCGAGGGGCAGAGGGATCATAGCCATCCGGCAAGGTGAGCAACCCAGCCGGTTTATTGATCACCAGCAGGCAGGCATCGGACCAGAGCAGCAATGTTTCCGGTTTGAGATCCAATTGGTGTGAATTTTAGTCGAAAATAGCTAGAACGCATCCCACTATAAGGATTTGGATGGGGATTGGGGGCAGAAAACGCAAGGTGAACCATGTGAAAAACCGAATTCTCGCCGAATTAATGCGCATAGCCAGTAACAAGAATGATTATTCAACCTTGGTCGCCCTATCTCAACAGGAAAGATTTGTTTTCAGTGAAAAATAAGGTCAGTTGGTGTATGGTTTGGGCTAACTTCTTAATGTTCTCATACCCACGCTTAAGGATGAGTGCTATGTACAGCTCGTCAGTGACCAAGCACATTATTGTGGAGGCGACTTCAAAAAAGTAACAATTCCAGCAGGGTGACCACCAAAAGGACTCCTGACCGTGTTTAATCAGCTTAGTTATTGAAAGCATTTCCGACATGAAGGTGGATCTAGCGCGGAGGATTACATATAAGCCCGGCCATGCCTCCTAGATCGATAGGAGATCCATCCCAAATGAGAGGATTAAAACACCGCCAGAAATACCGGATCGAGTCGATCAAAACAAGTAACAGCATGGATTCGAATAAGTTGCCAGAGATGGTGATTTGCAGGTAACCCTGTTTTTCTCCGACTATGTCATCGAAAATTGAGGGATATCGAATGATGCAATCAACCCTTTCCCCAAATCGGAATAGTGAGATCCAAGAATATCCACCCCAAAGATGCGATGATTACTTCAATAATTCGTCTATGAATTGCCTTGTCGGAAGATCCATCCTTGTAAGAGTTGCGCCATAAAGGATGTAAGTGTATATTGCCCGCACAAACCGACGAGGGTGGGTTCACCCAGCCATCGGTCATGCCAAAGGTGAAAAAGGCAGCAAAGTATGCAACGGTGCTTCCGCTGGATCATTTGCTTGTTTGTGTTCCTCTCTGCCTGCAGATCGGCAACACCTGTCCCGCTCCCGGCGAAGGAAATTATCTTGCGCTCAATTACCAGGCTGCAGGAAACATCAGGCTTTCATTTCGTCATCGATCGAAGCGGCGCTCCAGCCTTTCTCGATACAGAAAATACGCTCTCACTGCGCCGTATGGAAGGGGATTTCGTCGCCCCGGATCGAATCCGGGCGACTGTACGCGTCATCGCACCTGGTTTTGTATCTGATGTTGAAGTGATCAGCATCGGCGATACGCAATGGCAAACCATTCCCCTCAGCGGTACATGGCAGCAACTGCCGCCCGAGTGGGGTTTCAACCCGGCATTGCTCTTCGATTCCAGTGCAGGTCTCAAACCCATTCTGGAAACTGATTTGGAGCAGCTGGAGTCATTAGGCCATGTTGAACTGGAAGAATTGCCCAGCAAAAGGTTGTATGCGCTTTCTGGTCGCATAAAAGGCGGTCGTATTTATGAAATCACATATGGCCTCATCGGTCCTGATGTGATGGCTATAACCCTGTGGATCGTCCCGGAAACTTTTGAACTTTACCGAATGGTGATCTCCGAAGACGCACAAGCAGAGCAGGAGACAACCATCTGGACCCTCGATTTCTGGGATTATGATCAGCAGGTTGAGATACAACCTCCTCTGGTTGAGGGTGATAGCATTCAATGAGAATCACAAAGTGGAATCCCTCCCCCGCTGTGATCGTCGCCCTCATTTCCATCCCCATCTTCATCGGAGCGGTTGATCTGACGGTGGTCTCGGCTGTCCTACCCCATGTAATTTACGATCTGGAAATCCCCCTCAATACAGGTCTAGATGAGGCTGCTTGGATCGTCAGTGGTTACTTGCTTGTTTACAGTGTAGCCATGACTTTCATGGGACGCCTATCAGACATCCATGGCCGTCGCCGGGTTTATTTAATCGCGTTGGTGATTTTTGCATTGGGATCTTATTTGGTGGCAATAGCCGATTCTTGGCCTACACAGATGTTTCTGCGCGGGTATTCATGGCTGGGAGCCCGTGGACGCCCAGATAGCTCGCAAGTGGCGCTCTTTGCGATCATCGCTTCACGTATGATTCAGGCTTTCGGGGCTGGCGCCATGGTCCCGGTTGGGATGGCATTGGTTGGCGATCTCTATCCACCCGGAGAGCGCGCCAGGATGCTGGGGGTTGTGGCTGCAGTAGATACGACAGGATGGGTCGTAGGACACTTGTATGGAGGGATTGTCGTTCGCTATTTCGACTGGCGGATGATCTTCTGGCTGAATCTCCCGATATGTGTACTGGCTTTTGTATTCATCGCGGCAGGGCTAAAAGATCCAAAAAGGGAGGGCAGTCGTCTGCCGATGGATTGGTTGGGCGCCTTGCTTATTTCTCTCACCCTGGCGCTGTTTACTGTTGGACTGGGGGCAGGATCGGAGACAAGCGGGATGCTTAACAACGATCAGGGTGCTCGTCTCCCACATTACGCAATCCCGACCCTATTGGCAGCTCTATTGATGCTGGGGCTCTTCATTTATCGACAGGCGCATGCGCGTTCGCCGCTCATTCGGTTGGAGCTCTTCCGTCAACCGAATTTCAGCGCGGCAAGCGCTGCAAATTTTCTTATTGGCCTGAGCCTTTTCATCGCCATCGCCAATGTGCCGCTCTTCATCAATACCCTGGTCGCCCAGACGCTTGAGCAGGGCGCCTGGGATAGCGGATGGGTACTATCCGCCCTGACCGTTCCCATGGCCCTTGCAGCGGTGCCTGGAGGGTGGCTAACCGATCGGAGGGGTTATCGCTGGCCTTCCATCCTGGGATTGTTGATCGCCATAGCGGGTTTCCTGCTGATGAGCCGCTGGGAGGCCATTACCCCTTACTCGCAGATGGTCCCGCAGTTGATGCTGACGGGCATTGGCATTGGGTTGACCATTGCCCCCCTGGCGACCGCCGCTCTAGATACTGCACCTGGGACATACCGGGGAACGGCCTCTGGCCTGGTCATCCTCTTCCGCCTGGTTGGGATGACCCTGGCAGTCTCGGGCATAACAACCTATGGATTACAACGGACCAATACGATGAGCGCCCAATTGTTTAACTCGAGCATGGATTTAGCCGAGATGACGCGTATCGGTATGACCATTGCAGAAACCGTCATCCGCGAGACCTTTCTCATCGCCTGCTTCATGTGCATGCTGACACTCTACCCTGTCTTGCGATTAAAACCTCTTCAGAATGAAAGGAGTTCCAATGATTGAAAACAATGTTCAACAACCGAGTGAGCCGAAGAAACGATCGCGATCCATTTGGGTCGGGATCGGAATCGGCGGAGGGGCATTAGCCCTTTGTCTTTGTGTGGCCGTCATCCTCATTGCGATATTCGATCCATGGGGAATCGTGGCGCGACTGACTGGCGGCGCCGATCCAATTGCGCAGGCTGTCCCGTCTGACACCCAAGTCTTTCTAAACGTGAACCTTCTTAAGCTGCAATCGAAAGACACCTTGAATTTGATCAATATCTTTTATAAAGCCGCTGGGGAAGAGGAGATCACTGACTTGCAGCAATTGCTTGATAAAGCGGAAGAGACCAGTCTCACAGAAACGGAGATCACACTTAAAGAAGATATCCTTCCATGGATTGGGCAATTCATCGGGCTTGGATTAATGGATGTTCAATTTGATACAACATCGGCGTTTGAGACGAAGATCTACTTGATCATTGAGGCGCGCGACAAGAAAAAAGCGGATGAATTTCTGACCAAGCTGATGGATGAAATCAGCAAGGACAGCGATCAAGACTTTATTGAGCAAACTTATCAGAGCGCGACGATTTTTGAGCTAGATACTGACTTGGAGGATGAGCGTGTTGCCTTTGCTCGTTCCGGTGGATTGGTTATGATGGCCAACGGGGCGGAGATCATCAAGGAGTTGATCGACGTCAAGAAGAGCGACTCCCTGGCGAACATGGATGAGTACCGTGCAGTCATAAAAGAACTGCCGAAAGATCGACTGCTCACATTCTTCATTCCCCCCACCTTTATGGATAGCTTTTATCAGAGCCTGGATCTACCGCCCAATGTTGGGGGGATGACTCAATTAGAAGCTATAGGAGGAGTGGGAATGTCATTTTCCACGGTCGAAGCCGGCGTGCAAATGGATTTTGTTGCTTCCTACAATCTCGATCTACTCACAGAGCAGCAAAAAGCAGCCATGCAAGCTACACTAGGTGAGGCGCAAACAGCCACATTCTTTCCGGAGAAGACCTATCTCTATTTCACCTCAACGCATTTGGATCAAGGCCTGACCTCACTGCAAGAGGGATTGGCCGGCACGACCGAGGAAGTGGATATCGGAGAAGCATTGGAGTTGTTTGCGGAGCAATTCGGATTCAATCCGCAAACGGATCTACTCCAACACCTCGATGGGGAATGGGCTTTGGGGCTTTTTAACAGCTCAGAAGGTCTAATCGCTGAGCAATTGGGCGTTCCCATCAGTCTGATGCTCTTGGCCGAAAGCAGCGATCAGGCCGCTCTGCTCAACGCAGGGGAGAAGATCGCTGAGGGGTTGCAGAGTTCGGGCCAATTTGAAGTTGCTCAATCCGATGCACAGGGGATGAAGATCTACGAGCTCAAAGATGCCTTCTTGGGCGAGACGACGCTTGCCTATGCTGTAAAAGATGGCTTCCTCTTTATCAGCACAGATGTAGGAACACTCGAGGGAGCCTATGGCGATCGTCTCTCCTTGGCACAGAGCAGCCGATATAAAGAGGGTTGGAATGCATTTCCGAGCGGTGTGCATCCGCTGATGTATCTTGACATTGAGGGATTATTGGGGCTGATAACGGAAAACCTCGGCGGGATCGCGCCAGTGGATACGCAAGAGACGGATGTCATCAAGCCGATTAAGACCATTGAAATTGGATCACTGCCCATGAAGGGCGATTTGGCCCACTCCGTCATGATTGTATTCATCGACGGGGATTAATGAACTTAGTTGGCGCCCGAGGAAGCGTTAGGCGGACAACGAGAGGCTGAACCGATGATTCTCAACAGGTTCAGCCTGTCGTTCTTTCCTAAAGTGATCAGGTCTGGGTGATATGCATGCCGTCTAATCGATCTCGATTTGTAATTGCTTAGGCGCATTTCTATGATCTGCTTAGTATCACAACGCAATGTCAAACGCTGCGTGATTTGCCCTGTCTTACCCCCCTCTGTCCCCCCATTTGCGCCACCAGAAGCCATTTCGGGAGAGGCCCGAATGGCGCAAATGGGGGGATGAAAGGGGGGTCATGGGTGAATCGGAATCAAAGACGA
>CAYGXU010000005.1:63770-65456 GCA_964353875.1 uncultured Anaerolineaceae bacterium | reverse complement strand
GCCCCTCTGCCTTGGCCCGGTAGAGGGCCAAATCGGCATTATGGATGATCTCCTTCGATGTCTGCGCCTTCTCATCCCGACCGGCGACCCCAAAACTCATCGTCACCTTGAGCGGGGTGACGCTGGTGGAAACCTCGAAATCGGTCTCTGCTATCGTACGTCGGATGGCATCGACGCGCTCGAAAACATCTTGCGGCGAGGAATCGGGCAGGAGGGCGCAAAACTCCTCTCCGCCAAAGCGCCCCACCACGTCATGCCAGCGGAAGGACTCTTTCAGGATTTGCGCCAAACGCACGATCACCTCATCCCCGGCGACATGGCCGTAATTGTTGTTGATGTTGCGTAAAAGGTCCATATCCGCCATGACAATCGTCAGAGGACGATCGAAGCGAATGGAGCGCGCCAACTCACGCTCGAAGGCCTCCATGAAATATTTGTGATTGATCAGCCCGGTCTTGGCGTCCAGTTGCGTTTCGCGCTCCAAGGCTGGCAATTTCAAGACGCTATGGATCAGGTAGAGCGGGATGATGGTCAACAGGGAAGCAATCGGGCTGAAATTCCATATCAAGGCTGAGGTCGCCCCCAGGCAGAGCAAGGTGAAATCGATCATCAGCGTTAGGTGGCCGAAAACGCCCGATTCGGCGAAATTTTGACCACGGGCTAACATGATCACTACTCCCACCAAGAAGTGATTCAAAAATAGAAATAATAATAAAGCCGCTAAGATACTTATAAGTGCGATCAGATCTACAGAAGTATTTTCAGGACAAATCAAATCCCGCGCCCATCCAGAGGCAAAGGCAGCAATGGCATAGGTGGCGATATTGTAGAACGTGATGTACCAGAGATGTTTATACCAGGCCCACGCAACCAGGTGTGAAATCAGAATGACCAACAAGGTTGCCGGTGTTCCCAACAAGATATAGGCAAAGCCATACACCATCCAACTGATGCTCAAACTTGACCTTGCTGTTACTGCATCTTTCTTCATCACTTGCGTGACCGATGCCAGGGCACAGAGACCGAGCAACAACCAGAGATTTCGCCGATCCAGTTCAGGGAGTCTAAACACCAGGATCGTCCCTCCGGCAAGGATCATGCCCAAAATATACAGCTTTGTTCGGGATGAAAGATCCTTCATCGCCCACCTTTTCCGAATGGAGTCTCCCGATGCCCTCTTCCCGACCCCACTCAATAATTTCCTTTCTTCCCAAGGGGCGGATAACCTATACTTGCCCCTCGGCTTTCAACCTTCTATCCGATTGTTATCTTTTCACTTTCCCCCTCGAATTGAGCCTTCTGATCCCTTACTTGAGGCTCTTCTTTTCTTGCATTTACAGTATAGGACAATCGCCTTGCCTGGCACTTTCGCCTACAGCTTCAAACCTTACATCTTCCCTACAATTGGAGGTGGATTTAAGGCACTCAATAACCTCATTTGTTCCCCCTTACCTCTCCCTTAAATGCATCGGGGCACGGCGTGCCGTGCCCCGAAAGTTTATCCTCGGTCTAGTTAGTTACCCCACCATGTCGAATTCCATTGCATACTCCCGAAGTTGACCGAGTCCCAGTTCACCTGGTCCCAGTTCACCTGGTCCCAGTTCACCTGGTCCCAGTTCACCTGGTCCCAATTCACCTGGTCCCAGTTCACCTGGTCCCAGTTCACCTGGTCCCAGTTCACCTGGT
>CAYGXU010000005.1:57991-63670 GCA_964353875.1 uncultured Anaerolineaceae bacterium | reverse complement strand
AGTTCACCTGGTCCCAATTCACCTGGTCCCAGTTCACCTGGTCCCAGTTCACCTGATCCCAGTTCACTGAGCTCATATTACACTGTGCAACTGGTACGCCGCACATGAAGTTGGCATAGTAGGCAATCAAAGCATACCTGCTCATCACCTGGAACACCGTCTGGCGCAGCAGCAGATGCACCATGTTGCCCTGGTTCGCAGCAGGGATATTGGCTGTGTTATTGACGTAATTTGCTGCGGCGAGAATGTCTAGATATTTCCCGCTCTGGCCATAGGAGGTGATGCTGCTGCCGGTGTTCATCAGAGCGTATTTGATCTGATTGGGGGTTAGGGATGGTTTCAGATCAAGCAGGATGGCGGCTGCACCGGCGACCATCGGCGCGGCCATAGAGGTGCCGCTGATGCGGAAGTACTGACCATTCCCCAGCACACGATCCGGATACTGCGTCGCCCAGCTCGAATTGCCAGAAAGCACGCTAATGATG
The DNA here is from genome assembly GCA_964353875.1 of uncultured Anaerolineaceae bacterium. Taxonomy (GTDB): domain Bacteria; phylum Chloroflexota; class Anaerolineae; order Anaerolineales; family E44-bin32; genus MGNI01. The sequence continues at coordinate 63,185 of CAYGXU010000005.1, read as the reverse complement.
TGCCTCCCAGGGGCGTAGATATCCGGCTTGACGTACCCATCCGTGGTCACGCCATAGGCGGACCAGGTGGGGATGATGTCATCCGTGCGGGTGGCGGTGCCCATCTGATCAATGGCACCGACCGTAATTATGAAGGGATCATTGGCTGGCGCAGCGTTGGCGGTGTTGTAGCTCAGCCCACCACTATTGCCGGCCGAGACGACGATCACGATCCCATTGAACCATAGGACCTCGGCCGCGGCATCCAAGGGGCTGGTATGGTAGGATTGCTCCACGGTCGAGTTCATGGAGATATTGACCACCCGAATGGGATAGCGAGGGGTATTCTTGTTGTTCAGAATAAGTTCCATGGCCCAGACGATGCTTGACTCATAGGCCATGCCACTCTGGTCCGCTGCCCTGAAGTTGATCAAGTCTACCTTAGGTGCAATGCCTTTATAGAGACCGTTCGAGTAGTCCCCGCCATCCCCGCCGATGATCCCAGCCACATGCGTCCCATGTCCATATTGATCGGCGACATACCAGCATTGCGACATTTTCGTTTTGGTGCATGTGTCGTTCTTTGCGCTCAAGTAAAATGCGATTTGATTCGGGATGGCTGAAATATGCGCCGGGATGCGATCAGCAGTTGCTCCGGGCGCAAGGAAATCCGCATCATAGTTGACACCACTATCGAGCACGACCACGGTGACACCCGCACCCTCTAATGGTCTTCCAGCGACCCCGCTGAGCCCATTGACACCCAAGGCTTCGCGATAGAAGTTAGTCGTGGGCGGCGTATAGGGCGGCGGTGTCGTGGTAGGTGTCGGTGAAGGCGTCGGTGAAGGTGTCGGTGAAGGTGTCGGTGAAGGCGTCGGTGAGGTTGTTGGCGTGGGCGAAGGCGTCGGTGTCGGCGGAGGAGCCGCGTTGGTCTCATCCGCGCCTACATCCGGGGTGGATGCATCGCGACTTTCCCCATCGATGTCATTTGTAACGGCTAGATTGGGATCTCCATCCAGATCGGCCCCTTTATCAATGCAATCCGCGCCTGATTTAAGATGCAGGTTCTCAGAGCCTGCCGACGCGTTCACAAAGTTATTGGCGGCTGATTTCAGTGTCAGGGAACCTGTACCTGAGGCCGATTCATCCGATGAGATATTGTTGCTTTGCGTGTTTACACCGCTAAAACAGGCGGTGCCACAAGTAAGCGCCACATTGTTCTTGGCTGTTGATGTAGCACTCTCATCGAGTATTCCATAATCTACATTGAAGATGGAGTTGCTATAGACATAAGCCGTGATATTGCTGCCGGAAAGCCTAATGGTATTGCCCAATCGATAGAAGAAATTGTCCCAGACTTTAACCGTCGTCGGGAAATCCAAGCCGGATGCTACAACGCCCTGGTTCAAGAAGGTGCTTGCGCCATGGAAGAGATTCTTTGAAATAAACACCTCTCCACTTGGAGCTCCCGTGATCCAAACGGCCGCCTCCCAATTTTCTTCATCTATGCTAATCTCCAGACCTTCAACATAAGCGTTTCCAATACGGATGACGATGCCGTCTCTGTTGTCGCCTGGCAACAAACGAAAACCGGTGTTGGCCAGGCCGGTATGCCTCTGAGAAGCGCCTACTTCATTCGAAAGATAGGGCGTATACACACGCACGTAGTTATCCGCATCGGTGAGATAGCCATCGATGGTCACACTATCGCTCATTGGTCCATCGTTGTAGCAAGGCCAGTTGAGCTGGTAATTCCCCGCTCTAAGATCCCAGGTATTGAGATAGGCTGAGCCAGAGGAATTGGTTTGCGCTGCCGATAGGTTGTTGAAGGCGCGCTTGATCGAGTTGACCGTGGCACCCGTCACATTCGCTGGCGTACCACCGGCAGCGGTGATGACGCCGAACACCGTGGAGCTGCTTCGACCTGAGATGTAAGCCTTACTGGAGCCGTTGTAGGTGATCTCGTCTCCAACTCCGATGTTATTCGGTTGAGCGACACTGAAGGTCGCCGTGCCGGCGGAGATCGTCATTGTGGGTGATCCGCTCTTCAGGTCTGCGGTGCTCGTTCCGATAGAATAATAAACCCTAACAGGAAGATCCCCGCTAAAGGTCATGGGGGCATCATAGCTCACCCACTGCACCGAGTCATGAGCCGCCAGATTCTGTGTTAATTTAGCAGGCAACTCGGCTGCGAAGCCATTGATGATGTCCAGCTTCGCATAGATGACTGCCCCAAGCCTTTCAGCGAACCTCTCGGCTCGATCGGTGTCATCTGCTTTCTGTACGATCACGCGGACCATCTCGTCCGGTGATGCAGCTGCCATCTGCGCCAGGTAAGGCTGCAAATGTGCTGCTTCCCCAGCCGCGCCAGGTGCCAGGAATGGCATAGTCATGCTGAAAAGCAGGGTGAACACAAAGAAGATTGCAGCTGGTTTTACTAGTTTATTAATGTATCTCATTTCACTAATCCTCGCTTCTATTTATTGTCGAACCGTTGTTTTCAACGATCTTCCCGGCGGCCCGGCGATCCTGCGGATGTCTATCCGTTTAGACCCGTAGCTTTGCGTCCCTGCCTTTCGACAGGTTTGCCTTTTCTGCGCCGAGGATTTCTCTTCTGGCAAAGGTCCTCCTTCTTTTCTCTCGGAGTGACCCTCTCACTTCCATCTCCACTCTTTTGCAAGAGTTATGATGAATATTTTTCCAGTACTCCACCTCCATCCTTTACTATTTTTCTCTTGATGATTAGCCTCGTTTTAAAATAATTGGAGTGGCTCCCCATTCCCTTATGACGTTTAACCTCTGGAGCCACTCGACGATTACAGTATAAGACATTGACCTTGCCTGGCACTTTCTGCATCGACGCCCAGGCTTACACCTTCCTTACAGCCGATTCATTCTCTGTAACGCTAACGAAACCCATTTGAAGCATTCATCCCGCATCTCAGCAAGCGGCTCCTCTATGCGCGTCCCTGCTGGCTGGGCTTCCACGCGCCGCCAACCAGGATGAGATTAAATTAAAACCTCACAGGTCTTTGAGACCTGCGAGGTTTGTTTGAAGCTCATGAGAGGTTCAAGGGACAGGAATCCCTCTCTCTTTTTCCGCACCTCGATTTTTACAGCCTTAGAACGCGACTACCTCCTCAGGAATAACCCTTCGGCATCGATGGTGTTCCTCAGCAAGTCGATTTCCTCTTCGGTGGGTGGCTCCGTCTCAGTCGCACCGGCAATGTCGAGGGCGAAACCAGTATTCTCCAGAATCTTTTCAATGGAGACACTCGGATGGTGAGAGACCAAAAACATCTCCTTTGTTTCATCTTTGAATCGCAACACCGCCATGTCAGAGATCACCGAGACGGGTCCACCGCGGATCAACCCTGCCTCGCTTCGGCCATTGGCACCGTTCACCCAACCTGGGCTGGTGAGATAATCAACCTGCTGCGGAAAACGTCGTTTTTCGTGGCGCATAATGATCACCGTCCGTTTCGACAGGCAGGCGATATCGCCCGCACCCCCGCTGCCCGGAAAACGGACTTTCGGGTGATGGTAGTCACCGATCACGGTCGAATTCAAATTGCCATAGCGGTCCACCTGTGCGCCTCCCAGGAATCCAACGTCAACGAATCCCCTCTGCAATACGGTGGCGAAGATGTCGAACAAGCCGCGACAGGTGGAGGCTCCATAGACGCAACGCGAATCTCCCACGCTAGCGGGTAGATGCAGGAGGGCGCTATCGACTGTGCCAGCCTCGAAGATAATCACACTATGCGGGGCATGTGTATATTTTGCCAGCATCGAGGCAATCATAGGCAGACCCGTGCCGACAAAGACAATTTCATTGTCCTGGATCTCGCGTGAGGCGCGTACGACCATCAACTCGGCGGTCGTGTAATCCCTGGCATAGTTCTTAATCATTATCTCACCTCCTCGCCACCGATGGACGATATCCTAATTCCGGATCGGCCGCTAATTCAGAAAGGCGCTTCGTACCCCCCACCCTCTCCAAGTACTCCCAATGATCGCGCACACCATAAACATATTGGTCGAGGTACTGGTTAAACGACTCAGAACTTGCCTTTGCGGCTCCCACGTAAACCGCATAGTGCTGGGGATCATAATCATAGCGTCCATGGCAGGCGGTGGGATGCGCTCCATAGGGTACATGCACAATGGCATTCACCCGGAAGAAGGGGATGGCGTTCTGTTCAGGGGAACGACGAATAAAGGCTTCGGAGACGATCTCCTCCGCAGTCACGACCACCTTGCTGGCTGCCCGAGCCATAAATTCATCGGCATAGGCCTGCCCCAACAGGCGGACCGTCCCCTCCTCACCCACCATCTGGGCATGGATGATGGCGACATCTGGATTCACGGCTGGCAAGAGCACGACCTTATCCCCTGTGAAGGGGCAATCCATGACGACCAGTTTTTCCTTGGCCGCTTTGGGGTCTTGTTGACGGTCTTCGCTGCTAAAACCGGCCTTTGAGATCATATCCGAACCCAGTATCGTTCGGGTGGGGATGAAAGGGATGCCCAAAGCACCCGCCACAATCCTGAGTGTGGCACTGAAGTTGCTGTAGTCCTCCCATTGGATGCTACCCTCCTCCACCGCACGACGAAAATTGCGGCTTGGGCTGACGAAGAGCTCATCGCCAATGTAGGCGACTTCCACCCGCTTGACTGCTCCCGCTCCGATGAGGATATCGGCGTCGATGCCGGGAGAGTGGCCGTAGATGACCAAATCCCGCTTTCCTTGGCGGATCATCTCACGGATGAAGGCCATCGGATGGCGCTGCATGGTGAAACCACCAAATGAGAGGTGCGTCTCATCATGGACAAACTCTGCCACTGCCTCTTCCAGGGAAATGATTTTGCTTGTTCTTGTCATATTGCTCTGCCTCCTGGCTGCGATTGAAGTGTTATCAATATCCCGATCGTGATGGCTAGCATATTCTCAAGCCTGGAATCGTTATCTTTCAAGCAAGAACAGCTCTTCTTTTCGTCTTTTTATTCCTCTTGAGTAAGACCATCTCCAATTTCTTTGTGTATAGACTTCATTACAATACATCACTTCTGTCTCTGCTCCAAGAGAACAATGATTTGATTCTCGCAGTCATCTTTCTTATTTGCAGTTGGGGAAATCCGCATATCCCTCCCACGCTGGTTGAGCCTTCCCTCCCACGCCGGTTGAGCCTGTCGAAACCAGCGTGGGCCTGAG
>CAYGXU010000005.1:33331-57891 GCA_964353875.1 uncultured Anaerolineaceae bacterium | reverse complement strand
CCTCGCCCAATCCCGCTATCGGTGAGATGACCTTTGAAGCGCACACGGTTTTCGATATGCGCCTTTCTAGATGCGATCCATCTAATTATTGCCCGCCTCTTCCACCACCGGCCCAATTAGGACGCCCGGTCTCGCTACGGATGGCAATCGATTGACCATTGGTGAGATCCTCGATGTGGCCTACTTTTAACTCCCCATCTTCGTAAAAACCCCCGATGTTGAGTGCGTCCCCTTTTTCAACAGTGAAGCCTTGCTCAAGGGCGAAGGACCAGCTTCGGCCTTCGATTACGAGAGGCGCTCCCTGATCCAATTCGATAACAAGCTCATCTTCAGAAACACGAACAACCACACCCGCTAGGGTTTCCCACTCAATCGCTTCACCAAGATTCCCCTGTGATTCCGAAACACCTTTTTGAGCACCTCGGCGAGTTTCTGATCCACTCCCGCCAGCTCCCTGAGAACCTTTCCCTTGCCCGCCAGTACCATGAGCACCCTTGCCTTGTCCACTACCAACCTGGTCGGATTCGCCGCGCCCATTTCCTTGCCCGCGCTGACCCTGCCCACTAACCGGGGCTCCATCTAGAGCGCTACGTTCCACTCGTTCCTGGCTATCCACCCGATCCTGAGTGCGGATCACCGCGCCGGTGACCAACGCGCCTGCGAAAACTGCGAATAAAAACCCTGCTACTATTTTCTTAACCATCTCCGTTACTCCTCAATCTTTTTCAATTTCTTTTCTATCATCCATCATGACTTTATTTCGAATGCTGGCTGGGATGCCGATCCACTCTCTTGGAACTGAAAGAAGCGCCTCGTGACTTTCTTGACCCAGCCCCAATGGATGACGAAATGAAGCACAGCCAGCACAATCATGATCACACCTGCCCATGTATGGATCAGATCCCAGGTCGTACGACTCCAAAGGAAATCCGGATCCCAAAGCAGATTCCTGCCACCCTGAAAGCCGCCCTTCACAATGAAGAGAAAATAGATCCCAGAGATCGCCGAGGGGACGAAACTAAGTGCGATCAGACTATTCAAGACCAAATTGCGACGCGGGCCTGCGGACATATGTATGCCATTGGATTTGAAATTGTTTAGGACGCGCTTGGCCGTCATCTTGATCCATTCCCAATGGATGGCCACATGCAGTGCAATCATGATCACCATGATTACGCCACTCCAGGTATGGAGATCATCCCAGGTGGACCTGTCAAACAAAAACGTCACGCCGTATGCCGCATTTCGTCCTCCCTGATACCCACCCGAGGGTAAGAAGAGGAAGTAGATCCCTGACAAGGCGGTGACTACGCCACTTATAAAGACACCGGCATTAATCAGCCAGTTGATACGAGTATGTTTGGACAGACCATTGTTGCTATTCATGCTACCTCCTGAAATCCTTCATTCATGTAGGAGGATAACAAGATTATGCGAAGAAAATGTGAAGATCGGGAGGGCTTTTCATGAACATACCAAAGAGTGAGGGCGAAGCATTCGCTAAGAAGCTTTTAACCTTTTTAGAAGAATCAAGCGCGAATGTTTCGCCCCTTCAGATTGTGCGTGTTAATAATCAGGGGATTCGAAACAGTAGTTCACCTTTCATATCCGTGCGGATGCGTTCGATGCCAATCCCAGGCGCTGGAGATAATTTCTCTCAGGTCCGAGTGTTGGGGTTGCCATCCAAGCTCATCGAGGATCTTTTGCGAGCAGGCCACCAGGCGAGGCGCATCGCCGGGTCGGCGGGGCGACTCTACGGCAGGAATCGGATGAGCAGTGACCTGCCGGGCGACATCAATCACCTGGCGGACGGAATAACCCGTCCCAGTCCCGAGGTTGTACACAAGCCGATCTCGTTCGTCTAAAGCCTCCAGCGCCAGGAGGTGCGCGCCGATCAAATCGGTGACATGGACATAATCCCGAATGCATGTGCCATCCGGAGTAGGATAGTCGATCCCATAGATTTTCACCTCGGTGCGAATCCCAAGAGCCACTTGAAGGACGAGCGGGACGAGATGGCTTTCCGGCTGATGATTCTCACCGCAATCGGGCAGAGCACCGGCCGCATTGAAATAGCGCAAGGCTGCATAGCGCAGGCCATGAATTCTGCGATACCATTCCAGGGTCTGTTCGATCATCAACTTCGTTTGGCCATAGGCATTCGCCGGCTCCAGAGGTTCCATCTCGGTGAGCGCCTTCTCATTTGAGGCGTAGACCGCCGCTGTCGAGGAAAGCACAAACCGACCTACCCCGGCTTGCAGACAGGCCTCGATCAGCCCGATCGAGAGGGCTACATTATTCCAAAAATACTTGCCTGGTTTTTGCATACTTTCAGCAGCCTCGATGAAGGCGGCAAAATGCATCACGGCATCGTAGCGTTCTTCTCTTAGCGACTGCACCAATTGCTGTTTGTCAGCCAAATCAGCTTGGATGAATTTCGCTCCCTCAGGGACCGCGGCTCGATAGCTACTGACCAGCGAGTCAAAGACTGTCACATGATGGCCTGCTTCGAGCAGCATTCGTACCGCCACAGAGCCAATATATCCTGCACCGCCAGTGAGAAAGATGTTCATCTGAAGCAAACCTCTTCTTCGATTGGATGTTCTCCTATGCTCATGTAGGAGAGCATATTTTCACCTGGAAAGGGAAAAAATGAAAATCATGGCTCGATTAGCTGCTTCCATTGCCTTGAAGTACAAATCCTAGTCTTCTAAAGGTTCAAGCTTTGACATAGAGACAGCGAGGTGTTTGATACCGTGCGATGCGAAAACGACGGTGACCTCTTCGTCATCCTGTTCGATGCGTGATTGCATCACAATACCTTCACCGAAGCTGGGGTGCACCACTCGCATACCCGCCTGGAAACGCGGCGCATCCTGTGTAACGGATGTCCGCCAACTCCAACTTGTTTGTTGTTGAAACGTTGTCTGTTCGCGTGTGCCTTTTCCAATCCACTCCCCTTCCAATCGATCTGCTGGAAGGTCTTCTAGAAAACGGGAGGGTTCGGCGATGTCTGCTAATCCTGATATTCGTCGTCTGAAGGTTCTTAAGAGATAGAGTCGGTTAATGGCTCGGGTAATTCCAACATAGAACAGGCGTCGCTCCTCCGCCATGGCCTCCGGATCATCGAAGGAGCGTTGATGCGGGATGATCCCATCGTCCAGGCCAATGATGAAAACCACCGGGAACTCCAAACCTTTAGCTGCATGAAGCGTAAGCAAGGTGGGCGCGTTCTGAGAGTCAGTGAGTGTGTCCTGGTCTGAGACCAGAGCGACATGCTCGAGAAAGTTGGTCAGGCCAATCTGAGAAAATTCTTGAGCCACTGCGCGTAACTCCATCACATTAGCCCAGCGCTCCTTTCCCTCTTCTGTATCATCATCGACAAAGGCCTGATAGCCCGTGTCTTGAAGGATAAGGTCGATAAGCGCCTCCAATTCCATCTCGGATCGCGCTTCGCGCCAATGAGCAAACATCCTGGTAAAACCGGAAATGGAAATCATGGCTCGTGAACTCAGCGCCAACTGATCTGGTTGCGAGCCCTCTTTGAAAAATTCGAGCAACATTTTTCCTGGTGTCATTCTATGCTGCTCTGCAGCTTGAAGTAGTGCAGTTACGGTCTTCTCCCCTAATCCCCTTGGTGGCGTATTGATTACTCGCAGGAAACTGACCTGGTCATCCGGATTATGAATCAATCGCAAATAAGCAATCAGATCTTTCACTTCGCGTCGGCCATAGAAACGCTGTGCCCCGACCAATCGATAGGCCCGGCCGGCGCGCAGGAAGGCTTCTTCCAAGATGCGGGATTGGGCATTGGTGCGATACATGATCGCACAACCCCCGGATTCGGCTTCACCCGTATCTACCAGGGAATCAATCGTATTTAAAACAAAGTTCGCCTCATCGCTCTCATCATAAGCCTCGTGCAGGGTAATCTTAGAACCCGGCCCTCTCAGGGTAAATAATTGCTTGTGTTGACGCCCAGCATGCCGGTCGATGACACCCATGGCCACATCAAGGATATTTTGGGTCGAGCGATAGTTTTGCTCCAGGAGAAACACCTTCGCTTGCGGGTAGTCCTCCTGAAAGCGGTGCACATTGCGATAATCGGCGCCGCGCCAACGGTAGATGGATTGATCCGGATCCCCCACCACGAAGAGATCCGGCTTCTCACCCGCCAGCAACTGCAGCAGTAAATACTGGGCAGTATTCGTATCCTGGAACTCATCCACCAGGATATGCCGATAGCGATTCCGGTATGCCTGCCTGACATCCTCATGATCTCTGAGTAAGCCTACGGAGAAGAACAAGAGGTCATCAAAGTCGAGGGCGTTGTTCGCCAGCAAGAGAGATTGATAACGTTCGAAAATCCTCTGAACGATCTCCAGGAAATAACTCCCAGCTCGGAAAAATGCTGGCTCGATCAACTCATTCTTGGCGCTGGAAATGATCGACTGCACCTTACCAGGAGGAATTTGTTTGGGATCGATGTTCATTTCCTTGAATATCTGACGGAAAAGGCTGGTTTGATCATTTTCATCGAAGATCACAAAATCCCTGGTGATGGGCAAGTGTTTCGCTTCACGGCGGATCATCTGCGCCGCGAAAGCGTGGAAGGTCCCCAGGTTGATCCCTGTCAGGTTCGAGGGGGCATCTGCCGTCCCACCCAGGAGATGCTCGACACGACTGCGCATCTCACGCGCAGCCTTATTTGTGAAGGTGACGGCCATGATCTGGCTGGGACGCACACCCATCTGAAGAACAAGGTAGCCAATACGGTGAGCGAGGACGCGCGTCTTCCCTGAGCCAGGACCGGCGAGCACCAAGATGGCGCCGGGCGGGGCGGTTACAGCTTCCCGTTGTTGTGGATTGAGTTGATCAATCAGTTCCATCTGTTTGCTAAGCGGCATGCCTTGTTATTGGATGTGGGCTGATATCTATCATACCACTGCCCGCCAGCATACCGCTGAGCGCCGGGGCGTTGAATGCCATCACCTTCGTGTCTGCGAAATAAGGAAAATCAAAGTGGATCGGATCACCCGCTACTTTGCCCGGGATGGGCATCAACCGGGCTGTGAGCGCTTTGTCATGCCGTAAAGCCAAAGCTCCCAAGTCCAACAAGAGGGCATAGAGGGCTTCTGGACCAAGATCACCAGGTAAGGGCAGGGTATCCAATCCCGTCCCGCAGATCGTGGCATAGAGCAGCAAGTCAGCTACCGACAGAACTCCTTCGGCTGCACTTCTCGCCAGCATAGAGTCTTCTAACACTGGAAAGAACAATCCACAGAACCCTGTGCGCTGGAACTGTGCTTGATCGAGACAATCCGCTATAAAGGCAGCCGCTGCAATGGATCCCGGTAAGCCTACCCTGGGAACACCCATGGTTTCCAGGGCAACGCTCAATGAACGCGCTTCCTCTGGGAATGGCGCCAGTGAAAAATCAATACCAGCAAATCGGATGCTCCGCTGGGCAACGATCGGCTGGGCGATGCGGGTGAGTACAGCAGCATGACCCTCGATGCCCTCTACCAAACGACGGCCCACTGCCGGAAGTGAAACTCCCTCCCGTAATGCTATAACGGCTAATTCAGCTGCCTCGGTGGCAATGGCGACCATAGGCGTTCCTCCCCGGCCATAGGCTGCCGGGAAAAATGGGGATCCTGAAGGGACATTTGCCAAAGCTGCAAAACGCAAATTAGCAAACCCATCCGGGGAAATGGTGGAAATCCGATCAATGGTTTGGGCACAGGCACGACCGGCGGATAGGGAAAGGCCACTTTGAGGATCAGCAAAGATCGCCGAAGAAAATATCATCCCGGTAGCGCCTAATATCTCGGGGATGACTTCGATGCCCTTTAACTCGCTCGGTAACGCTGGCCCTAAGGCGGCATAGTCAATCCCATGTACAAAACACTCCGCTTCGAGTTGCCGAGCGAAATCAATCCTTTCCTCCGGCGCTACAGCCCGGCTCATCTCCGATGGAGGGGGTGTTGCCAGGCGTAGAGTCTGAACCTTATATCCCGTTTCAATTAGCCCAGTTTTAACCGCCTTAAGGCATTCTGCAATAGAACCAATTCGCTCTGGCACCAATGGCCATCCGGGGTCAATAAATGCAGTCAGCGCACGAACGTTCATCCCGCCTCCCTTTGTCGCACAATTTCGAACAAGATGATTCCCGTCGCAATACTGGCGTTGAGCGACTCAACATCGCCTTTCATGGGGATCTGCACATGTCCCCTGACCAACGATTGCACTGATTTGCTCGTCCCATGCGCCTCACTTCCAATGATCAGCGCACTCGGCTTGCGCCAATCCACGCGATGATAGGCGATCCCTGTTCCTTTCTCTGCTAACCACAGTTCCATGCCCCTCAATCGCTCGATCAAATCTTGAACCCCAATGATCTCGATTGGCATAAAGAAATGAGATCCCATCGCTGCCCGCACGACCTTAGGGTTGAACGGATCGACTGTCTTCTCGAGCAGGAAGACCACCTGTACGTCCGCTGCTAGCGCTGTTCGAAACATCGTCCCCAAGTTGCCAGGGTCAGCCAGCTGATCGACGACCAGGACGAGATCTAGCTTCCTGGGTATTCTTAGCTCAGGAAAGGGAACCACTGCCAACAACCCTGCCGGATTCTCTGTGTCCGAACAAGCTTTCATGACAGCCTCGGACACCATCTCGACCTCCGCGCCGAGACGAGCCATGTCATGCAAGAGCTTTCTCCCCCACGCGCCAAGATCTGGAGTGTGAAGCACCAGGTGAGGGGAGAAGTTAGCTTTAACCACCTCGCTGGCCAGACGCAACCCCTCAATAACAAATTGCTTCCTTTCCCAGCGCTCACTTCGATTCTTCTGTAAAACTCGTACCAGCTTTACGCGGGGGTTAGAGGTGGAAGTGATCATTCCGATGCGCTGCCTTCTGGGAAGTCTTGTGCCAATTCATCAAGAAATCCCTGAACACTCTGGAAATCGAATAGAACGATTTGCACTTCGCGAAGTGAGCTTTCCGCTCGATCACGGAAGAAATCAAAAATCGCCTCCAGTATCAGCCGAGCGGCGCGTGCGAAAGGAAAACGAAAAATACCCGTGGATATGGCTGGCAAGGCGATGCTTTCAAATGCTCGTTCCGCGGCCAATGCCAGGGCGTTGTACACGGCAGTGTGCAACTTTCGATCCTCATCCCCCTCACCCCAAACCGGGCCAACGGCGTGGATTACGAAGCGGCAAGGCAATCTTCCCGCGCCGGTGATTGCGGGTCGTTCGGGGGCGATCGGCCCATGTTCCCTCACCCATGCATCACTTTCCTTTTGAATTTCCTCCCCCCCTCGCTGCACGATGGCGCCCGCAACACCGCCGCCATGCGATAAGTGCGCGTTGGCGGCGTTGACAATCGCATCTACTCGCGCCTGAGTCAGATCTCCATGGATGATCTTAATGACCCGACCTGAAGCGATGACCCTCTCAACGGCAATCTCGTTCATCCATCCCTCCAGATTAAAATCGGAATTCTGGTCATCTGCGCCCATCGCGAAAATCATGTTTTCGAGCAGAGGTGGTTCCACGCCGCCTCCCGGCATTGTACGGAAACCAAACTCGTCTTGAGAATATACCGGCCAGCATTTTAAAGAGGATGTAACCTCAAGCTTCTTCGTCAAAGCCCCGATCTCTTCGATTTCTATCGAGGAGTTAATGGATCAAATTGAAGAAGACAACGCGCAAAGATGGTTAACGTTCATGATAGAGCATGGTTCGAGGCCTGCCACGATTGTAACATTGCTGGCCGATTGTGGGGAACGGAGGGCAGTTGAAGCAGGACTGGGATCATCTTGAGATCGGTCTTGCTTTTTGGCTTTCACCGAAGGATTGCGCCTAGTAAAGCGCCTACACCCAAAAGCAGCAGGAGCACAGGCAGGATGAACTTCCAGTCCAACTCCAGGAAGAATATTATGGATAGGCTCATAAACAAGAGGCCGAAGATGATCTGCCGAGCGAACCCCCTCTTGCGGAACTCACCTCCTGCACGAAAACGCCTCCAGGCGGTGGCGAAGAAGCCAACTGCAGGGATAAGAAGGAATAATGCCCACCAATTGTTCATCTCAAGAGAGGTGTAACTGCGAAGGAGAAAAATCCCTCCCATGATGATCAAGATTACGCCCATGATCCAAGAGTTACGAAGGCTGCCCCTGCGGGAAGGGCTTTGGTCATTGGGCACTGGTGAAGATGAAGGGCTCTCACTCACTGACCATTCCTCCGGCGTTATTGCTCGTTCCGGTTCAACCTGTGGTAATGTGCCCCCTGGTTCTCTCATCGGCCATCGACAATTGAGACGGATAATTCCCAGTCCAGATCGAATGTATGATTTATCATTTAAATCTATAATGAGAATACAAATAGGGACGCCCCTTCGTCCCTATTGAACAATCGATGGACCTGGCTTTAAGCTTGTACAGCCTGAACCACAGCAGTGAACGCTTTTGGATCACGTACGGCCAAATCAGCCAACATTTTTCGGTTGATATTTACGGCGGTCTTTCTCATTCCGTAGATCAATCGACTATATGTGGTCCCGTTTTGTCTGGCAGCAGCGTTGATCCTGGCGATCCATAGTTTTCGCAATTCGCGTTTGCGCGTACGCCGATCGCGATATGCGTACCAAAGGCTTTTCATCAAGGCCTCATTCGCCCTACGGAAGAGGCGATGGCGTGTCCCATACATACCTTGGGTTCGTTTAAGAGTCCGCTTATGCCGCCGACTTTCAACCACCCCACCCTTTACTCGAGTCACTTTTTACCCTCCTGTGAACCCCTGGACGCCGATGCTTCCTGCTGTCATTGGCTACATCCGTTGCTCGCATCCAACGGTCACAACTAATTCATAGGATTACTTCGATTTACCACTGCGGGCATTCGGATTGGCTTTATAAATATGCATGTAAGGCGCCAGGCGATGGACGCGTTTCACAATCCCTTTTCCTTCTACAGGGATCATCTCCATGAACAGACGTTTGGTCCGTTTTGAGGTGCGCCGACGAAGATGGCTTTGACCGCCTTTTGTTCGCACGAGCTTTCCCGAGCCAGTAAGACGGAAACGCTTGGCCGTCGCTTTATGCGTCTTCAACTTATACTTCCCCTTAGCTTTTACTTTCCTTGGCACGTCTTCACTCCTTTATACCGCATCAAATATTCCTTCAGCATACAATCCCCGCAGGCGGAGGTTCCTCCGCGGGAATCGATGAGTTCAGCTTTGCTGGAGACTGCTAAAGGATTATTTTCTAATAGGCGAAAGGGTCATCAACATGGTCCGTCCTTCCATGTCGGGTGCTTGTTCGATCGCCCCTATATCAGCCAACTCGGCAGCGATCTCTTTTAAATCTCCGAGTGCGATTTCTGGATAAGTAATCTCACGTCCTCGGAAACGGATGCGCACCCTTACCTTCTTTCCCTCTGCGAGCCAGCGTCGCGCGTCCCGGATTTTAAACGATCGATGGTGATCAGAAGTTTTTGGACGTAGACGGATCTCTTTGATCTCCACCTTCGTTTGTGCTTTTCGCGCTTCGCGATCTTTTTTCGCCTTTTCGTACAAGAATTTGCCATAATTCAGGATGCGACAAACAGGCGGATCGGCATTGGGAGCTACTTCGACCAGATCGAGCTCAGCTTCCCGTGCCTCTCTATTGGCTTCCCCGATGGGTACTACCCCTCGGTTTTCACCATTTGCGCCGATTAGGCGAACTTCCTTAGCAGTTATTTCCTCATTAATTCGAAATTCTGATGCGCTGATCTCCACTCCTCCAAAAAACACGGGTCGCTCGACACCGAAAAAAGCGGCCCGAATCGGGCGGATCATACCATGAGAATAGGCGAATCGTCAAATGACTATGAAATATTGTATCAGGCACCGCCCTCTTTGTTATGAGACTGCAAGTGAATTCTACTCACCGAAATGGACACATTGGATGGTTACTTCCTGAAGGAATTTGAAATTGCCTTGCAAACGGCAACTGCTTTTTTCTCTGGATCGGATTGTCACATCCTTCAACGCGAATGAACTCCCTTAACCTTCCAGGCGTCGGCTCCAATTCCATTTTCATCCTCTCCCCACTGTGCGCGACCGATCAGTATGGATCTACCCTCACAATCATCCGCTCTCCGCTTTAATCCTTGCTATAATGCTCATGTGAAATCAACGAAAGACTTAGCCCGAGAAGTTCATAAACGCCTGATGGGGACATATGGTTCGACGCGTTGGCGCAGGCGCTTGCCACCTTTAGATGAGCTTATTTCGACCATCCTCTCTCAAAATACCAACGACACCAACCGTGATCGGGCTTTCCAGTCGCTCAAAGACCGCTTCCCTTCCTGGGAGAGCACGCGCGAGGCACAACCTGAGCAGATCGTCGACGCCATCCGTTCCGCTGGCCTGGCCAATCAGAAGGGGCCACGTATTCAATCCATCCTGAGGAGCATCAGCAAGGAGAGAGGCGAACTTGATCTTGATTTCCTACGGCAACTTCCTCCGCAGGAAGTTCGCAATTGGCTCCTGCAACATAAAGGCGTAGGGCCCAAGACCGCTGCCATCGTGATGCTCTTCTCCCTGGATATGCCTGCTTTCCCGGTGGACACCCACATCTATCGAGTGAGTGGTCGACTGGGCCTGCGCGATGAGAAGGTCGATGCGGAAAGGGCACATGAAGTGCTCGCTGATCTCTTTCCACCCGAAGCCTATTCCGATGTCCATCTCAATCTGATCCGGCACGGTCGTGAGGTTTGCCATTCGCGACAACCGGAATGTGAACGTTGTACTCTCCAGGATCTATGTCGTAATTATCAAATGGTCTTTGCTGGCGAGAGGCTGATTGTAAACAATGGATAATCCACAATCATTCGTTGAGAACCTGACCCGCCTTCGTCAGGTGCTGGAGCATATGACCTCACGTACACGCGGCGTGTTGCTTAAAGATGCTCAGGAAGCTCAAGCACGCCTTGAGTTACTCACCGCCACGATCCCGCGTAAGACTCAGGAAAGCAGGTTGGCAACCCTTTACAGCGCTTCCCGCACACTGGGGGCTTCGCTGGATTTAGGACAGGCGCTCAATCAAGTGATGGATGCTGTCATCCAACTTACCGGGGCTGGGCGGGGTTTCTTGATGCTTATTGACCGGGCGACTGGCAAACTCGATCTTCAGGCTGCGCGCAATTTCGAACGAAGGGACTTGGAAAAGGAGGAGATGCAATTCAGCAATTCGGTGGTTGAAGAGGTGCTTCGCAATGGGGAAGGGATCGTCACCTCAAACGCTCAAACCGATATGCGTTTCTCGGAAAAACATTCCATCCTCCTATTTGCACTTCGCTCTATCCTCTGTGCCCCGCTGCGAGTCCATGGAGAAATCATCGGTGTCGTCTATGTCGACAACAGCGCCAAATCCGGCATTTTCGATCAAGACGACCTTGAAATGCTGGATGCATTGGCCAGTCAGGCAGCAATCGCGATCGAAAATGCTCGCCTCTACACCCAGACGGACGCTGCGCTGGCCCAGCGGGTTACAGAACTTGAGACATTACAGGAGATCGACCGGGAACTCAATCTGAGTCTCGATCAGGATCGGGTTTTCGAATTAACGCATAAATGGGCTATTCGAGGAGCGGATGCTGAAGGGGGATGGATCGCCATGCGTATGGAGGATAAACCAACCATGACTGTGGTTGTTGGCGATGGTGAAGGCCTCAGCTTCCCTTTCCAGAAGGATGCAAATATTGAACAGATTTCCCTGGAGATCGAAAAATTACAGCGATCCAGAGAAGACCCTTCCTTCAACCAAATCATGGCGCCCATCAGCCGTGAAATGGAGATCATCGCCATTCTCGCAGTCTATCGTAAGAAGAAACCATTCTCCTTGGATGAGAATTCCTTTTTGCAACGCCTGGCGGAACATGCTGCCATTGCCATCGAAAACGCCCGCCTCTATCGGTCAGCCCAGGCCGCTAATCTGGCCAAATCCCATTTCATCACGCTCGTCTCCCACGAGCTAAGGATTCCCATGACAGCCATCTGTGGCTATGCTGATTTGATCCGACAGGGCTCGGCAGGCCCCATCAATGACAAACAAGAGGACTTCTTAAACACCATTCGCAAAAATGTCGATCGCATGGAAACGCTCGTCTCTGATTTATCAGATATCTCCCGAATCGAGTCGGGTCAGATGGATATCGCCCTCCAAGACTTCCCGATTAGCAATATTATTCGGGAAACAGTGGAAAATATGACTCCCCAATTCGAGGCGAAGAATCAGGCCATCCGGCTCGACCTGCCGAGTACGCTGCCTGAGGTACAGGCTGATCCAAGTCGAGTGGAACAAATTCTAACTAACCTCTTGAACAACGCCAATAAATATACGCCGGAAGGCGGCGAAATTACCTTACATGCTCAAGAGGAAAAGGGTTGCTTGCGTGTGAGTGTGAGCGATAATGGTATTGGCATCAGCCAAAACGACCAGGCAGATCTCTTCAGTCAATTCTTCCGCTCGGATGACCCGTCAGTGCGGAAACATCAGGGCTGGGGATTGGGATTGCATGTAGCCTATCAACTGGTTCAACGGATGGGAGGAGATATCGGTTTTCAGAGCGATTATGGCAAAGGAAGTGCTTTCTGGTTCAGCCTTCCGACTTCTAAACAGTCGCTAGAGGAGGATGGAGATGTCTAAACGAAAACATGGAGATCGCTTTCGTCTTCTGCTGTACTATCGCATGATTGGACGGCACCGACTGACCGTTCTATTGCTTGCAGTAATCTTGCTGGGACTCTGGTATGGGATCGATTCTGAATTGGTGAGCTGGTCTCATCCAGTATCTGCTGGCCTCCTCCTTGCAGCCGGTTTCATCTCTTTTTGCTTCTGGCTCTTCACATTGCTCGGACCGCTGCAATCGTACGCCCAGGCCAGAGAGGATCATCTGCGTGTTCAGACCCCATTCTTCCGATTGAAGATCCCCTATGCCAACATCCACAGTGTGCGACCAATCGAAATGCGAAAGGCCTTTCCGCCTTCTTCTTTGCGGGCAAGCCAGCGCGGATTCTTGGATCCTTATTTTATGCGCACTGCAGTGGCCGTTGACCTTCAAGGAATGCCAAAACCCTCCCCGATGTTAAGGGTGTTCTTCCACAAGTTCATTTTCTCTCAGGACAGTCCTGGCATTGTTCTGTTAGTCGAGAATTGGATTGCTCTCAGTCACCAACTTTCCAACCGGATTGACTCTTGGCGTATGCGTCTTTCCAGATCTCCGAAAAGTATGGGCAGTGATGCCGCTCAAATCCTGCAGGAACCGCCAAGGAATGGAGGGCGGGGCCGAAGGCGGCCTTAATTACGATCGCAATAGACTTTTTCATCGTCCTTCCTTCGGTTTCTATGTTTCAACCGAATGGAAAAGAAACGTCAAAATTCGATGCCCATGGACGAGAAAAGAGTTTCCACAGGCAACCATACCGACTCTAATTTGCATAGGGCATTCTTATCGTCAATCGGGAGGCCGCTCCATTTCTCTCTGGCCTAACTCACACCTGTCCCACAGTAGAATGGATCGGCTGGCGGATCCTGGAATGAGATCCCCTGTGTCGATTCGGTCTATTCGGTGTTATGATGTTTAAGCTGGGGAATCGACCCTCCGTTTTGAAATGTTCCTATTATGGAGAATTACTGGGGAATCTCACAAGAGTGAACGGAAGTGGTTCGTGCAAAATCATGAATCCTTTCAGATCGCTTAAACGATTTGTTGAGCTCCGTTATTAAGCCTCCAATGAAAGGGAATTAACCTCCTTACACTGGCGCTTTGGTCCTTATACTGAATTTAGGAGGCGTTAATGCCCGTTCGTATAACCTGGTATGGTCATTCCGCAATTGGACTGATCGTGAACGACCAACGAATCCTGGTCGATCCATTTTTTACGGATAATCCAATTGCATCGGTTAAAACAGAGCAATTGGAGGCGGATTACATCCTTGTCTCCCACGGTCATGGCGACCATGTCGGTGATGCGTTGACCATCTCTAAGCGAACTGGAGCGACGATCATCAGCAATTTTGAGATCGCCGATTGGTTTGACGAGCGAGGGGCAGTTACTCATGCTCAGCATCTCGGAGGCGGCTTTCAACACCCCTTCGGTTATCTAAAATTGACTTTGGCTTTGCATGGTTCTGCCCTTCCCGATGGCTCCTATGGAGGCAATCCTGCCGGTTTCTTGCTCACGACGGCGCAGAACTTGAAGGTCTACCTTGCAGGCGATACCGGCCTATTTGGCGACATGCGCCTCATTGGAGAAGAGGGTATCGATCTGGCCGCAATTCCTATCGGCGATAATTTCACGATGGGTCCGAACGACGCAGTGCGCGCCGTTAAACTAATTCAGCCCAAGCATGTGATCCCCATTCATTACAACACCTGGGAGTTGATCGCGCAGGATCCGTATGCCTGGGCGGAAAGGGTGAAAGCCGAAACCAACACAATCCCACATGTGCTCAAACCGGGTGAGAGTTTCGAACTCTCGAGTTGAAAGGGACATTCTTGAGACTAGGATCGGGTATTCATAGCAGAAGCGCTTCCTGCTAGTCATTTTTCCGTTGGACGCAGAACGAGACTGATTCCTCAAGAAGGGAGAATCCACAATGAAAAGAGCACTCCGCTGGTATGACTACATTACTGTCAACATTTATTGGTTGGGGCTTACAACCCTCTCGCAAACTTGTGGTCTTGTTTTTCCGCTACTTGTACAAGGTTTTGTGGGTGAGGAAACGAAAGGTACATTCTTCGGCAGCCTACGCCTGTGGTCTTTAATGGTCGCTTTGCTGGTGCAGGCATTAATGGGGATGCTCTCTGATCGGAACACCTCCCGTTGGGGACGTCGCCGTCCCTTCATTTTATTCGGTTCATTAGCGGATCTGGTCTTCATTGCCGCCATCGGTTTTTCGGCCGGCTTGACGGGAATGTCGGGCTATTACTTCCTTTTTGGCATGGCAATTTTGCTCCAAATATCTTCCAACACCGCCCATGGTGCCGAGCAAGGCTTGATCCCTGATGTGGTACCGGAAGACAAACGCGGACGTTTCTCCGGCATCAAAGCCGTTTTGGAGGTCCCTTTACCGGTCATCCTTGTGGCCTTCACCGTCGGGAAACTCATCGCCGCTGGCAACTTGTGGGGTGGCCTCTTTGTAGCCATGGGAGTGCTCACTTTCGTCATGCTCATCACCATGCTGGTGCCGGAAAAGCCCTTGGAGGAAAAGCCGCCGAAGATCGATTGGACACCTTTCCTTCGCCTGGTGCTGATGACTGGCCTCTTCACCGCCATCATCCTTGGCATGGGTTGGATCGCCAAATCTGCTCTCCTCCTGCTCGATGCAATTGACACGATTAGCATCCTGCTGGTCATCACAGGAGGCATCGGCGTTTTAGCCATGGCCATCACTGTCGCTTTGGGGGTATGGTCCAGTATCCGTATGAGTATCGGTCAGGAGTCGGCGCAACGTAATCCATCCTTTACCTGGTGGGTCGTCAACCGTCTGGCCTTTCTGGTAGGGACAACCAACCTTTCGGGATTTGCCGTGTACTTCCTTCAGGGACGTTTAGGTTATCCAGAGGAGAAAGCCGCAGGACCCGCCAGCCAATTGATGATGGTCGTTGGCCTTTTCATCCTGCTTTCCGCACTACCCAGTGGATGGCTATCGGATCGATTTGGTCACAAACGGCTGGTCTTTGTGAGCGGAATCCTGGCTGCGTTGGGCACGCTGATCATCATCCTTTCAACTAGCCTGACCATTATCTATGTCGGCGGTTGTTTGATTGGTTTAGCGACAGGTCTGTTCTTCACTGCCAACTGGGCTTTGGGGACGGAGTTGGTTCCTAAAAATGAAGCTGGACGCTACCTGGGTATTTCCAATCTGGCTGGCGCAGGCGCGGGAGCTGTCGGCGCCTATATTGGTGGTCCAATCGCCGACTTCTTCACGGTGCACGTGCCCGAAGTACCAGGTCTTGGGTATGTCCTGCTTTTTGCGATCTACGGCTGTCTCTTCCTATTTTCCGTCGTCGCGTTGACCCGCGTTCAAACCGCTGCCAAGACCGCTGTAGAATAGCAGAGAGGGTGTGGTCCTTATTACCTGTCGACATCTATAACTTTCTTGAGGATCGTAAAGATTTACTAACGAGGATCCTAAGAGTCCAACATATTTAGGAGAAGATCGTTTGCCTCACTGTCAAGCGAGGTTGCATGTTCCCTGGCATTCTCCACCTTGATAGGAGAAAGACGACCGTATATCCATTTGCTGAAGTTATGAGTTATGAGGGCGATCCATCGGGAGTCAAGTTCCTTCCAGCAGAATTCGTCTCCTCTGCGAGATAACCGTCTCACAACACACGGGGACTGCATTGGACCAATATGAAGAATATGTGCCTATTCCTTTGGCAAATGAGATTCATGCTGGATGATCTGGCCTCCCTTCTGTCCATAGTGAGAGTGGACATATTGTCGCTGCAAATTAGGAGAACCTCCTCATTTCACCTTAAGACCCGAATGAATAATTCTAAGTCCGAATTACGTTGTACAATGAATTCAAACAACAAACCCTATGTACATACTCGAGAATATAGGGTGCAGCAATGAGAGGAGAGAAGCGATGAGTTCCGGAGAACGAATGGGTGAGGTGACCAACTTTTACTCAAAAATCAACGTCGCTGTGATCCGTCTAAAAAAGGACCTCGAGTTAGGATCGAAAATCCATTTCCTCGGGCATAGCACCGATTTCGAGCAAGAAGTCACCTCCATGCAAGTTGAACATGAGCCTGTATCCATCGGCAAAGCAGGCAGTGAAGTGGCGGTGAAAGTAAAGCAACGGGTTCACCGAGGGGATGGGGTTTTCCTCCTCTCCGTGCAGGAATAAAAGCTGCATGACATCCTGAAAAGTGAGAGATGACCATCCAGGAAACCTATCGAACGGAGGGCTTCTTCCATCCATTAGATCTCATAGCATTTTCCGAGGACCTGAAAGAGAACTTGCCTTAATTAACCACCAGCGCTGACACCCCAGATCGAACCTTGATATTGTCCTCCATCCTGGTTCATTGTATACTTCGACATCACAGCGCTATTCAAGGATTTTTCCTCAATGAAAGTTACCTGCTTACAAGAGAATCTGGCCCGCGGATTGAGTATCGTTTCCCGAGCTGTTGCCCAACGCAGCACTTTGCCAGTGTTGGGAAACATTCTCATCGCCACAGAGAGCGGACGGCTGCGACTTTCCGCCACGAACCTGGAGCTCGGCATCACCTGCTGGGTTGGTGCAAAGGTAATCGAGGAGGGGGCGACAACTGCTCCAGCCCGTACCTTTGTCGACCTGGTGAATACGCTTCCCAACGATCAGGTTGAGATGGAACTTGCCATCCGCACTCAAACACTCAATGTACGCTCCGGGCCATTTAACAACGACATCAAATGCATCGATGCCCAAGAATTCCCGCCGCTCCCGCCCGCAGATCAAGAAGGTGGTCTGGTTCTCCAAGTTGAGGAATTGCGAGAGATGATTCAACAAGTGGCTTTTGCCGCCTCGACGGACGATGCCCGCCCTGTTCTTACGGGCGTCCTGGCAGAAATTTCCGACGGCGAATTGGTGATGGCCGCCGCAGATGGCTTTCGCCTCTCAGTCCGAACTGCCCATCTGCCCGCATTGGATATCCGACCGATCAAAGCGATCATCCCTGCGCGTGCTCTCTCCGAACTCAGTCGCGTGATCGGCGATGGAGAGGATACTGTCCAGATGATCCTCCCCCCCGCTCGAGGTCAGGTGATCTTCCGGGCAAAGAACGTGGAACTGGTTTCTCAATTGATTGAGGGCACCTTCCCCGATTTCGCTGGGATCATCCCTACAAGTTATGCTACCCGCAGCGTTGTGTCGACCTCCTCGTTTCGCAAGGCTTGTAAAGCAGCGGAAATCTTTGCGCGCGATTCAGCTCATTCTGCTCGCCTGCGTATTAATCCAGGCAGCGAGCTTGAACCGGGTAAGTTGGAAGTTTCCGCCACCTCCGCCGAGACCGGCTCAAACGAAACAGTCATCGACGCCACCGTGGAAGGTGAGCCCATCGAAATTGCATTTAATGTGCGCTTCCTGGTCGATGTGCTCGGCGTGATTGATAATCCCAACGTCGCCTTGGAAACTTCTACGTCTTCTTCCCCAGGGGTGATTCGACCGGTAGGAAGAGACGATTTCATTCACGTTCTCATGCCGATGTATTTAGGCCGATAAAAGCCCATCGATTTGTTAATCCATCCAATTCCTTCTACCCCTGCTAACAAACAAGGGCTTTTTTTGGTCTACTGAATATCAGCCTCATCAAACCTTTTGTTTCTTGAACCCGCTCGGTAGAATATGCCCAGGAAATGGAATTCCTTTCGTAGGGAGAATCTGAATGGTTTATGATTCCACCCGTTACCCCCGGGTGCTCACGATCTATCTAGAATTAGGTAATTACCCTATCCTGGCGCCACGAATACGCGAGCGCATGCGACAAGAACTCATCAAACGCAGAGTCATCGATCCACAGGCTTTTGAAGCTGAAGTCGAGCTGAAGGCGATCCAATCTCAAAAACGTGAAGGGCTCAATGACCCTTGTGCTGAAGAATCAGTGGATGCCTGGATTCGGCGTCAGGCGATCATTCGCGACAACCTTACGGATTTTTACTTTGCCCATAACCTGCCGCATGAGCTATTTGAGAAAATCCTTCGGGAGGTCCTGGAGAAACGGCTCCCTCCACAGGAAATCGTCCTATCCTTTCATCCTGAGCTTGCACCCATGGATATGCTCTTCGCACAAGCGGAGGGTTATGAAGCCTTACCACAGGAAGAGCGACAGCGCATTTACCACCATCTCCAGGAAATCAAGGTTGTCCTGATCAAGGCCATGGTCAGTGACCACCTGGATTATATTGGCATAGCCAAAGAGTGGTTCGATATCTCAGATCTGAAATTTATTGAAGCCCGACGCCTCGGACGTGGAAAGATCGGTGGAAAGGCCGGAGGCGTTATACTTGCAGATGCGATTCTGAGAAAAAGCATAGATCAGGCTGAGGGCAACCTGATCACGATCCCTCAATCCTGGTTCATTGGCTCGGATGTTTTTTACCAATTCACCCAACTCAATAACCTACTCGAATACAGCAACCAGAAATATAAAAGCGAAGACGAAGTCCGAAATGAATATCCACAAATTTGTGAATCCTTCCAAACCGGTTCCTTCCCAGAGGAGGTCATCGCAGGTTTGCGGTCCGTCTTGATGGAGCTTGGCCCTTCCCCATTGATTGTCCGTTCCTCCAGTCTATTAGAGGACTCCTTCGGCACATCCTTTGCCGGAAAATATGAAAGCTTCTTTTGCTCCAACCAAGGCCGCCCGGATGAGAATCTACAAGCTTTGAAGAATGCCATCAGCCTGGTTTATGCCAGTGTGTATAGCCCGAATGTTATCCTCTATCGGAATAGGATGGGGTTACTCGATTATGATGAGCGCATGGCAATCCTGATCCAAGAGGTAAAAGGGCGCCAACAGGGGAGATATTTCCTTCCCGACATGGCTGGTGTAGGTTTTTCTCGCAACCAATTTCGTTGGAACCCTCGTATCGATCGTAATGAAGGCTTCCTGCGTCTCGTTTGGGGTTTAGGAACTCGAGCGGTTGAATCTTTTGAAGGGGATTACCCGCGCTTGGTTGCTCTCAGCCACCCCACTTTACGCCCCGATTCGGATGCGCGCCATATTCATCATTATTCACAACATTTCGTGGATTTTATTGATTTGGATGCCAATGCCTTTCGTACCCTCCCCATTTCACAGGTCATCAATAGTCGCTTGCACAACCTGTGCTATATTGCCCAGCATTTCAGCGATGATCTAGTGAAAGACTTTCTGACCCTGCCGATCAATTTCGACCCGCAAAATACACTGATCACCTTCGATCTTCTCTTGCGTGAGACGGATTTTCCCCAATTGATGCGTACCGTCCTCCACCTGTTGGAAAACGCCTATCTAAGACCGATCGATATCGAATTCGTCCTCGAACTCGCCCCCCAAGGTGGTAATCCGCCAGTGCTCACTCTGCATCTACTTCAATGCCGCCCTCAAAGCCGTCTCCCCAGTGAAGAGGTTCAATTCCCTACAGATGTGCCAACAAGGAACATCCTTCTCATGCTTCGTGGAATGGTTCCGGATGGGATTGTGAAGAAGATCCGCTATACGGTATTTATCGATGAACAAGCTTATCATGGATTAGAAATGAGAGAACAAAACGAGCTCGCTCGTTTGGTGGGCCGGATCAACGCCAAACTCTCGGATCAATTATTCATTCTCATCGGACCGGGACGATGGGGCAGCGTTAATACCGATCTGGGTATCCCGGTCACCTTCGGTGATCTCTATCATGCCTGTGCCTTGGTGGAAGTCGTGAGCGAGAAATTCGCGATTGAGCCCTCTTACGGGACACATTTCTTTCAGGACCTGGTTGAGGCTCACATCTTTACATTAGCACTCTCGTTAGATGATCAAATGACTGTCTTCAATTGGGGCTTCTTTTTAAAGTCAAACAATGTCCTCAGCAGTCTCTTGCCCGAGGATGCCTCATGGTCTGAGATTGTTCACATCATCGATATGCCCGCCGTAACCCATGGGAAATATGCTGAGTTGGTCATGGATGGGAATGTCGGCATGGCCATCGTCTACTTGAAACGTCAAGAGTAAATGTGACTACTCAGCCTGCTTACAAACGCAGGCTCTAAAGGTCTTTTTGCAAAACAAGTTCTTGAATTTGCAGGAAATTTACCTGTGAAAGGCAAGTATGGATTCCTAAACAGACCTTTAGAGCCTTTGCCTGAATAGTTACCCTTAGATATATCGCTGAACCAAGATACCAGAGGGAGTTAACGCCGAATTTGCTGCATGGCCCCTTTCAGCGCCACCAGGAATAGGGGCCGCTATCGTTGTCCCAGCCATGAGTGCCTAGCAATGGGACAAACGCCACCGGGGCGATTCGTTCGCTGTCAAACTCCTCCCCCTTGCGCCGCCAGCGCTCGAGGATCTGCCCCTCACGGCTTCCCACCGGCAAGACCAACCTACCCCCTTCCTTCAGTTGAGTTTTTAGAGGTTGTGGTACTTTCGGCGCGGCGGCTGTCACAATAATGGCTTCGTAGGGGGCGTTTTCAGGCAATCCGGCGGATCCGTCACGCTCGAAGACATGAATATTTTTAAGACCTAGTTCACTAAAAGTCTCCTGCGCATGATGCGCGAGTTCGGAGATTCGTTCCACGGTATACACTTGAGCAGCAATATTAGCCAGAATAGCTGCCTGATAACCAGACCCGGTCCCCACCTCTAATACGGTTTCTCCGCCTTCCAACTCAAGGAGTTGCGTCATCAGGGCGACGATGTAGGGCTGCGAAATGGTTTGATGGTGACCGATCGGGAGCGGGGCGTCGGCGTAGGCCATATGACGAAGGTCGATTGGGATGAAGAGATGTCGCGGCACAGAACGCATCGCTGCCAGAACGCGTTCATCTGTGATCCTTCGCGGGATCAATTGATGTTCTACCATTCGCTCGCGGGCAGTGATGAAATCGTCTTTCGTACTCATACCCTCATTAAGGATTATACGTTGGACAGGCACGCAATAAAAGCGCACGCGCCCATTTTTCTGGACGCGTACGGAAGGTAAAGCTTCGATTTCGTCTACCAATGACGCACTGTGCGTTGCTCCTTCCAGATATCCGCCTCATTATGATACCCCGCCTGTTCCCAAAACCCGAGCCGATCCTCGCTCATCAATTCCAGGCCGCGTATCCACTTCCCCCCTTTCCAGAGGTAGGGCGTCTTTAGATCCTCATGACCAGGCATGTTGCCAACCACACCACGTAGGGGATAGCCATGCTCCGCTGTGAGGGGTTCGCCATTGTAGTGTGTCGCCAAGAGGAAGTTTTCCGCCAGAGCGACTTTGAGCGGCAGGTTGGTGGAATAGCCATATTCACAATGCTGCATCAGATACTTGGCCACAGGTTTTAATTGGATGAAACCTTCTTCAACCAATGTCGCCAGGGAAACACCCTCCCATTCGGTGTTAAATTTGCTCCAACGCGTTACACAATGGATATCCATCACTCGCTTTGTTCGAGGCAGTTTCTGGAATTCCTTCCAATCCCACCTGACTTCCTTCTCGACCTCTCCCCAGATCCGAAAGTCCCAACGATCCGGGTCAAAACCAGGGACGACGCCATAATGTAAAACCGGAAATTTACTCGTCACAGATTGTCCAGGCGGGATGCGTCCCTCGGCGCGCAGTCGTTCTTCCTCTTCATGCCGGTTAAGCATATCCCTCAACATCGAAATACCCTCCATAATAATTGGAGTGATTATATCAGATTTACCCGGGACCTGAATCTATCCTGGCACAATACTCACATTTTTCATTACTGCTCTGCTTCACTGCCCCTCCTGCAGATTTTCTCGAGCCTCATTTATGCAGTTCATCAGGCCATTAATTCTCAGCCGCCGGAAATTCTTTCAATAAATAAGGCGCCAACATTGGCGCCCTATCTATATAGATAGCATTGATCGATCAATGCTCTCTCTCGCAAGATTCATTCATACCGAACGATCAAAATGCCGATGGCCTGATTGAGGCTTAGATCGATCACTTCATCGGCGTTCTCCGCCCCAGGAGAATAATACACCTCACCTTGTTTAATAAAACCGTCGAGTTTTGTACTGGTCAATCCCGCGCTGACCCGGATTCGGACTGCTAATCCACGCGGAACAACGACCTCCATTGCCCCAATACCTCCCTCAAGGGACACATCAAAATCCCCCTCCGCAGGTAATCTGACAACGATTTTTCCGACGCCCACATCTACTTGCAGAACCTCCAAATTCAAATCTGATAAATCCAACTCTACCTCACCCGCACCGAGTTCCACATTCAAACGCAGCATGGGATCCGGATGGACCCTCAATCTCCATTCGCCTCTGCCAGCTTCTGAATCGGCGTCGGCGCTGTATGCCGGCCAGAGCCAGCCTCCCACACTTTGAAGATGAATTCTGGTCAATCCATCCCCACTGGCAATCTCGCGTTCCACGCGTTGACCTCGGCTCAATCCCAACCTTCCCACCAAGAGCAGGTTTGAATTCTGGAGGGCGTCCATACGGATCACTCCCGCTCCTGGCTCGAGCAATATCTCCGCCTTTTCGGTCTTCTCGAGGGGTTGATCGATCTTTTCCAGCCTGGGCGCAATCTCCCCACCGCCGCGAACACTGACCAGCCAAACAGCCCCAGCGATGAGCGCTAGGATCACAATCAAAGACACCATTGTCCCGGCTGCTGAACGACGAGGGATGAGCAAATCCAGCCCGATTGCAATCAGCAGTAATGGCCACAATCGTAGCAACGTTTCCCACACACCCCATTCCAATACACCCAGATTATTGAGTAGGAATACGACACCAAGCCCGATCAATATGATCGGTCCCACGAATCCACCTCGTCGGAATTCGCTTTTCATCCCAACCTCCCTGAAAAATTCGAGTGAACCATATTACAGAAGCAATGTTCAAACGGCTAGACTCGAGCAAATCCGACGGTGTAATAGTTTTCGATTGGCGCTGGCCATGAACATTCCCGCAAATGATCCTGGGCTTGCTCAGAAATGACCCGCCTTTCGAACCCAATCTACAGGTGCTTTAAAATGCCAAAGTTGTATTTGACTGGGTTACGCCTACAGTCATATGAAACCAACTGTCCTGATTTGCACTCAGCAATTCAAGCCTAACCCGTAAAGTCTTAGCGCTTGAAGAGGGCACGCAAGAGAATAAATAACCCAACCGCGATAATCACCCCGGGCAAAATGTAAACCATGCTCTCCGTTGCTGCCCCAAGAATAATGATGCCGATGACAAAAAATACGGCGGCTGGGATATAAGCCCAAGTCATGCGACCCTGAGGCATCGGCAAAAGAGCCAGCACGACGAATGTGAGTGTCATCCCAAAGAAGAGCACCGCCGCGATCCAATCTTCCTCGCTCACGAAAGAACTCAGAGCAACCATCACTGCCACCGAGAGCACCACTCCGCCAGGGATGATGGCCCACCAGTGTTCGCGCTTGAGTAAGTAGATCACCAGAAAACTCAAACCGATGCTGCCCAGGAACACCCCTGCGGCCAATTCGTCGATCGTCTGGGGGCCATACTCGGCGATGGCGATTAATGCCCCAAGACCCAGTAAGGAAAAACCCGGAATGATCACCCACCACTGATCTCGGTTGATCCAATATACATAAAGGAAGATCCCGCCTGCCACGGCGAAAAGCAAAGCCCATAGTAAAGTCAGAACGTTGCCAATTACCCCAAGACTCTGAAGCAAAAATAAGATCCCGGTCAGAATAAGCCCCCCTCCAGCGATGGTGATAATGTTCGAGCGTCGCATTGCTTTCCTCCTATCTGTCAATCCAGTTGAGTTTCTCACGGTCCATTCGGATCAAGAAGATGAGTTCTGGCGCTATCT
>CAYGXU010000005.1:17900-33231 GCA_964353875.1 uncultured Anaerolineaceae bacterium | reverse complement strand
CAGTTGAGTTTCTCACGGTCCATTCGGATCAAGAAGATGAGTTCTGGCGCTATCTCTCACTGCTCTTATACGAAAATCATGGCGATATAGTCGCGTGCATCCCAAGTAAGACAGTCCACTGATGGATCTAACTCATTGCACCGGTTAGTCGAGCTTCATCCCAAGTTCTCCCTGAGTCGCAACTTCTTAGCCCTACATGCAGAATCTTTCCCAGAAGACTGAAGCCCTTGTAGCGATTTTTCGCCAAATTCGCACGTATAAGTTAATCTTCGTATCGTAATCATACCTCAATCCGTGCTAATCCTTGTAAGCGCGCGCATCTCCCTACAAGCCCATTCTTTCCGCACGCCTCCATTGTGACCACGACTTCGATTTCTCCCCAAAGTAAACTTCAATATTGAAAGGATTTTGTAAGGTACTATCCTGTTCTTCAAGTGTTATCGTGAACATTGGCAGAGCGGATTTGCGAAGCATTCCCCCCTGGAAGCATATCATCAAAAGGGTGGTGGCATGATCCCGTCCGCCTATTATGTTTTAATCCCGACCTGATCTGGTAATCACGCCATAAAGAAGTCCATCTTCTTTGTGTGTGAATGTCAGCGGTAAGCAGGCGAACTTATTTCTTTTATTAACAGAAGCTGCCCACCTTTTGAACATTGGTGACATGAGCGTTGTTGGTGGAGTAAGTAGAATGAGTCGGTTGTCCAAGCGTATATTATGCCTGCTTAGTTTCCCTCTGTTATCGTCTATTCTTTACCAACCCATACAAGTGAGCGCTTCTGTTAGTACCTGCCAATGTACCGACTTCGCCTACCTCCACCGTCCTGATATTCCGCAGGTCATGGGACATGCAAAAGATTGGCTTTCCTCTGCTCGAGCACAACGTTTCCCTTATGATCAAGTCCCACAAGTCGGCGATGTCGTCGTCATTCTGCATGGCGAGTATGGCTTCAGCGCTGAATATGGTCATGTGGCCATCGTGATTCAGGTGAACGAGGCGCGTGACCGGTTTGGCATCGCCGGCTGGGATGGGCTAAAAGCGGATTGCCAAGTGGAAGTCTATTTCGACTTGCCTGTCAGTGTGAACACCTTCTTCATCCATCGTAAGGAGATCTCACAAGAGCCCGTTATCATCATGAGTAAGTGGCTGCTTCCCATTGCAGGTTCGATCCCTGCCTGGCAGGAAATTCTCCAAAGCTGTATGGATCAAGAGTTGGGGGAATTCATCAAGCCCTCGAACTGCCTCGAAATGGAGGTCTGCTGCTTGATCCCCTCTCTGCAGGGTGAGATCGGACCTCGTTAGATAGTATCCTGCAACAACGGGTATCATCTGGATATATCTCATATCCAGCTCTCACCCGATCTTCTTTATCGGGTTCCCCTTCGTCCGTACATAATGGACGGCCAAAATAAGCCTTTGAAATTCCTCATCTTCCTCGGCCACGATCGATCGACACAGGCATCCACGCTTCAATTACGCCCCTCCACCGTCTCCCATCATCTCAGCCGTCTAAGCGAAGCTGGGCTTGTATCGGCGCGTACTGCTGGATACTACCGTTATTATCATCTTGAGCCTGGCACTCTGGAGAAGATGGCTCAGCGTCTGCTTTCAAAAGAAGAGCTGCAAGGGATCGTTTCAGAGATCGACTTAGGGGCTTATGAGCGCGATGTCCTGGATCATTACTCCTTGCCCGATGGACATTTGAAAATCCTTCCAGCCCAATGGAAAAAGCGTCAGGTCATTCTGCGATATATTGCTAAGACCTTCGATCACGGCATTCGATATACCGAGGCGGAGATCAATCAGCATTTGCTCTCCTATCACGAGGACACTGCCACAATGCGGCGGGAAATGATCGGCGAGGGATTGATGCTACGCGAAGGAGGGATCTATTGGCGACCGGATCCTGATCAGAGCGATCAGGACAATTCCCCTCCCGATTAGGAAGGGCGATCAAAAACGCCGCAGATCAGGTAGTCAGCGGCTCTTTGAAATCATAAATGCCATCACGGAGAGGCCACAATCGTCGACAACCCGAACAATGCAATCCCTGTTTAGCTTCTTCAATATCGATTGACTCGCATATAGGGCAACGCCAGAAAGCTCCCTCTGGCGCAGGGCGCCTCTCCCCAGTCGCGACCGATTGTACAAAAACACTGGGGGATAATTGCCACCAATTGCCTGTCCATTGCAGGCATGAATCAAAGGTGACCAGGACCTTTAGAGGTACTCGCTGCTTGAGCCAATCCAAGCGAAAATGTGACACCGTTAACTGACGGGTAATTTTAAACCCAGCTTCTCCCAGCCAAACTCGAACCGCAGCGGGGTGGAAATCGAAATTAAGCAACTCGAATTCGACCGGCTGTCGATCAAATGGGTTCCAGGTTTGCTTATTCAGAATCCAACGCGCAATTGCCTTCACATTGCGTTTATTGGCATATTCGAGGATAAATAAACCCTCGCAACATAAAACGTGATGGATTTGTCTCAACACGGCCAAAGGATCGACCATATGGTGTATTGTGCGAATCATCGCAACCGCTTCAAATACACCTTGTGCAAAAGGGAGCCGATAAGCATCCGCTTCAACGTATAAGTAGCGATCACTTGCCCCTAACCGTTGCTGTGCCAAAGCCAGCTGTGAGCGGGCATAATCCAACAAAACCACCTGACGGAAGCCTTCAAAACGAGGAGTATTCCTACCTGCTCCTGCGCCCACTTCCAATAGTCGACCCCCTGCGCTCGGGGTCAGCCGGCGTAAAGCAAGTGCTTCAGCACGGTCCTCATATTCCCGGCCTCCGCACTCCCAGAATTGCTTCTGATAATCGGAGCCTTCATAATCGCACACCAGTGGATGTTCTTCTTCCACCCTTGATCGCCTTTCGCTCTTTAGTCCACCATACTTTCTGACTTAGGCATAAGCGTAATAACCCTCCATCCCATGCCAATATCATCTAACGAACCATCATATCTTTTTTGTAAGGTGACTTATGCTCCCCAATCACTTAATCCGTCAGCCCAAGGCGGTTTGAAAAAGATATGCAAACGCTCATCATCGTACAGGATGGATCAATCGGTGATGGATGGACATTCCCCGCCCCAAAGAAGGTTCTGCCAACAATCTGGCGCTTCTTCAGCAAGTGCCTGATAGGGCTCAACTAACTTTTGTAAGGCCTCAAACGAAGGGGAGATCTTCGACTCGGCCAACGAGAGATTGACAGGCACTATCAATTCCACCGGAACGGTTGTATTCACCGGGATAGTAAGATTGAGCGTAATGGGCAATTGAGAACCCGAAGGCAAGGTCACGGATGCCGGCGCATCAATTGAAAAAGTCGCCGAACGTATACTCAAGCTGGCTCCTTCAATACGCGTCTCCTCTGAAAGCGTAATAACGGTGGTTTGCTGTAAAGGAAGATCAAAGACGACTGGTATCTGTCCAGTGACTTTCACATCGGTTTGAATACTGGTTTCCTCCACCTGGCTGACAAACGCGGAGACATTCTCAAGCAACGGCTCAGCGACATCCGTTTTCAGGATGAACAAACGTCTTCCAATTGCGTAGATCAGGAACAAGAATAGCAGATTGATAATCAGTGAGAGTATCGCCGCGACGCGCCATAAGGTTGAGGCTGTTTTACCTACTTCGGCTTTTCTCGGACGTCTTCCAATCATGCTGCGGAGATTGTCGACCGGATCTCGGCTGATGGGATCGCGACTCTCTTGCGGCTGGGGTTGTGACGGCTCAACAGGTTCCATGGGTTTTTCCCTCCAATCCATATCACCAGGATGCGAATTAGAAATAGATTTGAGTGATTTTTATAGATATTTACTATCTTAATTATCGCATATAGATTAATATGGTCCTGCGATATGATCGTCTCCACCGTAAAATAAAAAAATGGGTTCCCAAAGAATTACCTACCCCCAACCCTTCCCGCTCGACTATAACACAACCCCCAGACGCGGGCTAGTGTGATGTCCATGCCGACCTTTTCCTTCCTATGGCCGGAGGTAATATTCAGAACCCACTCCTACCTATATCGCATTTTTAATTGAAACGCGATTCATCCAGCATACGCTTGAGCTTTTCCTCCTCATCTTCCTCGGGATTCAAGCGACCGAGTTCATAGTCGCTTTGCAGTCGGGCCTCCGCGGCCTCCAGCTCCGCCTTGCTTGCGCTGGGCGCAATCATCCACTTGCCACAATGGGGACAGCGCTCCATTTTACCAAGGATCAAATTTGGCGAGAGCAAGTGACGGCCGAAAGGCAGTCCGCAGCGCCTGCAGACCGCCCCACCTGCGACTCCGTACTCGCCCGGTCGAAATCCGCCTTTCCGTTTCCCCATGAGAAACGGAGCGAGCACGCCAACTAGCATAAAGACCACAATCACCCCCAGGATCGGTCCCACTATCTTGATCATATCGGCGTGTGCCTGCTCAGCGGTCACGAATTCAAAGGTCCAGGTCGTTGCTGGCAGCGTACTGCCATCCTGGCGATAGCCAATGGCACTCAAGGCATGCACGCCTGGAGGATATTCCCCAGTGCTGAAATTGTAACGATAGGGGGGCTCGCTGTCGGTAAACACGACTTGCTCATCGATGAGAAATTCCACCCGATTCAGATCTTCCGGACCACTGGCACGCATGCTGAAACGTCCCTGGATACGCGTCCCACCGCCGTAACCAAAATCTCGACTGATCGCCAACTTTAAAGCCTCATCCTCTTCCTGTGCTTGACCACGGACAGGTATGAGAAGCAAAGCGAAGAAAAGAAAGCAAAGTGTGCACGGGATGCATTTCTTCATTGTTCCCCTCCATTATCTCCAGCGCGTGAGGATGGTCTCACGGCGGAATAGCTGAGTGGCAAATGCCATCAGCCCTGCATCGATGACGGTCAACACCAAAGCCATCCATAAAATGAGAGTTTTATTAATGAAGAACCACCCGAGCATCTGTCCAAAAAACACCAACAATAGGGGGATTACCACCAGCATCGACAACTGCTCCGCCACCCGAGGATCATTTGCCCTGGAAGAAACCATCACTGCCACGCTGACCGAGGCGATGGCGAGCAATGGTCCGAGGACAAAAATAGTCAGCAACCAAATGGGGTCAAGTAAGTTTCGAAGTACGCCTGGTCCTACTGCTAGAATCGAAGCGCCGATGGCGAAGATCCCGAAACCCAGCCAGGTAGCCGCCACAGCCGGGATTGCCGCCGCCAGCGCTTTTCCCAGCAGCAACTCAAAGGTGGAGATCGGCGTCGCCAGCACGGGTTCCAGCGTGCGTGTTGTCTTCTCCCCGACGACGCTGTACGATGCAATGGTGACCGGGATCGCCAGGGGTGTGAGCATAAAGAGCAACATAAACTGGCTGACGATGAAATATTGCATGCATTCTCCACCGCTGAGACCTTCGCATAGGCTGATCATTTCGCCGGGAAGATCACCGGCGGCAATCTCCCCGAAACCTCCAGAGGAGCCGCTGATTCCCATGATCACCAGGGGCAGGGCAGTCATAAATAAGGGCAGGAAACCCACCGTAAGAAGCACAAACTTGTTCTTAAAGACCTCCGCCCACTCCTTTCGAATGATCACCCAAATCTTTCTTGTGGACATCTCTCGCTCTCCTTTGTCCTGATCCTCAAGGTGAAAAACGCTTATCTATTGTCGCCGCCTCTCTTCTCGAGCGGCGATTCTTCCCTCTGAATCAGCTGCAGGTATACATCTTCCAGGGATCGCCGAATTTCTCCTACAAATTGAATCTCTGCGCCCGCCTCCACCAATGCCCGTATTAGGTAGGGATTTTGCGCTTCCGGATCTTCCAAAGACACCAAGAGTTTGTTATCCACTCCTTGTACCGTTTGAACAAAAGGGAAAGCGCGTAAGGTAGTCTCGAAGCGTGGCTCATTCTTGCTCAAATGGAACACCACAGAACGTCCATAAAGCTGGCGCCTGAGAGCTGCAGGAGTATCCAGGGCGAGAAGATGGGAATTAAAAACCGCAATGCGATCACAGAGTCGATCAGCCTCGTTTAAATTGTGAGTACAGAGGAAAATAGTCCGGCCCTGGTGTTTTAGGCTCTCGATAAATTCACGCACCAAGTGCGCCGCTTCAGGATCGAGGCCGCCGGTGGGCTCGTCCAGGAAGAGTACTTTGGGTTCATGCAATAACGCTCGTGCAATGGCCAATTTCTGTCGCATCCCTTTTGAGAATGTACCCACTTCTTCATGCCGTCGATCCCACAACCCCAACATACGCAAATAGCGCTCCACTTGCCCGGCTACATCATCTACCTCGTAAAGTTGAGCAAAGAACGACAGGTTACGCTCGGCGCTCAGACGATCATAGAGACCAGGTGATTCAGTCAGGATGCCAACATATCGTCGGATTTTCGTATCCTCGCGCCCCAGCTGATAGCCGGCAACGTGGGCTTCCCCCGACGTAGCTGAGATCAACGCCGCCAGCATTCGGATCGTGGTCGTCTTCCCTGCGCCATTCGGTCCCAGGAAACCGAATACCTCGCCTTGTTCCACCGCAACGCTCAAGCGATCGACTGCTAGGGTCTTTTCAAAGCGTTTGGTTAAATCCTTCGTCTTGATCATTTCATCCACCTAAGATGTTATTTGGCTCATCTCTTTGAACCCACTCAAAATAAGCGCCCATCCAGTACAACTCTATTCCCTGTATTAATCTCCTTCCTCATAGCGGCTATGCTCTAACTGCTCCTTGGTAATGGCTTTTGACGATGGGGCATCCGGGAGGGCAGGTCTCGCCTGCAACTGCATGACCGATTGCGACACT
Organism: uncultured Anaerolineaceae bacterium; assembly: GCA_964353875.1. Lineage (GTDB taxonomy): Bacteria > Chloroflexota > Anaerolineae > Anaerolineales > E44-bin32 > MGNI01. The sequence goes on along the minus strand of CAYGXU010000005.1, from coordinate 26,428 downwards.
TCCTCAGATGGAATTTTCCTCCTTAACCCAATTGTAATCCCCAGTCCGGCCAAGGCCAGGCCTGCGATTGCTGCCTCAGTAAGATAGATACCCCAATTGCTTACACCCACAACCGCAACAGCATCCACAAAGGTGTGCCAGAAAATTGCCAGTAGCAACCAAATTATATTACGGCGTACAATCGCTTCAAAGACGACCACCGCCAGGCTGATCTGGATAACCATTGCCAGGCAGCGTTCGGCTGCCCCGAGCAAGGCTGCATGCCAGGGTGCTCCCCAATACACCTCCAATTGCATGCGCGCTATTTCTAGTTGGTTGGCGGGGATGAGCGCTTCCAAATCTACCCCTCGGAAGGTAATCGCCTGTAGCAAGGCATAGAGGGATAGCCCTCCCAGGAGAATCGCCTCCGCTCCCCCATGTCCGGCCCCAAACATCACCGCCCCCTCCCAATGGCGTACATCACGCAACCAGAGGCGATAGACCAGGTAGCGAGCCCCCTCCTCGAAAACCCCCGCCGATAGGCCAAGCAAAAGCCCGTATAGCAGTAACGAATACCCTTGATCCTCCGCCAATAGATCCAGCTTCTCAATCAGAGGGACTAAAGCTATTCGATTGAAGGGGATGTGGAGCACCTGCGACCCTATAAAAGTCCCCGCTCCAATCATAAACACTCGCCAACTCAACTCCCAACGTCGGCTGAGGAAAACTCCCAGAGCCAGAGGGATCAAGATCATCAATAAGGCATTCAACAATCGTACGAGTACATCCATTTCCAATGCCTTCAGTCGTGCCAGGAAATTGATCGTTTAATAACCCTGCTGGTTATAGCGTGGAAGAAATTATATCTCCTGCTGTCGTAGGATCAACAGCGCTCCAAGCCAGGTGACCACGATCACCGTTATAGTCACACCAAGAGCAACCCAAGATGGCTCGCTATCCAAGCCCAATGCCAGCGCTCGCCCCCACTTCATCAGCGAGGCCGGCAGGTTGATCGCGAAAGATGGGATTGCTCCCAGCAGACCGAGCGAAATCAGCACACCAAAGGATATCCCCGCGGCAGCGGATTGCGAGCGAGCAATCGTGCTGGTGAAGAGCGTGATCGCCAGGTACATCATGAAATAGACCATAAGTAATCCGGAGAGAGCCAGGAAACCAAGAGGATTCAGCCATTCGAACAGGATACCCAAATAATAGTAACCAACCAATCCCGCCAGCACGATGCCAACCAGGAACACAACCGAATAGGCGATGATCTTAGCTCCCAGAAACGCCGCTCTCGATACCGGCTTGCTAAGGATCAACGCTGCCGTATTTCTCTCTTTTTCGCCAACCACCGCCCCCATCGGCACCAGGATTGCCATGATCACCCCAAAGAGAGAGAGATTCTCCAGGAATTCAGCGACTGCCATGTTGACATCTGGCGCAGGCATGATATCGCTCAGCCCCTCAGGCACTCCTGGCACCTGCGTCATGATCAGGGGCATATATTTAATCGACAAAGGTCCCAGACAGGCAAAAACGACCATCACCGCTACTACGACGAGGAAACGACGGGTACGCCAATGTTCACGCATCTCTTTAGTAAAAAGTGTCCACATTTCTCACCTGACCAATTGCAAAAAGACATCTTCTAACTGGGGTCGAACATGTTGATAATTTTGAATAATTAACTCCGCTCCCAACGCCAAGCGTTGCATTTCGATCCCGGATTGTGGCAGACCATCGAGTGTGATCCGAACAGTGCTGCCAGTGAGTTTGAGATCTTTGATTTCTGAGAATTCTTTCAGCGAATCGACCCAGCGCGCAACGATTTGTGGTGTGGCATCAAAGGTCACTTCGATCGCCGGTGTTGCATATTGGCTGAGGAGATCCTCGCGTGTATCGAGGGCGATCAACCGACCGTGGTCGAGAATGCCGATAACATCGCAGATCCTCTCCACATCGCTTAGGATGTGTGTACTCATGAAAATGGTTGTTTGCTCTCCTAGTCGGTCGATCAGTGCAAGGATGTCGTGCCGACCGGCTGGATCGAGTGCGCTGACGGGCTCATCCAACAGGAGCACGCGTGGCCGATTCATTAACGCCTGGGCCAATCCCAAGCGTTGACGCATTCCACGACTGAAACCTCCGATGCGTCGACCGGCGGCTTCCTCAAGCCCCACCAAGGCTAGCAATTCTTCGCTGCGTTTCCGAGCTTCAGAATGTTTCTGCCCATGCAGACCGCCGATTAAATCAGCCAGAAATTCACGCGCTCGCATCCAGGGATAGAAACCGGGGTCTTCCGGAAGATAACCAATCTGTCGGCGTGCGGGGCTTTCCCCGCCAACCAGCACCCCCTCGATCCAAGCTCGTCCGGAAGTAGGATGAGCCAATCCCGCCAGGATGCGTAGCGTCGTCGTTTTACCCGCACCGTTCGGTCCCAAGAAACCGAAGATCTGACCTGGTTGTACTTCCAGGTCGAGGCCATCCAAGGCGCGGATCGAACCATAGGTCTTGGATAGAACCTCGATGACGATAGCGTTCATACCTCCTCCCGACCGATGAGGAAGTAAACCACTGGGCCAAGGATGCTAAAGCCGATCACCACCAGGAACCAAACCCATTTCGGCCCACGAGTGCGTTCACGCCGAATAAGATCAAACAGGCCAGCCACCAGCAAGACGAGCCAGATGAGCAGCAATGGCGCCAATAAGGGAAGCAATTCTACGAAATTTTGCCCTTCCATGGATCCCTCCTCGAAATTCATACCATAAGGTGTAATCAGACATGTTTCACGTGAAACCGCTGGCAACCATTCGTTTTCTCAGTCATTGAAGATCTTTCTCTTTGCTGTACGGATGTCCATCTAACCTTGACATGCCTACAGGAAGCCGCCCTGCCTTTCGATTCCGGCGGGCAGGGCGGGCGGGAAAGTTTCACGTGAAACCCGATCTCTCACTCACGACCAGGCGAAGCGGGATTTACGCGGTCTTCCGGCCACCGAACGGCGATAGACGACGTAGAAACGATTCGAGTTCGTCTGGGGGGTAATTTGGACCAATTCCCAGCCTTCTTCAGCGGCCTCGTTCAGGCGCGCCTCTAGCTCCTCCGGCTTGATCGCCCTTAGACCACCGCCCACATTCTCGACATGATATTCCCACTCTGGCTTCATCGCTCATCCTTCCTTTGGGCGATGAAGCGCTTCTCGTTCACCCTCCATGGCCATCCCGGCCAGCGAGGTCAGCCCCGCCAGGCCGCCGAGATTCATCGTATCCACTGCACTGGAGGGGACGATCACCAACGCGCCTTTCTCCTTGAGACCCTCGAAGAGCATGTTCATAGCGCGTAAATGAAGCGCCGTTGGATTATTGATATAAGCCACCGATGCGTCAGCAAAAGATTGTGCGATCTGCTTCTCTGATTCGCCCAGGATCACCCGCGCCTGTCGTTCCCGCTCTGCCTGGGCTTGACGGCTCATGGCATCTTCCAGTTCCTGGGGAATGGACACATCACGAATCTCCACTGATTGCACACTCACTCCCCAAGGGGTGGTGCGCTGATCGATGATCTTCTGCAATTCCTTGTCCATCATCGCCCTGCCAACCAGGATGGCCGCCAGATCCATCTGCCCGATCACCTCCCGCAAGGCGGTTTGCGCCGCCCAGGAGATGGCCACGCGATAATCCTCGACCTCCAGCGCTGCCTTTTCAGCATCCCAAACCAACCAGAAAAGGACCGCATCCACATCCACTGGTACTGTGTCCTTGGTAAGGGTTTTCTCGGCACTGAAGGGGGTGACCATCACGCGATGATCGATCCACACCGGGATGCGATCGACGACCGGTACCACCCAGAACATCCCCGGTCCGCGTAGCCCGATGAAGCGACCAAAGCGTAAAATCACAGCTTTCTCCCATTGGTCCGCCACTTTCAACGCGGTGAGCACATACAAACCAATCAAATTGACTGCGATCACGGTCACAATCATCCATTGGTCTTCAATGCCCAGGATGGAGAACAGAAAAACCGCCCCCACCGACGCTAACACTAATACTACCCAAATCGCTACCGCCACGCCGGAGATGCGCACCCCGGTCACTTGTCCACCTGCTTGTTTATTCAACTTCTGAAACTGTTGCCTTGAGTACATCTTCATTCCCTTTCTACGCCGTTCCGGCGAGCATGCCCTTGTCTACAATCTCTTCCTCGGGTAAAAATCCATTTTCGCGCCATTCTTGGAACATCATATCGTACTCCCGCGCAACTTCATCCGCTTCGAACCCCATCTGTTCCGCTTCGCGCAGGAAGGAGCGGATTAACCCTTCCAGCGCGGCCTGCCTCAGCTGTTCGGTTCGTTCCGGCGGGAGTTTCTCCAGCACATAGGTGCCACGCCCTTGTTGAGTCGATATCACCCCGGCCTCATCCAACATCCGGTAGGCTCTTGCCACGGTGTTGAAATTGACCCGTAAATCCGCCGCCAACTGGCGTACCGTGGGGAGTTGGTCTCCGGGGTTTAAGATCTCTGTGGCGACCAGGTGCTCAATGCGCTCCACCAACTGGACATAGATGGGCACGTGACTGCGAAAATCGACTTCAATTATCATGTAATAATTGTATCATTGTCTTATTGTATATATTGTACTATTGTATCATTGTACGTATTGTATACTGCAATTCTCCCTTTGTCAAGCACGAATTTAATCTGCCTTTCTCTCAAAGAAGACAGTCATAAGTAGCGCTCAATGAATGAACCGAAATAAGAAAGCAGCGCTACTTAAAATGAGAACCTTCATCCCCTTTCTTATGTGCACGCTCGAAAGTAGCCCTATGCAAGTTGAACTTCACTGTGTAAAAGAAGAATCGAATCGCACTTTTGGTTTAGACCTCTTTCGAATCGTTACTTATGCTCCTCTCGCGCTTGTGAATCACCTACTTCTTAATTCGCGTTCAATATAAGCACTCCCTCAATGCAGGAGGAACTGGCCTTAACTATCCGGCGCATCCTGAAGAAGTGGCTTTATCCAAATCCGGATTGCTTGGCTATTTCACGGCATGGTAAAATCGCAGTAAGAATTGAATAATCTATTGGGAGGTGTACGTGGAAAAAGAAGTGGGTACGTTCGCCGTGAAAAAGGGGTTGGCGCAGATGCTTAAAGGCGGGGTAATCATGGATGTCGTCACCGCCGAGCATGCTCGTATTGCTGAAGACGCTGGGGCAGTGGCGGTGATGGCACTCGAACGCGTCCCCGCCGACATCCGCGTTCATGGTGGCGTGGCACGCATGAGCGACCCGGCATTGATCCTCCAAATTATGGAGGCGGTCACCATTCCGGTGATGGCGAAATGCCGCATCGGCCACTTTGTCGAAGCGCAGATCCTCGAGGCGATTGGCGTCGACTACATCGATGAATCTGAAGTCCTTACCCCGGCGGATGAATCTCATCACATCTACAAACATGATTTCAAAGTGCCCTTCGTATGTGGCTGTCGAGACTTAGGGGAGGCATTGCGGCGCATTGGTGAGGGCGCTGCCATGATTCGTACGAAAGGTGAAGCTGGTACCGGCGATGTGGTAGAGGCTGTCCGCCATGCGCGCGCTGTGCTAGGTGAGATGCGACGCCTGCAAAACTTGCCTGAGGAAGAACTCATGAGCTACGCCAAACAAATCGGCGCCCCTTATGAGTTAGTCAAGGAGTTGAAGGCCAGCGGTCGCTTGCCAGTGGTTAACTTCGCCGCTGGCGGGATCGCCACACCTGCTGACGCTGCCATGATGATGCAACTCGGGGTGGATGGCGTCTTTGTCGGATCCGGCATTTTTAAATCCGGTAACCCCCCGAAGCGTGCCAAGGCAATTGTCGAAGCGGTTACGCACTATGAAAACCCGTCCATCTTAGCTGAGGTCAGCAAGGGATTGGGGGAACCTATGGTCGGCATTGGCGTCACTGAGATACCCGAAGCAGAGCGTCTCGCAACACGCGGCTGGTAGAAAGGATCAATTCCCTTCCTTCCAGACTTGGAATTTTTCCGATGAGTCTGTCATCACCTCGGGTTGGAGCTATTTATCCGTCTTGCTTTCGAGGGTTAGGTAGATGAGAATTGGGGTATTGGCGCTGCAAGGCGATTTCGCCGAACATCTCCACATGTTGCACCGCCTAGGTCTGAGTACGGTCGAAGTCCGTCTTCCCGAGCACCTTGATGGGCTGGATGGTCTCATCATTCCTGGCGGTGAATCAACCACCATTGGTAAATTGGCGAGCGCCTATGGCCTCATCGAACCCCTCCGTTGCTTTGGTCGACGCCGCCCAATATGGGGTACTTGTGCAGGAGCCATTTTCCTTTCCCGGGATGCCCGTCGTTCACAACCACTTTTAGGACTGATGGACATCTCGGTTCAACGCAATGCCTTTGGTCGCCAGGTGGAAAGCTTCGAAGCTGAACTAAAGGTCCCAGTATTAGAGGAACCCGAGTGTCCCTTTCGAGCGATCTTCATTCGAGCACCCATGATTGAAAACGTGGGTGAGGGGGTGGAGGTAATTGCTCGTTTGCAGGAAAATAAATCTCCGAATAGCGGTCCCATTGTCGCTGCCCGCCAGCGCCATCTCTTGGCAACGGCTTTCCACCCTGAAATTACTGGGGACGACCGCTTCCACCGTTTCTTTCTATCACTTGTGGAGGAAGTATGATCCGTCCTTTCGACTGGCGCGATATAGGCTTACTCAATCATGTTCGGGACCAAGGGCAATGCTTCGATTCACAACTGGCTTTCACAAGGGGCGTGAGTTCATTACAGACCGTTTTCATGGAGATGGTCACGCCTGGTCGAAGCGCCTGCACTTTGGTTTCACGCCCGTCCAACAAAGGGGAACCAGCCACCATTGGACAGATTATGCACCGTCCTGGGGAAGTCCATGCTCGTCTGACCTTTCTTGGGCCAGAAGAAGCGCTTGTAAGTGCTGATAGTCAGCGTTTGCTTGAGACGCTTGGCCACGTCGCCGGCGAACGCGGCGCCCTTCATATGATCGCAGAGGTCGACGAACGTTGCCCCGCCTTTGAGAATATCCGTCGCGCTGGTTTTGCAATTTACGCTCGTCAACGCATCTGGCGCCTGAATCAGGCATCTCAGATCAATAGCGAACCTATAAATGCCGCATGGCAAACAGAACGCGATTCGAATGAAAGCGCCATTAATCATCTCTACCTGAACATCGTCCCCGCCTTGGTCCAACAGGTTGAATTGCCTCCAAGATTGGATCGCTCTGACTTGGTTCATTGGAACGCGGACGATTTGCATTGCTACTTGGATGTCGAAAGCGGACCATTGGGGACCTGGGTATCCCCTTATATCCATCCAGCTACGGAGAATCTTGAGCATCTTTTTCGAGACCTCTTGACACATTTCGACACCCACAAGCGCCCGCTTTTCTTCGTAATCCGCTCCTATCAGGGATGGGTGGGTCATATCCTAGAACGCATCGGTTTAGAGGCCTATAGCGATCAAGCGGTGATGGTGAAAAGACTGGCAGCTATGGTTCGCCGTCCCGCTCTGGCACCCTTGCCGGCTGTTGAAGGGACACGACCAGAACCAACTACGCCGTTTGCGCACTCCTCCGCGACTCCCTGGCATGACTTTAGAAAAGCGATTCGCGAATACTGGCTGAAAAGGAAACTATGATTTTCCAGGTTGAGTTGACCTTCGCACTTTTTATTTTCTAATTTTCCCCTTTCCTTATGATTGTCTTGACTGATCCCCATCTGCGGGCAAGGATGTTGCAGTCCATCAAAATGAGTATGGACTATACATTTGGTCCATTATCCTTTATGAACCCGGTCGATCTCTTGTCCAGGGCAGACGATGGAGAGAAGAAATCCCCCTGTGAGACAGCTAATCCCATTGAGATCTCACGGGGAATGATATCTCTGCTCTTATCTCCTGGCGTCGCCTCCAAAACCGGAGGCTGTTCATGCCGCCATTGATCCGAGTTTCAACGTTGACGCCCCTCTCGAGAAGCTCTGAGAGCTTGGGTTCATACCAGACTTTATACCAGAGTGATTCGATATCCTTGATGTGAAAGCACCTCAAGGTCCCATAGATAAGTCGGGCTTCAAGTACACACTTTCATACCGACGTTTTGGATGCGACCTTGAAAGTGAAGGAGAAGTCACTCAATTCGACCCGAAGACTTATCCGATGCAGACCGCGGGTAAAATGCCTCTCGGCGGCAGATTCATCTCCACAACGAGAATGCAACCGCGAGGGAATGGAGCCCGCGTCCAATGGCACATGAATTATGAGCTTCCTGGTGGCCAAATCGGCAGCCGGTTTGATGCCCTTCTCTTCCACAAGGCTTTTACCCGAACGGTGTAGAAGTACAACGACAACCTTAAAGCACTTTCAGAGAGTAAAACACCCCACATAAGCCCCTTCTCACTCAGAACGTGGCCGGGTCCAATGCAAAGCGCTTCCACGGAATTGCTTGAGTTACCAAACGGCGATGCTTAACTCGATTTATTTATAAAGCTCTGGTCGAACAGGTGAGGAGCCACTCTGG
>CAYGXU010000005.1:7816-17800 GCA_964353875.1 uncultured Anaerolineaceae bacterium | reverse complement strand
GCTTAACTCGATTTATTTATAAAGCTCTGGTCGAACAGGTGAGGAGCCACTCTGGATGCAGATCAGTGCTCCTTGAGATTGAGGATAATATTGGGCCCGATTGTCGTCATTGTAAAAAAGGAGAAAGAGCATTTGCGACCCACACCCACCAATCGCTTGTCGAACCAGAGGAGCAGCAGTATAAATAGAGCATGAATCCAACTTGTGTGTTGATTGGATAGGCAACTGTATTAAAGATGACAAGTAGACATATCACAGATAATTTAGATGCACTTCTTGGCGTTCTTCCCCCAAGAGTAACCGCCAAATTAAATGAAATCAACCGAGCAGACGACCTCCTCGAGGTGATACTCGATATAGGGCGTGTCCCTACCGCGCGCTTCACTGACAAGGAAGTTATTCTCAGTGAGATTGAAGTCAATCGAGAGGATATTGATGATGTCGTCTCCCGTATTGGCGAATTTGACGCCGACAATCGCGCTGGTATCGAGCGTACCTTGCACCGCATCTCTGCTATCCGCAACCGCCACAACCACATTGTCGGCTTGACCTGTCGCGTGGGGCGAGCCGTTTTTGGCACGATCGATATTATTAGCGACTTACTTTCTGATGGGCAAAGCATCCTATTGCTCGGGCGCCCCGGGGTGGGGAAGACCACCATGTTGCGTGAGGCGGCTCGCATCCTGGCAGAAGAGAAGCGCGTGGTGATTGTAGACACCTCGAACGAGATTGCTGGGGATGGGGATGTTCCCCACCCTGCGATTGGCAAGGCTCGTCGGATGCAGGTTCGTAAACCCAACCTGCAACACGAAGTGATGATCGAGGCTGTCGAAAACCACAACCCCGAAGTGATCGTGATCGATGAGATCGGTCGCGAACTAGAAGCCGTTGCTGCCCGCACCATTGCCGAGCGCGGTGTACAGTTGATCGGCACAGCGCACGGGAACACCCTCGAGAATTTGCTCCTCAACCCGACGCTTTCCGATTTGGTGGGGGGGATTGAATCTGTGACATTATCTGATGAGGAAGCCCGCCGCCGTGGCACCCAGAAGACGGTTCTCGAGCGTCGTGCTGCACCGACATTTGATGCACTTATCGAGATCCAAGACCGGGAACGCTTGGCTATTCAACACGACGTCTCCGCCTCGGTCGATGCCATGCTGCGCGGTCGGCCGCTTCCACCGGAATTGCGTTATCGGGATAGGAGTGGCGAGATTCAGATCGAGGCGCCACCATCCGTTCCGGCATCTTCACCACGGGGTGGGGTGGGATATCGACGCCAAACAGCCCTTCCCTCTACCACTCCCATGGAGGAGGGGGAACTGCCCTTTTCGCCGACATCGCCTCACATGCCGACAGCACCCCTCAGCACCATCCGCATCTACCCATATGGTGTTGCTCGTAATCGTCTGCGCCAGGCGACAAAACGACTGCATGTACCGGCTTTATTTGTGGATAGCCTTTCCGAGGCGGATGTGTTCGTGACTCTCCGTTCTTATTATCGACGTCAACAAAAAATGGTTAACGATGCAGAAGCGCGTCGTATGCCGATTTATGTACTCCGCTCGAACACCCTCATCCAAATGGAATCTTTCCTGAGCGACTTGTTTAACTTGGAGGCCACCTCAATCGACGACCCTTCAATGGCTGAGGCAATGGAGGAGACGAGACAGTCGATCCAGAAGGTGCTCAATGGTGCACACGCAGTCGATTTACCGCCTGCCTCCTCCTATATCCGTCGATTGCAACACCAAATGGCGAAGCAACACAATCTAATCTCCCATTCTTATGGGAAGGAACCTCAACGCAGAGTGAGGATATACCGACAATGAGTTGCTTCATCACCCTCGAGGGACCTGAAGGAGGGGGGAAGTCCTCCCAGGCCAGGCTTCTGTCGGAGGCGCTTCGAGCCGATGGGCATAACGTGCTCTTCACCCGCGAACCTGGGGGATCTGCCATCGGGGATCAAATTCGCCATGTACTCATGTCGCATGATAATACTTCGATGCACCCCACGACGGAGTTCTTGCTTTTCTCCGCCTCACGCGCTCAACATGTGCGTCAAGTCATCCGTCCCCAACTTGAAGCGGGTGGCGTTGTTGTTTCTGACCGGTACTTCCACTCCTCCCTGGCTTATCAGGGCTATGGTCATAGGCTGGATTTGGAGATCCTGTGGGAGATCACCCTGTTTGCTACCGATGGCCTGCAGCCCGATCTCATTCTACTGCTGGATCTGCCTGTGGAGATGGGCCTTCAACGTAAGAGAAGTAAAGGCGAATGGAATCGGCTCGACGCTTATGAGAAGGAATTCCACGAACGTGTACGACAGGGCTATCTGAAGATGGCCTGTGACGATTCGCGACGATGGGCGATCATCGACGCTTCCCCTGCGATTGAGATTGTACAGAAGCAAATCCAACAGCGTACCCTTGCGCACCTCCAGCAAAACAACATGCTACTGGATTGAATTACCCCAGATCACCCCAACTCCATCTTCTTCTCCCTCTTGATTACTTCCTCAGATCATAAAAAGGTCGAGTACGCTGATGTGTATTGCCTCTAGGGTCGCTAAACGATTACTACGATTCGAACATTTCCTCGGTAAGGCGCGTCCTAATTTGACTCAACATCCATCCCTACGGGAAAAACCCAAGGGAGTACAGGCGATGATGGATTTTCCTTCCCCGGATAAGGGAGATCGGACTTGAACAGCCAGGAGAGATGGATGATCAGCGCGTCCGCCATGATCAGCTCAAAACAACTTGAATGACTATCACTCAAATCCTTGTACCAATCAAGAACCATCTTGAAAATCATCGCTTTAGAGGCCGTATCGGCTTTCATGCCACTGTCTCTTCAGAGGTAGTGTATGGTTCTTTTTAGGGCTCTCCTTATGACCAAACAGATAGGATCGCCTAGTAAGGTTCATCATCTAAGCTCGTGCGCTGCCCTTTTCCTTATAAGCGCAAAAATCCTCAAACGCAAGCCAATCCGGCACCAGGGATGAGTAGAGGATCAGCTTCTAATGGATTTACGACTGACAATTGTTCTGGCATCTAAAAAGCCAGGGAAAATTCTAATGCTTGGATTGTTGAGTTACTCCCTGCTTCCCTGATCCGAGATGCAAATATATCTAAACTGAGTATTGCCCTCTTCATATGGGGCTATTCCTCAAGATCTCCGCCTTCTCCCAACTCCGGAATGCTCTTTTCAATCTCCTCTGGGCTTTCACCAGCTTCGAGACGGTCCACAACTTCGTCGAATTCCTGCGGCATTTCCTCTCCCAATTCCTCGCCCATTTTACGCATCATACGCGCCATCGTGCGCGGGTCTTCATCGTCGATGCCATCCCAGGCGCTGGAATCGGAGAGGGAGTCAAGGCGTGCCTCCTCCGAACGAACGACACGCACCCGACTGATCAACCGACGCAGGTTTTCTCCACCACAGTGCCGGCAGCGAATCAGTTCTTTTCCATACTGCTCATAACGCTGAAAAATCGATGATCGCTTGCCGCAATCTAAACAACGATACTCGTAAATTGGCATGCCAACCTCCGTAAAATTGAATTATACTGATCAGCGCAAAAGGATACAAAGATGTTCGATGATCTCTTGAAAAGAAGTCAGCAACCACTTTTAATTGTCATATCCGGCCCATCCGGCGTGGGAAAAGATTCGGTTATCGAGGAGATGAAAGGGCGCGGGCTTCCCTTCCATTTTGTCGTCACCGCAACCACACGCCCTAAACGCCCTGATGAGATCGACGGGGAAGACTACTTCTTCATGAGCCAAGAGCAGTTCAACGGCATGATTGTAAGGGGCGAACTACTTGAACATGCCCTTGTCTACAATGACTATAAGGGTGTCCCCAAGGATCAGGTCAGGCAAGCTTTGGCAAGCGGCAAGGACGTAGTCATGCGTCTCGATGTCCAGGGGGCTGAAACGGTGCGATCGCTCTGTCCTGATGCTATACTCATTTTCCTGTCCACCCGAGATGAAGAGGAATTGATCCAAAGGTTGCGATCCCGAAAGACCGAAACGCCTGAAAGTCTAAAGATCCGCATCGAGACCGCGCGCCGGGAGCTTGAGCGAGTGAATAATTTCGATTACTACGTTATCAATGCCGAAGGCCATCTGGATAAAGCGGTTGATGATATCCTCGCCATCTTGCGCGCCGAGCACCTTCGCACTCAGCCAAGAAAGGTCGATATGTGACAGAGAGCCCATCCACCACGACAAGCGCCCCAACATCGGGAACCCCTCCGATCCGGCCATCTAGCTGGCGAAGCCGGATCAAACGCTTTCCAGCGACCTATGCTCTGATTGGATTCACACTCTTGATCTACCTCGCCCAGATTGCATCCCAACAAATGACCGGCTATGACTTCCCCTTACTCTATGGTCTTAAATATAACGAAAGCATTCGAGCAGGGCAAGTTTGGCGCTTCATCACCCCCATTTTTCTCCACATCGGAATCTGGCATATTTTCGTCAATATGTACTCGCTTTATGCTCTTGGTCCAGTGATCGAACGTTTTTTTGGATCGGCGCGCATGCTCGTGATGTATTTCCTGTCCGGTATCTGCGGGGTGATCTTCAGCTTGGCATTCTCCCGAAATCCTTCTGCAGGAGCATCTGGCGCCATCTTCGGTTTCCTTGGGGCTTTCGGGGTTTTTCTTTTTCACCATCGCGAGATCTTCGGCCAGGCCGCCAAGGATCAGCTTCGCCAAGTGGTCTTCATCGCCATTTTGAACTTAGGGCTCGGACTATTACCGCAAATCGACAATTGGGGTCATCTTGGCGGCCTTGTCTCTGGCGCAACCCTCTCATGGATCATAGGGCCAAAATATATTGTAACTTGGGTCTTCGAGGATCGCCCAGCCCTGCAAGATAGACGTCCATGGAATCAGATCTGGCAGTTGACCCTTTTGGCATTGCTGGCGATCTTCCTGCTGGCTTACCTGGCGATCATCAGCCCTTTCACTCAATGAATTCTTAAGGACAGACCACATCGATCTGGATTTAATGATGGACTATCACGTAAATGCATCCATCGCACAGCACCACAACCAGGATTGGTGCAGGCTCATCGTAAAAGAGTACTTTTCCGCCATCGATATGTACACAGGCAACGATCAACCGTTCGGTTAATGAAATATTACACCCCTGCCAAGACCTTGCTCCGAAAGCGGCATCAGGGAATATTACAGACGCTGACAATGCATGCTCCTTTGATGGAGAAGGCCAGGGTCTTTATGCAGCTTGATCTGACGGACAAACAACAATTTGTAAGCTGAGGGACAATGAAAAGACGTGACATGCTTGATGTTTTGGACATTACTTTCATTAGCGCCCTACCAACGGGACTTTCCGGTACCTTCTATGCCGGCATGCGCGAGATGTCGGTTAAGATCATTGACTCACTGCCATAGCCAGGTGGACAACTGACCGCGCTTTACCCTGAAAAGCAAATTTTCGACGCACCGGGTCATCCTGCCATCCTCTCCAGGCAATTGGTCGCCAATCTGTTTGAGCAGGCAATGCGATGGAAGCCCATTATCTGTCTGGAAGAATGATGCCTGCATCTCCGGCGTGTACTATCTTCCGACGAAAGGGAAGGGGGATAATGTTGGCTTCTTGAAACCGACCAGGGGATTCACTATTCGCGGACATTTGCCATCGCGGCCAGCATCGGCGCCTTTCAGCCCGTACGGCTAGCCGATGTAAGTATCCAATATTTTGAGGATAAGGGTGTTCTCTATCTTGTGAAGGACTTACATACTCACACAGGCGAACGGGTACTGATCGTGGGTGGTGGCGACAGTGCTGTTGATTGGGCCTTAGCTCTCGAACCAATCGCAGCATGTATCACCTTGATTCATCGCCGTGAAGGTTTTCCTGCCCATGACGTTTCCATCAACGCCCAAAAAAGCTCCTCCGTAGATGTAAAAGTGTTTTATGAGCATCGTCGCTTGGAAGGTCGAGAGCGTGTCAAACAGGCGGTGATTTTCGACAATCGGACGCAGGCGGAGGAAATCCTCGAAGTGGGCACCATGATCCTCGCCCTGGGCTACAAAACCTATCTGGGATCGATTCAAGATTGGGATTTGGAGATCATCGGCCACCGTTACATCAAGGTCAATCATAAAATGGAAACTCACCTCCCCGGAATTTATGCTGAGGGAGACATTGCCCTTGTGCAAGGTCTCGATCCCCTCAATTTGATCGTCGTCGGTTTTGGTCAGGTAACGGTGGCGGTGAATTATGCCTACACGGTGGTCAAGCCCCGAGGCAAAGTGTTCCCCGGCCATTCGAGTATGAAAATGTCAAAGTAGGATAACTGCTCCCGATCACAACCAGAAATGAATTCAAATTTAATACACCCTATTGAAGTAAAAAATGGACCAAATCCTCCCGTGGGAAGTATCCCGTCCGAGGGGCAAACTAATAAATCTTTAGGGTTATATCGTAGCAACTTTCGATGTCGATTCTTCTTCTGGTTTCGAATCGGTCGAGGGTGTAGATTCAGAAAGTCCCTCCTTCCCTCGTGATTTTCGCGGCCAATAGAGAGCGACACCAACGATAGAGAGCACAATCCCAAAGATTAGACCGATTACCTGGATAGGGCCGAAAGTCAAATTCGGGATCTCATGCGAACCAATACCGATAAAATCAGCCAACGACGCGGCTGTCGCCACGACATATCCTGTTGCAATCAGTCTTTCGCCAATTTCAGCACGCAGGGAATCGGGGTGTTTCCCATGAAGGATGCGCAATGTGGCATAGGCGCCGAGGAATAGCAGGCCTAACCCCAATTCCCAAACCCCAATTTGAACAAAACCGACGACCGGACTCCGATCCATTCCAATCAGATCGGGATACACTCCAATAATGAAGAGCAGGAGTCCAATAAGAATAAGCGCCATCCAAATGCGGATCCAAAAAGCTTGAATTCTTGAGAGTTTTCGCTTGGGCATAGGTCACCTTTCCGGCAGGGTGCGACGTAAGACCCTGAGCCAGTTACCCCCTTGAATGGCTTCCACATCCTCCTGGCTATATCCATGGAAGCCTAACACATCTCCAATTAACCGCAGGTCGGCGATGCTGTCAAGTCCCACAGGAACCTGATCAAGGCCAAAGCCTCCATCAAAATCACTGCCTATGGCGACATTCTGCGCATTCCCGACTCGTTGACAAATCGCATCGATGTGAGCCACGACGCATTCAATGGTCACCAACTCACGACCGTCCTCAGGTTTCCAACCGCCAAGAAGGAAACGGTTGAAGGGGACGATGCCGATCACCCCCTCGCGTTCAACCAAGCGCATGATGACCGCATCGGTCAAGTGCCGATCAGGCTTCTCACTGTTTGGAACCAACGCGAGCACATTGCTGTGCGACGCAATGATCGCTCCTGGGTATCGATCCAATGCCTGCAAGGCGGCTCGCTCGGCCATGTGGCTCAGGTCTAAAATCATCCCCAACTCTGCCATCGCATCGAGTAGTTCATGCCCTTCCTTCGTAAGAGGCCCGGGTTCCTGAGTCCCTCCGCAAAAGCGCGTCCCCGCCCAGGCAGGTCCTAGAATCCTCACCCCCCTTGCAGCCCAATCTGCCAATTCCGTAGGCTCGCGCACGCCCTCCCCACCTTCCATGAGCAGCGTCAGGCCAATCCGCGCTGAAGCTGGCTCAGCCTTCTGCCAACTCTTAAGCACAGAATTCAAATCCGATTGGTTGCGAATAATGAGGAATTTATCGCTGTGGTCTTCGACCAGGCGTTGGTAAAGGTCGAGTTGCTGACAGTAGAGCTTATTTGCTTCGGACGGCTCGGTATAACACAAACGATCCCAAGGTCCCTTACGATGCCTTACCGGTTTGGCGAAGAGTGTGGCAAAAACGATTCCCACTCGTCCCTTCACCCATTCCGTCCATCCGAGTAACGTGTGCCCATTGTGGAGGATAGTCTCCGTCCCGGCCTCAAGCGCTCGTGTTTCTGTAACGGAACGAGTGTAATCCCGTCCGAAAGTCATCATATTCCAGGCCAGGTCTTCATGAGCATCAAAGATGATCATCCCTTATGAAAGTCCTCTCCAGTTTGCCAAAATCAGATTTCTGCTCAGTTGCTGGAACGATCATGGTGAGTCTATAAATGAACGATCAGAATGCCCCAAAAGAAAAAAGTACCATTGCGCTCCGATGAATATAGCTACTTGAAGTTTTACTGATCTCCCTCAAAGGCTTCGATCGTTTCACGCCATACCAGTGGAATGGGGATCGAACAGCCTCGTTCGTAATCATAGGCGACTACAATCGCTTTGCCACTTGCCATCTCCTCTCCGGTAGGGACATCCTCAAGGATGTGGAGCAGTTCCAGGCTCTTATTGCCCATATGAACCGTTTTCACTCCAACACGGATCGATTGTCCATAGATTATGGGTTTCTTGAAAGTGCAGCTGATCTCCAGGAGAATGATGCCGATCTTGTCGAAATCCTCCCCATCCCACAGTCCAAGACGCTGAACATATTTACTTCGGGCGGTCTCCATATAGGTGAAATAGCAGGCGTTGTTTACATGGCGTTGGGCATCGATATCACCATAGCGCACTTCGATTGGGTGGTAGAAATGAAACTTATCCATGATGGCTCTCACCGAGTACGATCTTACTTTCATATTGTACTCATCAAAGAATACAACACCCCGATTTTATGGGGTGTTGTATTTGGCGTCTGGAGGCCAAAAATAACTTTTGGAGCGCTGTTCGATCCCAACATGGGTATTCGAGCACAAGTCGCTCACGCCTATTAGATTGTGTTGTCTCCTGCGCCTTCTTACATACATCATAGCATAAATAATGGGTCAAAGACAAATAGGAAAATCGGGGTATTTCCTCGAGATCCCAACTTAGCGGGATTCAAACCGCACGCGCACTCAGCATGGTAGATACTGCCCCCTCTCCTGCAAAGGAGAGGAGGTCGGGGGGTGAGGTTATTCCACCTCCAACCTCCCCTTCCCATCACCGTATAGCTTTCGATGCACGATGCTCAATTCTCTTACTTGCCTCTCCGCCCGATAGGATGAACGAACAAGGGGACCACTTTCAACCCATTGAAAACCGAGTTCAAGACCATATGCCCTTAACTCGTCAAATTCCTCTGGTCGGTAATACCGCTCGATCGGCCAATGCTCCTTGGAGGGCTGCAAGTATTGCCCCACGGTCAGGATGTCCACCCCCCAGGACCGCAAATCGCGCATCGTCATTTTCACTTCATCCATCGATTCGCCCAGCCCCACCATGATCCCTGACTTGGTCAACACATCCGCATCCAATCGCTTTGCGTTCGTGAGGGTCGCTTCTGCCCATGCGTAACGATCCTGAGGCTGAAGCTCCCTGAACAACCTCTCTACAGTTTCGACGTTATGATTGAGTATCTCAGGTCGGGCCTCCATAACGATCTTCAATGCTTCTTGCGAGCCCTTGAAATCCGGGATGAGCACCTCAATCGAACAGCCTGGTTGTAGTTCCCGGATTCGCTGAATGACCATGGCGAAAATCGGAGCGCCCCCATCCGCACGTTCATCGCGGTTCACGCTGGTAATCACCGCATGACGCAAATCCATGGCTCTTACCGCCCGCGCAATACGTTCGGGCTCAAGCCAGTCCAGGGGAGCAGGGCGTCCGGTCTTGATATCGCAGAACCGGCATGAGCGAGTGCACACATCCCCCATTAAGAGAAAGGTCGCCGTTCCTGCACCCCAACACTCCCCCATGTTCGGACACATTGCCTCCTCACATACAGTGTGTAAGACTTTGGCGCGCATCAGCCCGCGCAGCCATTCGTATGTCTCCCCCGTCGGCGCCCGGACCTTGATCCATTCTGGACGACGACGTGGCTTCGCTTTGTTTTCTTCCCTCTTCTCCGAGATTATCGGTTCGTCTTCGGTCATCAGCAATCCTCTTCAATCATTCTACCGCGATATGCCACCTGC
>CAYGXU010000005.1:0-7716 GCA_964353875.1 uncultured Anaerolineaceae bacterium | reverse complement strand
ATGGTTCACTGTGTTTGAGCGTAGATCAGTTCGATTCCATCCAGCATAACCTCATGATCCTCATCTCGCACCGCTTCCCCATCGATTGCCACAGCCAATTCGACCGTGCCGTCCGGCTGGACATATGTCACCCAAACAGTTTTAAAGGGGGGATACATACAGGTGAGGGCTTCATCGACCTCAAGAAGCGGTTCGGTAAAACCGCTGATGACATCTCCGCTATTCAAAACCCACGGCGGGACATCCCATTGGGTCCAGATCGCTCCTCCATCCTGATCGACATAATAATAAAAACTGACATTGATGCGCCCCTTCACAAAGATCGATTGAAGGGCAGCGCGCGCTTTGCCCCAATCGCAGGCCTCATCAGGCAATGGCTGATCATCCTTCGTTGCCTGCTCGTCACGACGATAACCCGCAATGAAGAATGGCTTCAATTCGAGCATATCCGCCTCGCTCAGACTTTGCTGATCTGGCAGCTGATAAGGTGATACCGATCCGATGTACCAGGCATTATAGGCCTGATCCACAGCGATCAACGTGAGGCTATCGAAGGATTGAGTCACACAGACATCAGTTTGATGGATCCATTGAGCAAGTTGCATCGAATGTTCGAGGGCGAATTCAGCCATGGCTTCCACATCCCTCGCTTCCGCAGATGGCATCAATTCGGGATCCATAAACCAAATCGTGAGATTCCTCGTTTCATCAAGGATGTTGTGGCTGACAGCCGCTTCCTCATAAGGCATTTTTTCGCGTAATCGCACTATGATCTGATTGGGATCACACTCCGGATTGGCCACATCAGTGCTCGTAGGCGTCACAGTCGCAACTGGAGCTTGCGTGGCTGTTGGTACCTGGGTCGTTTGAGCACATGCCGTAATGGATATCGTCATTACAACCATTAGAAGAACGCTGGGCTTTTTCAAAATCATCCTCCTTGTAGAATTCGCCTTTGTTTTCATCAGAGGTATCCACTTTATGACATGGTTGAGTCCCACCACACTGGATAATCACAAGATTAACCTGAGGCATGATAGTCTTTAGAGTTCTGCGCTTCTATCCAATAATGTCTCAACCAGCGAGATACTCAATTGCTTCACCTCTTGTCCACCCGGTCCTACAGGCCCAACACAGGCCGGGCAACCTTCCTGACAAGGACATGCCTGGATCAATTCCAACGCACCCTGCAACAGTTCCTCATGCAATTCATAGAGCCGTTCCGCCAAACCCAAACCGCCTGGCACCCGATCAAAAAGGGTGACGGTCGGGCCCTTCGTATTGGCAGAGCGGATCTCGGTCAACATGCCGATATCACGCGGATCACACATGAGGAAGAGCGGAGCGAGGTTGCCAAGCGCATGGGAAAAACCGCTTAGGGCGCTGCGGGTGCCGCGCGCCGCTTCCACGCGTTGATGACAGGTTGGACAGAGGGTGACCAAATTATCAAGTTGATTCGCCTGGCGATCACTCCGGTTCTCCCCTGGATTATAGCCATACTCACGGAAGGGACGCAGGTGGTGTACACTGTGGGCTTTTCCTTCGTATTCCATCGCTCCGCATTGACGACATGTATATCCATCCCTGGCGCGTGCCGCGTCGCGAGCACTTGGCCAACTCGGTCCATAGTCATTAGGAGCCAAAAGGACTCCTGTGCGCTCTAATCGCTGAACCGTCTCTGGCGCAATCCAAAGCCAATAGGCCGTGGTCTCAAACTGGCGCGGGGGAAGGCTCACAGAGCCATACCCGAGTGTCTCATGCGTGTAGCGTTTAACTTTCCGGAAAGAGGTGACCAGAGCTGTGATCTTCGCCCAGCCATGCGCCTTGCGAAGCGACTGCCTTTCGTCTGCATCATAAACCTCGAGCACCTCCAAGTCGACGCTTTCAGAGGCATCCGTATAATAATCCACTTCCACCGGTTCGACTTCTGCGATGGCGATATCCCAATCGAGCTTCTTCACCAGATAAGTCTTGCCTTCGTGAATATAGACCGCCCCCTCGTGTAAGAGCATAGGCGCGGCGGCCCGATCGATCTCACCTATCACAACTGGTCGCCCCTGACCGACATCCTGAATAACGACGGGATCATCGCTGCTCGCACGCAGGGATACCGACTCGGCCGGGTATGCATCGGCGACCCAATGGTAGCGTCCGCCGGAAGCATGCAACTCGCCTTGCTCTTCAAGGAAGCGCAGACATTCAGCCACGTCTCCGAAATTTCCAAAGGGTTCACCTTCCGAAAATGGCAACTCAAAAGCGGCGCAACGCAAATGTCGCAGCAGGATTGCCAGATTGTTCGGATGGATCAGACCGTGTTCTGGCGAGCCTTCGAACAGATAACGCGGATGGGTGACTACAAATTGATCTAGCGGTGCCGCTGAAGCAACCAGCACCGCAGCCGAAACCTCACTCCGTCTTCCTGCGCGGCCCGCTTGTTGCCACAGGCTGGAGATCGTCCCCGGATAGCCGGCAATGATTGCCGCACCCAGTAAACCGATATCCACACCCAACTCAAGGGCAGTGGTAGCCACAACGCCACGCACATCCCCTTCGCGCAGTCCTCGTTCGATTTCGCGTCTCTCAAGAGGCAAATAACCGCCGCGATACCCGCGAATAGCGCTCGGATCAGCGCCTGCGTTCTGATAGGCATCGCGGATATAACCCAAAAGGACCTCAGTGGTCAGCCTCGATCGGGCGAATATGACCGTCTGAACCTCTGCCTGCAAGAAACGTCCGGCAATATTGGTCGTTTCCAATGTGTAGGCTCTTCGAATCCCAAGCTGGCGATCGATCAGCGGCGGCCGATAGAGAATGATATGCTTCTCGGCACGCGGCGAGCCGTCCAGGTCGGCAGGAATCAGCCGTACATCGCTCTCGATCAGCCGTTCTGCTAATTCCTTTGGATTGGCGATCGTCGCCGAAGTTAGGATGAATTGTGGATCGGATCCATAGAAACGACAGAGACGCCGTAAACGTCGCAGGAGGTTGGCCACATTCGAACCGAAGATGCCGCGATAGGTGTGTAACTCATCGAGAATGATCCACTTCAGATTCTCCAATAGGGTTGCCCAACGTGGGTGATGAGGGAGGATGCCTGTATGCAGCATATCGGGATTGGTGATCAGCAAACGTGTCTCTTCACGGATCTGCCTGCGGTTTCCCTGAGGAGTATCTCCATCGTATGTCCGTACCTGCACCAGGTCAACCGCATCTAGTAACTTAAGAAATTTATTCACTGCTACAGCTTGATCCTGTGAGAGCGCTTTGGTGGGGAAGAGATAGATTGCGCGCGCCTCCGGATCAGAGAGCATCGTCTGTAAAACGGGCAGGTTGTAGCAGAGCGTCTTTCCGGAGGCTGTGCCTGTGACCACAACCACGTTCTCGCCCGCTAAAGCCGCCTCAACTGCCGTTGCCTGATGGGTGTAGAGTGGGGCGGTCCCGAATTCGCGTAAGGCGGTAATCAGACGCGGATCGAGGCGGGTGGGGAACTCCGCATAACGCGCTGGTCGGGCTGGCAACCGCTCCCATGCGGAAACATTCCCCATGAATTCGGGGCTGTATCGGAGACTCTCGAGAACGTGCTGAAGAGACATGGCAAGACTGGTATGATTATAAGCCAGAAATAGGATGATGAAGTGCGAAGCCAATTGGGCAACTTAGTTCTATTGGGCTTAAAATCGAGCAAATGATAAGGCTGAATTGGTTGCCTTTCCCAGCAAGAATTGATATATACAAGGAATACATACGGAGACTTGATCAACGTGAAAATAATCACTATGGCCATTTCTGAGCAGATCATCCAGTTCCTACAATCGAAACCCTGGCGTCGACCGGAAGTATGGCTTGCGATTCTCATCCTCCTTTTGGCCTTTGTCTCTCGTTTCTATGATCTCGAATCACGAGTTATGAGCCACGACGAGAGCGAACATACTTATTTCTCCTGGCTCTTCGCAAAGAATGGTGATTACCAACACACACCAATCACCCATGGTCCCCTCCAGTTCCACCTTCTGGCGCTCACCTACAAGATTTTGGGTGACAGCGACGCCACTTCCCGCTTCCCCGCGGCGCTCTCCGGTGTGATTGCTATTGCGATGTTATTTTTCTTTAAGCGCTGGTTAGGGCGTGCTGGCTCCCTGGTGGCCATGGTTGTCATGTTGGTCTCCCCTTACATGCTCTTCTACAGCCGTTATGTTCGCAACGAGGCATTCATCCTCTCAGCGGCATTATTAATGTTCATGGCAGTCTTCCGCTACTTCGAGACCCGCCAGAACCGTTGGCTTTATCTATTGGCCGCTTCCCTCACTTTGCATTACCTGATCAAAGAGACCGCATTCATGTATACCGTAGAACTCATGCTCTTCGTCGCCGCTGTCCTGGTCTGGCAATTAGTAAACCGCCCTTGGAAAAGCAGAGGGTACCTGATTGCCTTTCTACTGGGATTGGTGGCTTTCCTCATCGGAGTAGCGATCCTCTTCTTCAATATCAAGGCGGTGAAGGGTACAGCGGAGGAGCCAGGTCCATCCCCTCTCCTTCTTTTTGGTCTATCGATCGCTTTAGTCGGTTTGGCAAGCGCAGTCATTTCTGTAGTGAGATCCTTCGGCACTGGCTTGCGACGGGATTATCCCGCGCTGGATATCCTTATTGTATCGATCACCGTCACTCTGCCACAACTGGCTGCTTTTCCGGCCAATCTTCTCGGTTGGGACCCTTTGGATTACCAAAATACCAGCACCATGATCATGACCGGGATTGTCGTGACTGTGATGGCAGCGATCACGACCGGCATTGGTTTGGTATGGGATTGGCGTCGATGGCAAGCAATTGCGGCCATCTTTTTCTTCCCCTACCTGCTCTTCTACACTTCCATTTTCACGAATTGGCCCGGCCTTGCCACAGGTCTGGTGGGCTCCTTTGGCTATTGGCTGGCCCAGCAAGAGGTCCAACGTGGGAGCCAGCCTCTGTATTACTATTATGCCCTTCAAATTCCAACTTATGAATACCTTGCGGCCTCAGGTTCAGTCCTGGCGGCAAGCCTGGGAATACGGGAATGGTTCAGAAAACGAAGGGAACGAAAGAGCCTCCCTAGCGAAGCAAATCACACGAATGGGACTTTGCCGTTTCCCGCCATGATCTTCATTGGTTATTGGACGGTTATCTCCTTGCTGCTCTTCTCCTACGCCGGTGAACGGATGCCTTGGTTAACGGTTCACATTGCACTCCCGATGGTCCTGCTCACAGGATGGGCATTGGGTAAGTGCATCGATGCAATCAGGGTCCATTTCGCCTCCAGAGTCGAAGGCTGGGGCACGCTCATACTCATCGCCGTCGGTCTTTATGCCTTGGTACGTACGCTCTATGAGCTTTTAAGTTTGTCTGGAGCGACCGCCGAAGCATCTGCAAACGAAAACCTTCTTTCAGGGGATGTCATCCTCCATCTGGGGTTGACGATTCTGGTTGTGATCGGCCTTTGGATCCTCATACGCATGCGAGGAAGGTTTCCCGTTGGCTCCTCGATCATCGCCATCCTTTCTATAGGGGTGTTTACGCTCACCGCGCGCACGGCCTACCTTGCCGCTTATCGCAATTATGATTACGGCACGGAATTCCTTGTATATGCCCACGGTGAACATGGCGTCAAGACCGTGCTTGAGAAGATCGAGGAATGTTCTGAAGCGATTGGAGACGAAGCGCCCCTTCAGTTTGCCTATGATGTAGCTGATGGAAGCGGTGATAGCGGTGTCTCCTGGCCGTTGAATTGGTATTTCCGTAATAATCCAAATGCCCATCCATTTGGGCCTGAGATCACGCGCGATCTGAGGTCGTATCCGGTACTGCTTTCAAGTGATAACAATTGGGCGCGTCTCGAACCCTTGCTGGAGAATTACTTCCAAAAATTCGATTACATCCGCATGGTATGGCCAATGCAGGATTACTTCCAATTGAGATGGTCCAGCATCGAGGCTGAATATCGTATCGAAAACCAGAGTGAAGGCAGCGCTGAACCGCCTTCTATGTCATATTTCGAATATTTCTCCCACATCTGGCACAAAGTCAGGCCTTGGATCTTTGAACCGAGCAAGCGCAGCGCAGTCTGGCAAATCTGGTTTAACCGTGATTACACCCAGTATGGCCAGATTACCGGCAGGGATTTCTCTCTCGAAAATTGGCAACCCTCCGATCATATGCGTCTGTACGTGCGTAACGACATCTCCGCCAAAGTATGGGGGATTGGTGATCCGACCCTGGTGCCCGAACGAGCCTATGAAGACGACCCTTACCAAACCAACATCCTTGATCTATCCGCCGATCTCATCATTGGAACAACAGGAGCGAAAGAAGGCCAATTCCAGGCGCCACGCTCCCTGGCCTTCGCCCCAGATGGTTCCATCTACGTGGCCGACTCAATGAATCACCGCATCCAACATCTCAGCCCCAACGGGGATGTGCTCCACGTGTGGGGAACCTTCGCCGATATCTTAAATGGCCCGGCACCTGACGGCACTTTCAATAGTCCATGGGGAATTGCAGTCGGTCCTGATGGCTCTGTGTATGTGGCTGACACCTGGAATCATCGCATTCAGAAGTTCACCTCGGATGGGACATTCCTCACAAAGTGGGGCGTTTTAGGGTATGCCGATTCGCCCGAGAATCTATGGGGACCGAGAACAATGACGGTGGACCAGGAAGGCCGGGTATTCGTCATGGACACAGGCAATAAACGCATTATGATCTATGATGCGAACGGCCAATATCTGAGCCAGTTTGGGGAAGGGGGCTATGGACCTGGCCAATTGGATGAGCCTGTTGGATTCGCTCTCAGCTCAAGTGGTTTAGCGTTTATCGCCGATACCTGGAATGCGCGTGTTCAGGTGTTTCAGTTAACAGAATCGGGTACCTTCACCTTCCTACGGGAATGGCCGATTGCAGCATGGTTTGGTCAATCCCTTGAGAACAAACCTTACCTGGCTCTCGGTCCTGATGATCAAGTTTGTATCACGGACCCGGAAGGGTATCGGGTTTTATGTTTCAACCCGATGGGAGATTTCCTTTTCGGTTGGGGAACTTATGGCACGGGTATGAACCAATTCGATCTCCCCTCTGGCATTGCTTTCGACCCGCAAGGGTCGATCTGGGTGGTGGATAGCAAGAACGGGCGTTTGATGCGCTTTCCGTTTCCGCCAATTGGAGCGCAATGATGCGATCCGCGCCGTAGGGGCGGGTTTCCATGCCCGCCGCTAACATCCCGCGGATTTCTAAACCCGCCCCTACATTTCCGCCGATCCCGTAGGGACGGGTTTCCATGCCCGCCGCTACATCCCGCGCATTTCTAAACCCGCCCTTACATTTCCGCCGATCCCGTAGGGGCAGGTTTCCTTCCCCGCCGCCATATCCCATCTGCGTGGGCGGGTTCCCTTACCCGCCGAACTATCCCATCTGCGTGGGCGGGTTTCTTTACCCACCGGTTAACATGGATGTGTAGGCGCGGGTTTCCATGCCCGCCGCTACATCGCGTGGGCTTCTAAACCCGCCCCTACATTTCCACCGATCCCGTAGTCGTAGGGCGGGTTACCCTACCCGCCGCTACATCCCGCGGATTTCTAAACCCGCCCCTACATTTCCGCCGATCCCGTAGGGGCGGGTTTCCATGCCCGCCGCAAACATCCCGCGGATTTCTAAACCCGCCCCTACATTTCCGCCGATCCCGTAGGGGCG